>JABWBG010000221.1 GCA_013360575.1 Caldilineales bacterium
GTCTCGGTCGGGCGCAGGGCTTCGGCCTCGTGCAGGGCCGCGGCTAGGCCCACGATGCCGGCTACATTCTCGGTGCCGGGCCGGCGCTTGCCCTCGTGCCCGCCGCCGGTGAGAGCGGGGATGAGGGAATGGCCGCTGCGCAGATAGGCCACGCCCACGCCTTTGGGCCCGTAGAATTTGTGCGCGGACAGCGCCAGCGCGTCCACGCCCAGCGCGTCCACGTCCAGGGGCAGATGTCCCGGCGCCTGCACCGCGTCGGTGTGGAAGGGGATGCCATGTTCTCTGGCGATCGCTGCCAGGGCGGCGAGGGGCTGCAAAGTGCCCACCTCATTGTTGGCGGTCATGATGCTGATCAGCACGGTATCGGCGCGGATGGCCTGCCGCAGATCCTGCGGATCCACGCGGCCCTGACCATCGACCGGCAGGATGGTGGCGGTGCAATCGAAGAGATCGACCAGTTGTTGCACTGTGTCCAGCACTGCTTTGTGCTCGATGGCGCTGGTGATCAAGTGTGCGCCGCGGCCTGCTTTGGTTGCGGCCCAGGCCAGCCCGCGCAGGATCAGGTTGTCGCTCTCGCTGCCGCAGGCGGTGAAGAAAACCTCGGCCGGGCGGCAGTGCAAGACCGCGGCCACCTGCCCGCGGGCGGTTTCCAGCGCCTCTTTGGCGCGGCGGCCCTGGCTGTAGATGCCGGAAGCATTGCCGTAGATCTCGCTGAAATAGGGCAGCATCGCCGCCAGAGCATGCGCCGACACCGGCGTCGTAGCAGAATGGTCAAGATAGATCATCATCACACCCCCTGAGCACTGATTACTGAACACTGAACACTGAACACTGAATACTGAACACTGAATACTGAACACTGAATACTGACTACTGACCCCCGCCCCGCGGCAGCACCTGGGCAAAGACGCGGCGGAAATTCTCGCCCAGAATCCCGCGGATCGCCTCGTCTGCATAACCGCGCGCCAGCAGGCCATCCGTAACCTGCGGATACTTGTCCGCGCCGGAAAGCTCTGGGGGCAGGTCGGTGCCGTCGAAATCGGAGCCAAGGCCGACGTGCTGCGGGCCCGCCATCTGCACCAGGTGATCGACATGGTCGAGGAAGCGGGTCAGGGTGGCGTTTTCGCCGCCGGGGGTGATGAAGATGCTGGCGAAAGTGGCCCCGATCACGCCGCCGGCCGCGGCGATGGCCCGGATCTGGGCGTCGGTGAGGTTGCGGGGGTGATCGAGCAGGGCGGAGGCGTTGGAATGGCTGGCGATGATCGGGCGGGCGCTGCGCTCCAGCACCTCGGCGGCGCCGGCGGGATTGAGATGGGAGACATCGAGCATGATGCCGAGATCGTTGCAGGCTGCCACGACTTGACGCCCGAACTCGGTCAGGCCCGCCTGCGTGCCGACCTCGACCCCGTCGCAGGCGGCGTTGCGGCCATTCCAGGCCAGGCCCAGGTTGCGCAGGCCCAGCCGGAAGAAAGTGTGCAGCCGGGTCAGGCTGCCTTCCAGGGCCTCGGCCCCTTCCAGGCCGAGGATGCCGCCGATGGGGCCGCCCGGCTGCAAGGCCAGCAGGTCTTCGGCGGTCTGCACCAGGATCAACTCGCCGCCGGCGCGACGACGCAGATCTTCGAAAGCCTCCAACCGGTCGAGAGCGGCGCTGCACGGGCCGGAGAGGAGGCGGGACTGGCCGGGGAAGCAGGCGAAAATCTGGCAGCAGATGCCGCCGGCGCGCATGCGGGGCAGGTCGAGATGCATGGTTTGGCCCCATTGCAAGGGATCGCGGCGATTTTCGCCCGGCTGCACGGCAAAGCCGAGGGTATCGCAATGGGCGTCGAAAACGAAACTGCTATAATGGAGGGCTTCAGCGGTCATGGTCAGGGAGGCGGGCGAGTTCTTCGGACAGGATCAGGCGCAGTTTGTGCACCTGCGTTGAGGGGGCTTTGAGGTTGTAGATATCGATCAAACGGTTGATCTCGATTATTTCCTGCGCAAAGCGTTGCACCGCAGCTTCCCAGGCGGTTTCCTGGGCCGGCGTGGCCTGGCGATAGCGGGTGTGCGCCTGTTGCAGGGCCTGGTGGGCGGCGGCGATGCGCTGGTCGATCTCTTTGCGGTCATCCAGCCAGGGCAGGGTGTGGCCGCTGTTGCGCAGGAGGTCGTGCGCCAGTTGCTGATCCGCGGCCAGGAAGGGATTGCGGGGATCGCGCAGGGGCTTGCCCTTGCCGGGCAGGTTGTCGAATTCCCCCTGCTCCATGGCCGCGCGGATCTTCTCTTCCACCCAGTTTTCCCAGGTCTGATTGCGCGGCTTGCGCGGCGGGGATGTGTTTTCAGGATCGTCGTTCATCGCTCTTGTGGGGTTTGGGTGGTTATCCGGCCACATCCTGCGCCAGTTCTTCGGGCAGTTGGCGGGGCATGCGGGGCAGGTAGATGCTGAAGCTGGCGCCGGGGGCGTTTTCGGCGCTCTCCACCCGGATGCTGCCGCCGTGCATATGCACCACCTGCTGGCAGATGGAGAGGCCCAGGCCCAGCCCGCTCTCGCGCGTGGTGTACAGCGGATCGAAGATGCGGTCGTGTTGGTCGGCGGGGATGCCGGGGCCATCATCGCTGACGGTCAGCCGCACCCCCTCGGCTGCCGGCGCCAGCCTGACGGTGACATGGCCGCCTCCGCGGGCCGCGGCGCGGTAGGCGTTATCCAGCAGTTGGTGGATGAGCAGGCGCATCTGGTCGGGGTCGGCCTGGATGGGGGGGAAGACTGGGGGCTGCTCCAGGTGCAGCGCCACCCCCGGCGGGGCCGGGAATTGGCCGATCTCGGTGGCCAGGATGTCATCCAGATTGAGTGTCTTGATCTGCGAGCGGCCAATGCTGGTGAACTGCACCAGGCCATCAATGATGCGCAGGGCCGTGCTGTTCAGGCGGCGCAGTTCCGTCTGTTGGGCGGGAGAGATCTGGCCCTCGGCTGCCGTGCCGGCGTCCAGCACCTCCTGGCTGGCCAGCAGCGGCTGGCGCAGCAGCTTGTCCAGTTGATCCGCGATCTGGCCGATGGCGCTGATGCGCTCGCGCTGCCGCGCCTGGTGTTGGATGTCGAACAGGCGATTGCGGCTTTGCTCCAGCTCGGTGCGGGTCTGCAATAGCTGCACCTCGGTGATCACCATGGTCTGCTGCGCCTGAAAGAGATAGATGATCAGGGTTTCGACCAGAGCGTTCAGGACAATGAGGACAAAGCCAATGGCCGCGGCGTAGAGGAGGAAAAGCGACGGGGGCAGGGCCAGCGTCACCGGGATGCGGCCCAGGTAGATCAGGCCGCCGTGCAGGGCAAAGAGGATGATGTAGCTGAGGGTGACCAGGCTGTTGAAGCCGGCGCGGGCCACGATCAGCCCCCCGGCCAGGCTCAGCGGGATCAGCCCAAACCAGACCAGCAGGGTGGTGCTGCCCAGAAGGTAGTCGGAGGCGATGATGAGCAGGGCCGCGGCCAAGAGGGAGAGGTAGGCGCTGGCTGTGGGCCAGCGCGGCGCGCTGAGGGCATAGAGGCCGAGACCGGCGATATCGCCCAGCAGCAGCCAGGTCAGGGGGCCGGGCTGGTCGCCCGGATCCGCCAACCACAGGGCAGCCAGCAGCAGCAGATCCACCACCAGGCGTACCCAGATGAAGGAGCGGGCCCTTCTGGTGATGATCTCTGCTTCGGCGATGAGGTCGGCGACCGCCGGCGGGGTGTTCATGGGGTCGGAGACGCGAACGCGCCATCGTGCAGCGCCGCGGCAAAGTGGGGAAAGGAGATGGTCGGGGTGAGATCGAGGCCCAGCGGCGTCACCGAGATCACGCGCGCCACACTGAAGGCGTAGATGTCCGAATCAGGCTCCAGGGCGGCGCGGTCGATGGCGATCTCGTAGCCCAGGCGGGCGTTGGGCGTGGTCACGGGGCGCGTGATGTAGTAGGATTGGCGGCTTTGGCGGGTGAGGCGCCAGGGTGTGGCAGGGGTGGCATCTTTGGGGATGTCGATCTTCAGGGCTGCCACGTTCGGCGGCCAGGGCGCGCCGTGCAGCGCCTGCCCGGCAAAGCGGCGCAGCCAGATCATCGCTGCAGACCAATCCACATCGCTGCCGTGGTTGTAATGGTAGTCGTGCCGCGTTTCCAGCGAGAGGGCCAGCGAGGGGATGCCCATATCGCCGCCCTGCAGGGCCGCGCCGACGGTGCCGGAGATGAGCACATTGCTGCCCAGGTTTTCGCCATAATTGATGCCGCTGACCACCAACTGCGGCCGGCGCGGGGCCACTTGCAACACGCCGTACAGCACGGTCTGCGCCGGGGACCCGGCCAGGTGATAGGCGGGAAAGGTCTGGCCGTTGTGTTCCAGTTCGATGGCGTGGATGCGGCCATCGAACTGGGAGGGCAGGCTGCGGCCCATGCCCGATTGCTGTTCGCTGGGGGCCACGATCAGCAATTCGCCCAGGCCAGAGAGGGCGGAGAGGGCGGCATGCAGGCCGGGCGAGTGGATGCCGTCATCGTTGGTGACGAGGATCAGGGGAGGTGTCATGCTGGTTTGGTGCAGGCCGGCGCCGGCCGGATGGAGAGAGAGGAACGGAACGCGCGGTTGCCAGCGTCTTTACCGGTGAGAGGCAATGGCGTATGCTTAGGCGTGCAAGTATAGCAGACACCGCCGCCTACGGCGATATGCCGCGCCGCTCCGAGCGGCGCCGCCGCTCTCTGCTATTCCCCCCGTTGGAGGCTCTGATTATGAAACTGTTACGTTTTGTTTTGTTTTTTGGGGCCGTCTTGGCGCTGGCCTGGGCCACGCGGCCCGCGCCCACGGCTGCGGCCATCCACGCTATGGAGACGATCGTGGCCGCGTCTGGGCTGGATGAAGATCTGGAGGCGATCGGCTACAACAGCCATCGCGGCGAGTTCCTGGTCATCTGGCAGGTGCGCGAGGGCGCGAACAGCGATCTGTATGGCCGGCGGGCTGTGATGACGCCGGCCTTTGCCTGGCTGGGGCAGGCTTTTGTCATTGCCAACAGCAGCCGGGCGGAGCGCAACGCGGCCGTGGCCTACAATTCCAATGATGGCGACTTTTTGGTGGTGTATGAGTATGAGTGGAACGCCAACGATATCGATCTGCGCGGGCAGCGGGTGGCGGGGTGGGCAGGCGGGGGGGATAGCGGCCCCAGCCTGGATCTGAAGGGCGGGCCTTTTGGCATCGCCGAGTCGTTGAGCATCGAACGAAGCCCAGATGTGGCGCATTTTCACGCCGGCCAGAACTTTTTGGTGGTCTACACCGTGGAAAACGCCACGGAGAGCGATGTCTTTGCCCGGCGGGTGGCGCGGCGCGGGCTGGGCGATGGCGGCGGCGAGCTGATCGGGTCTGTTTTTCCCATCGCCGCGGATTTTCAGCGCAGCGAAAAGGAGCCGACGGTGATCACGGTCAGCCAGCAGGGGTATTTCCTGGTGGCCTATGCCTATGCTTTCGGCAGCGGCGATTTCGACATCCTGGGCCAGCGGGTGCATGGCACGCCCCAGCCCGGCAGCCAGTTGCTCAATCCGGCTTTCGATATTGCCTTCAGCGAGACAAGTGAAACGGAGCCAGACCTGGCTTATTCGCCTTCGCGGCAGGCTGTTTTGGCGGCATGGACGTCGAGCAGCGGGGGGGATAGTGATGTCTGGGGGGCGTGGCTGGATGAGCGCATCCTCAGCGGCAGCGCCTTGATCGGGGCCAGCTTCACGCTGGCGGCGGATCCGGTGGCGGTGGAGCGTGGGGTGGTGGTGGATGTGGATCCGACGCGAGCGGATAGCGCGCCGGCGGCGCTGCTGACCCGCCAGGCCAACGCCGGCGCCGGCGAGCGGCTGGGCGTTCTCTGGCTCGATCCCAATCCCCTGGCCGGCGTCCGCATCCTCGAACCGCTCTATCTTTTCCCCGAACGGCCCTTCACCTTTCAGCAGCCGGTGTTGAAGGTGTGTCATGGCAAGCCGGGCATGCTGGCCGGCTACAGCGCCCGTTTTGGCGTCAGCCCCAACACGCAGGATGACGCCCATCTGCTGCCCACCACCCGTTGGAATGTCTTGCTGCCTTTGATCCGCCGCGGTTCGTGACGACAGGGGGCGCGATCAGCTATCCGCAGGGCTGAGGCGTTGGGCCACCGCGCCCAGGGCTTCGGCCTGCCGGGCCAGGTCGTCGGTCGCGGGGGCCGCTGCCGGGGGCGGCGGGGTGTAGTCGTTGCCCACCAGCCGCACGGTCATGGGCCGGCCCATGGCATTGGAGACGGCCTCGACCACGCGGTCGATCGTTCCCTCCACCTGCTCGCGATGGAAGTCGAACTGGAAACCGATGATGAACTCATCCCCGCGCACGGCGACGGGGTGGCCGGAGCGCAACATGGCCTGTGTGCGGGTGCTGTATTGGCGCATGTTGCGCACGATCTGCTGCCATTGCGCCTCCAATCCAGACGCGGGGGCGGGCGCGGCTGCCGGAGCCGGAGCCGGGGCCGCG
>JABWBG010000013.1 GCA_013360575.1 Caldilineales bacterium
GGGGTGGGCGTGGCCAGGAAGGGGTTGAGGGCGCTGTTGCGCACGCCCAGGGCCGCGGCCATCTGCGCCAGCGCCGCGATCTGGCCGGGTTGGCCGCCATTGTTCAGGGCGCGCTCGCCTACCCCGGCCACCAATTGGCCCAGATTGGGCGCGGCCAGGGCTGCCAACTGCGCTTTGGCTTCTTCCAGATCCCCGCTCTGGCTGTAGGCCAGGGCCACCAGGGCGACGTACTCATCTTTTTGCGCCGCACTGAGGTTGCTGAGGTCCGCCGGCGCCAGGCGAGGCAGCAGGCGGAAGCCGATCCACAGGCCGATCAAAAAGGCGGCGAGAATGCCGCCGAGCGCCAGCCACCTGCCTGACTGTGTTTGTTGACGTTTCATACGAAAAAGGGGGGGAATGGACGATGGACGAAGGATCGGCGATCAACGACGCGCAACCGGCGCAAAAAAAGAGGGAGCCGAGCGGCGCTGAAACCTCTTCGCCGCCGTATTTCCCTCTGGCAGACCGCTGCGTTTGCTGTTATAATGCCGGTGTTCTTCTTGAATCATCCCGCAGTCACCCAGGAGAAAGGCGGTTTTGTAGTTCGTTCGATCAAAAACGAAGGGAATTGCCCGGTATCTATCCTCTATCTGGCGTGATCTGTGATTGAAAAAGGAGAGTCGGAAGAGGCTGCATGAAGATGAATAGCGGAATCGATGCCGAAGGTGGGACTCGAACCCACATGGAGCTATCTCCAACGGTGTTTGAGACCGTCGCGTCTGCCTGTTCCGCCACTTCGGCTCGAGTCTCCGAGTATAAGCCAGGCCCATGTCTACGTCAAGTTGGTTCCGATTGCAGATGCGCTTGTCCGCCGGCGACGAGGATGCCCGCGCGGGCGCGCGGAGGCCAGGATGATCGATGAACAAAAGCTGGTGGCGGCCGCGCAAGGGGGGGATCTGCCGGCGTTCAACCAGTTGGTGCTGCACTATCAGGGCCTGGCCTACAACGTCGCCTACCGGGTGATGGGCACGCAGGACGGGGCCGCGGACGCCACGCAGGATGCTTTTTTGAAGGCGTACAAGGGATTGCACAGCTTTCGCGGGGGTCATTTCAAGTCATGGCTGCTGCGCATCGTCACCAACACCTGCTACGATCACCTGCGGGCGTTGAAACGCCGGCCCACGACCGATCTGGAGGATCTGCTGGTGGATCCAGATCATAGCTGGCGTGTGCTCGATCCGGCGGAAGGCCCGGCGGAGCATGCCGAGCGCCTGGAACTGGGCGATCTGCTGCAATGGGCCATTGCCCAGCTGCCCCCTGATCAGCGGGCGGTGGTCGTGCTTTCCGATATCCAGGGCCTTTCCTACGAGGAAATCTCGGAGGTGATGGACACCTCGCTGGGCACGGTGAAATCGCGGCTGAGCCGCGCCCGCGCCAAGCTGCGCCACAGCCTGCAAGCGCGGCAGGAACTTTTGCCGCCACAATACCGTCTAACAGACGGCTTTCCCTCTTGACCCACCCTCTGCACACGATTGCGATGACTTTTTCTCCCCATTCCGGCGCTCGATTCGAGATCAGCGATGAGCTGCTGTCTGCTTATGTGGACGGGCAGGTGACCGCGGCTGAACGCCAGCGCGTGGAAGAAGCGGTGGCCGCGGCGCCGGAAGTGGCGCAGCGGCTGCACGGCTTGCAGATGACGGTGGCGCTGTTGCGGCAAGCGTCGCCTGCGCCTGTCCCGCGGGCCTTTGTGCTTTCGGAGCAGCAGGTGCTGGCCAGCGGGGGGCGGGTGGCCGGCGCCCGCGCGCCCAGTTTCTTCACCCGTCTGCTCGACGCCCTCACCCCGATCATGCCGCTGGCCACGGCGGCAGTGGCCGCGGTGCTGGTGTTGGCCGTGGGGCTGGCCACCTGGCCGCGGCAGAATGTGTATGAACTTGCGTCCGCGCCGCAGGAGATTGCCCTGGCGCCGGCCCCCGCCGGGGAGATGGAACGGGCCGGGCCGCCGCCGCAGGCCACGGTTGTGGTGGAGATGGCGGTCGAGGCTGCGCCCGCGGATGGCCCCGCCACGCCGGCGGAAGATCAGGAAGCGGCTGTGGCGGGGGGAGAGGCCGTCACCGAAACGGCGATGGCGGCCATGGCCGCGCCGGAACCGATTCCCACGCCCACGCCTGCGCCGGCGGAGGGGGAGGGGGAGGAACGCGCCATCCAGTCGCGCGTGATCGAGGAATCCCCGACGACATTGCGCGTGTTTGCGCCCACGCCCACGCCGGCGGAAGAGCAGGACGCGGCTATGGCGGCGCAGGAAGCGATCACCGAAACGGCAATGGCGGCCAAAGCCGCGCCAGAACCCACGCCCCCGCCCCCGCCGGCATCGGTGGAAGAGGAGAACGCGGCTGTGGCGGCGGAGGAAGGGATCACCGAAACGGCGATGGCGGCCCAAATCGCGCCGGAAACCGCGCCCGCGGCGGAAGAGAATCTCCCGGCCCTGACCGAGGAAGATGCAGCCGGCGCTGCCCAGCCCGCGGCAGAGGAGGACGCACGCCCCGCGGCGCGGCTGCGGCCCTTGATCTACGGTTTGGTCGGGTTGCTGGCGCTGATGATGGCGACCACCCTGCTGCTGCGCCGGCGATCGGCCCGGTGAGTTGGGGGCGCGGAGAGGCGCGGGGCCGCTCCGCCGGTTTTCTCAGCCCCGCGGGCTGGCAGCAGCCACGATGGCCTCGGCAAAATCGCCCGGCGTCACCCCCGGCGACTGGATGCCCAGGCGCTGATACACCTCGTGCAGCCGCGTGGCCAGCGCGTCCCGTTTGGCCAGCAGGCCGCGGGTCGCCTGCTCCAACGCCCCCAGGGCAAAGGAGGGCAACATGGTGAAATCGCCGCTGAGGCTGAGATCGTCGATGCGGCCCTCGCGCAGGCGCACGACCACGCGGATCAGGCCGCCCGGCGCCTTCAAGGCCGTCTCCACCACCTGCACATCGGTGTGAATCTTCACGCCCGGCTGGCGCAGGCGGCCTTGCTGGTACAGCCATTCCTCCGAGGCAAAGCGGGCGTCCAGTTCCGCCGCTACCGCTTCTTCTTCCGGCGTCCAGACGCCGGGCTGCACCTCGACCCCCAGGATCTCGCTGCATTTGCGCGCGTACAGTTCCTTCAGCTCCTGCCGCGGCGGCAGATGCCCCAGTTGCTCCTGCATGGTGGTCATGTATTGCTCCAGGCTCTCGAAGATCTTGTCTCGCATCTTTTCCGAGGGCACTTTCAGCACCCTGGCCATGGTGGCTTTGTCGAAAGTCAGCATCAGGCTGCCCACCACCACTTCGGAGATGCCCATCTGCGCGGCGCCGGTGCCGCCGATCTTCTTGCCCGCCACGTGGATGTCGTTGATCGGGCGGTGATAGGCCGCGATGCCCAACGTCTGGTAGGTTTCCACCAGCGGGCGGATGTAGAGATCGAAGCGCGCTTCCAGTGACGCGGGCAGGTGATCGCGGTGGAAAACCCATTGGGTGAAGAGCTGCCCGCTGTCCAGATAGACCGCGCCGCCCCCTACCTCGCGGCGATACACCGGCAGCCCATGCGCCTGGCAGTAGGCCAGATCGACTTCTTTTTCCAGATCCTGATGGTATCCGATGCAGACATAGGGCGTCTGCGAACTGACTAGAATAATCGTATCCGGGCTATCTTCGCGCAAAGCATAGGCTGCAGCATGATATACGGTTTGCGATCTGAGCGGTGAAACTTCGCCAAAGTCGATCAAACGGATGGTGCGAGACATAAATCTGGCTTCCTATAGATGTGAAATGTGGGTCTTGCCGCCTGATTAATCGGCGCAGCGAAAACAGCGGATGTTTTGGCGCTCGATCTTCTCCTGCATGAAGGCTGTGGCCGCCTCTCCGCTGAGCAGCGCGGCGCGGGCAGCGGTCGGGTCGAGCAACCGCACCCGCACCAGCCAGCCGGCGCCGTAGGGGTCTCTGTTGGCGATCGCGCTATCTTGGCCAAAGCCGGCCTCATTGGTTTCGAGCAGTTCGGCGTCGAAGGGCAGTTTGAAGGGCCCGATCCATTTGCCGCTTTCGATGCTGGCGGCGATGCGTCCGGCCTTGATCACGCGTCCCGGCTCCTTGAAGCGCACGAACAACAACTTGCCGGCCAGGGTTTGGGCGAGGTCGGTCATGCCCATCGTGGCCGTGTCTGGGCCGTCGAAACGCACCCAACAGTCATATTCGGCGTGATAATAGAGGTTTTCGGGGATATCGCAGCCGTAGTAGATCACGCGTTTTCCTGCTTTTTGCCACGGTTTTGTAAGAAGATAGACGATGGACGATGGATCGTTGTTCAACAATCAACAATCAATAATCAACAATCAACAATCAACAATCAACAATCAACAATCAACAATCAACAATCAACAATCAACAATCAACAATCAACAATCAATAATCAATAATCAACAATCAACAATCAACAATCAACAATCAACAATCAACAATCAACAATCAACAATCAACAATCAACGTCTATCTACTATCTACTATCTACTATCTACTATCTACTATCTACTATCTACTATCTACTATCTACTATCTACTATCTACTATCTACTATCTACTCGCAAGCGATGCCTTCGGCCTCCAGGAATTGGCGGTAGGTCGCCGCGCCTTCGGGGCCGCTGACCAGGTCGGCGCTCTCGCCTTCCCAGTCATCGGGGCGGATGCGCACGAACCAGCCGGCGCCGTAGGGGTCTGCGTTGAGCGCTTTGGGGGTGGCTGCCAGGGCTTCGTTGGCAGCGATGATCTGGCCGCTGACCGGCGCCTTCACCGGGCCTACCCATTTGCCGCTCTCCACCGTGCCTGTGCTGCGCCCTTTCTGCACGCCCCGCCCAGCTTTTTTGGGCATGGCGTTGATCACCGCGCCGGCGATATGTTGGGCGGCGTCGGTCATACCGATCGTGACGCTGCCATCTTCTTCCATTCGCACCCAAACGTGCTCTTTGATCCAATAGTAAAGAGTGTCGGGGATGTTGCAATGCGTCGCTTTTGCCATCAATGGCCTCCGTTTTTATGCTTTATCCAGGCCAGTCGCTTGTTCGACCAGCTGGATCAGGTCGATGACCTGGATCGCGCCGTCGTTGGCGGTGGTCTTCACCGCGTCCGAAAACATGATCAGGTCCTTGGGACAGGATACCACAAACAGCCAGTTTTCTTGCTTTCCCTCACCCGCGTGGGCGGTGAGGGTGGTCACGGCCTCGCGGATGCGGTTCTCGGCGGGGCGCTCGCCTGGGGGCGTTTCGCCCATCCAGATATGGCCGCCGCCGCCGCAGCAAAAGGAGTTTTCGCAGTTGCGCGGCATCTCATGCAGGGCGACGCCCAGATGTTGCAGCAGCTTCCGCACCGCCTGATATTCTCCGTTGTAACGGCCCAGATAGCAGGGATCGTGGTAGGTGGCCACGTAGGCCGAGAGGGGCTGTGTGACCTGCAAGCGACCGGACTCGAACAACTGTAAGAGCAGGCTGCTGTAGTGTATCACCTGGCGGCGGTTGCCATTCCAGCGGTACTCGTTGCGCAGGGTGTTGAGGGAATGCGGGTCGGTGGTGACGATGCGCTCGAAGGTGCTGGCGCTGAACGCCTTCAGGTTGTTCTCCATCAACTGCTCGAAGAGGCCTTCCTCTCCCATCCGGCGCACATCATTGCCTGCATTGCTTTCGGCCTGGCCCAGAATGCCGAAATCCACCCCGGCGTGATGCAAAATGCGGGCAAAGGCCTGGGTGAGAGGCGTCACCCGGCTGTCGAACGAGGCGGTATCGCCGACGAACCAGAGATAGTCCACCGCTTCTTTGCCCGCGTCTTTGATCTCGATATCCAGGGCTTTGCTCCATTTGGGCCGGGCGCGTTTTCCCTGCCCGAACCAGTTGCCATTTTTGGACAGCGATTCCAAAGCGGTTTGTACGCCGCTATCCAACCCATCGCCCTGGATGAGCAAGCTGCGGCGGATATCGACGATGTCGGCCATTGGCTCGTTGCCGACCGGGCAGACGCGCACACAGGCATAACAGGTGGTGCACGACCACACGGCTTGCGGGCTGATCACATGCTCGATCAAACTCAGGGGCGGGGCGCTGCCGCCGGCCAGGGCGGCGAAGTTTTGGTTGATTAAATAGCGCTTGTTCACCTCCACGGCCGCGGGGGAGAGCACGCTGCCCAGGCTGTGCGCGGGGCAGACATCGTTGCAGCGGTTGCACATGATGCAGGCGTAGGCGTCCAGCAGCCGCGGCCAGGCCAGATCGAGCAAGTTCGCGGCCCCCGGCTGAATATCGCTGCCCGGCGGCGAGGCGTCGTCGAGCTGGCCGCGCGGGTTTTGCTTGGCCAGGCCCAGGTTGATGGGTGCAACCATGAGGTGGATGTGCTTGCTGACTACAAAATAGGGGAAAAAGAGCACGATCAGCCCAATCGCCAGCCACCAGGTGGTATGAATGCCGGCGTCCAGCGCGGCCGGCGAGAGGCCGCCGAACAGGTTGGCCGTGAGGCTGGCAAAGGGCATGAAGGGATCGGGCGCGCCATGCTCGGCCAGGCGCAGGGCCTGCCCCAAAAAGCGCGACCCCACATGCAGCAGGATGAATCCGCCCACGATCAGAGAGTCGCGGGCAACGCCGCCGGCCTGCACCCTGGGGTTCAGCAGCACGCCCTCGTTGAAGCGCAGCCGTTGATCCCGGCTGATAAAGCGTCTCACCAGGAAGACGATCATCCCCAGCAGGGTCAACACGCTGAGGATATCGGCCACGAGGTTGAAGAGATTGACCAGCCCTGTGGGCGCGGCGGCCAACGCCCGCCCGCCGTACACCAACTCGAACCCAGGTGCGAAGCCTTCCAGCAGGTCGGTGACATTGACCAGGAAGTAATAGCTGAAACCGAAGAAGATGAAGGCGTGGAAGACGCTCAGCCAGGGGCGAGAGCGGAAAATCGTCTGTTGCAAGCCCACTTGCACCACAGCGGCCAGCATCCGTTGGGGGATGTTTTTCAAGGCCGGGGCCGGCCGGCCCTGGCGGACGATCTTGTAGATGCCCCAAAAGCCGCGCAGGGCCAGAAATCCCACGAAGAAGGCTACAAGCAAGATAAAGATCAGTTTTTCGATGGTTGTAAGCAAGATCGTCTCTCCTTCGTAAAAAAAATCCCTAAAGGTTTCCAAAACCGTAAAAATTCACCTTATTTTGTCATTGCCAGGGGAAATAGCCCCGAAGCAATCCCCAACGCCGATTGACAACCGCAAAATTGACGAACAACCTTGGAGATTGCTTCGCTGCACTCGCAATGACACATTGGGTTTGATCATCTACCTATAAAGCCTCTAACAGCGCTTCTGCCACTTCGAATAGGTCTTGCGTGGCGCCGTAGTGAGCAACATTGAAAATCGGCGCGTTTTCGTCGCTGTTGATAGCGATGATCAATTCCGCATCTTTCATCCCTTCAAGGTGCTCCGGCGCGCCGGAAATACCCAGCATCAGGTAGAGTTTGGGCCGCACGGTCAGGCCCGACTTGCCCACCTGCCGGGTTTTGGGCAGCCAGCCGGCGTCGGTCACCGGGCGCGAGGCAGCCACCACCGCGCCCAGGGCCTCGGCCAACTCGGTGGCCAGGGCCACGCCATCTTCACCGCCCACGCCGCGGCCCACCGCCACCAGTTTTTCCTGGGTGGTGATGTCGACATCGCCCGCCTCCGGCTTGAGCAGCCCGGTGAAGCGGGTGCGCAGCCCGGCGAGTGGAACCGGCGCCGCGATCGGTTGGATGGGGGTAGCGCCTCGTCCCGCGTCGGCAGCAAATGCGCCGGCCATGAGGGTGACGATCAGGCTGTCTGCTCGCGTCGCGCTCTCGGCGCTCATCTTGCCCCCGTACAACTGGCTGCGGGTGACGATGGCGTCCTGCTCGACCGCTATATCGTTGACATAAGCAATACAGGGGCGCCCCGTTTTGACAGACAACCAGGCCGCCACATCCATGCCGATCGAGGTATAGCCAAGCATGATCAGCCGCGGCGAGTGCGCCGCTGCCAGCGCGGCGATCACCTGCTGGTAGGCCTGCGGGTTGTAATGGGCCAGCAGGGGGTCGTCGAGATAGAGGGTGGTGTGCGAGGCAAAGCCGCCGGCCTGCGCCTGCAAGCCGCTGCCCAGCGCCAGGACAATGACCTGCCCGCCCAGGGCCGCGGCCAGTTCCCTGGCCTTGCCCACCATCTCGAAAGAGATGTCGGCGATCCGTCCATCCAGATGTTCGGCAATCACAAGAATATCGTTGCTCATAATAGCCCTCGCTCGGTGAGGATGTCGATGATCTTTGCAGCCACTTGTTTGGCGTCTCCGGCCAGCATGTCGGCCCGTCCTGTGGCCACCGGTTTGGCCATGCGCCGCAGCGTGACGCCGGCGTCGGGGCCGGCGGCGGCGGCCTCGGCTTCTGCGATTTGGGCTGTCTTGGCGATCTGGCGGATTTTGCTGATCGGCGCGTAGCGGGGCGGCTTGGCCGCGGCCTGAATGCCGGCGACACAGGGCAAGTCCACCTCGATATCGGCGACGACGCCCCCGGCGAACTCTTTGTGCACTTTGGCCACCCCCTGGGCCACTTCCAGGCCGGTGACGACGCCGACGTAGGGCAGATCGAGGTGGGCGGCCAGCATGGGGCCGATCTGGCCATCCAGATCGTTGGCGGCCTGCACCCCGGTCAGCACCAGGTCGGGCGACAGGTCGCGGATGACCGCGGCCAGCCAGGCCGCCTGGGTGTGCGAATCGGCCCCCGGCTCGAAATCGCCGACGATCTTGATCGCTTTGTCCGCGCCTTTGGCCAGCGCGGTGTAGAGGACATCATCCAACGCTTCGATCAGATCCACGCCCAGGGCGGTGACGGCGCCGCCGCTCTTCTCTTTGACCAGCACCGCCTGTTCCAGGGCGTGCTCATCGAATTCGTTGAGCACGAAATCCACTTCATCGAAGTCCAGGTTGGAACCTTGGGCGTTGAGCGGCAGCTCATCGGCCATGCTGGGGATCTGTTTGAGTGCGACCACAATGTTCATGTAACATTCTCCTGTCTTGACATGATGTGGGACGGAGGGACGATGGACGATGGACGATGTTTAACAGTCAACAATCAACAGTCAACAGTCAATGGTGAACGGTGAACGGTGAAACGCTGACACCTTCGTCTATCGTCTATCGTCTATCGTCTATCGTCTAATAACCATTGCCGCGCATCGACATATCGAGCAATTCCAGGATGTCGAGCACGCGCAGATGGCCATTGCCGGTGTTTTTGGCGGCATCTTCGAAGCGGGAGACCTCGAAGGGACAGCAGACGGCCAGCACGTCCGCGCCGCTGGCCGCGGCTTCCATCACCCGTTTCTCGGAAAGGCGCATGCTGGTATGGTTGGCAGTGAAGGAATCGAGCCACATGCCGCCGCCGCCGCCGCCGCAACAATAGCCGTTCTCGCGGCAGCGGCCCATTTCCACCAGTTCCAGGCCAGGGATGGCTTGCAGCAGCGCCCTGGGCGCGTCGTACTCGCCATGGTGCCGGCCCAGATAGCAGGGATCGTGGAAAGTCACCCGCAGAGGCAGGGAATGCGTGAGCAGGTCTTGCAATTTTGGCAGTTGGCCGGCCAGAAATTGCGTGTAATGCATTAATGGACGATCGAAGCCCATTTTGGGATACTGCGTCTTGAACGCGTTGTATTCGTGCGGGCCGGTGACAACCATCGTATTCCACTCATATTGCGCAAATACGCCAATATTGTGCTCGGCCAGCATCTCGAAGAGGCCGGTTTCGCCTGCCAGCCGTTGCGAATCGCCATCATCCTTTTCTTCGTTGCCCAGGATGCCGTAATCCACGCCCAGGGCATGGAAGATGCGGGCCGCGGCCAGCGAGGCATCGATCCCGCGCGGGTGATAGGAGGGGTAGGAACCGACATACCAGAGGATATCGACCCCGCGCCCCAATTCTTTCATGATGGGGACGTCCACCCCGGCTTGCTTGGCCCAGGCGGCGCGTTTGCGTTGCGGCTGGCCCAGGGGGTTGCCATATTTGGCGGTGTCTTCGAAGGCTTTTTGCAGCTCTTCCGGCACAAAACCATCCAACACGGCCTTTTCGCGCGTTGCCGGCATGATCTGCACCATATCGACTTCTTTTTTGCACACGCGCAGGCAATTGGCGCAGGTCGTGCACAGCCACAGGTCGGCGGAAGTGAACAGATCGACGCCGGTCTGCACCGCGCGGAACAGGCGCCGCGGGCCATAGCTGCCAACCATATCGACCGGGCAGACCGGCGTGCAGGAGGCGCATTGGTAACACCAGCCGAAGGATTCCCCGCCCGGCAGATGGGTGATCTTCTCGATCAGTTCCGGGGTGTAGTCCCAGATCACGCGCTGTTCGAACATGCGGTTCCAGGAGCCGGAGATGTCCATGCCATCGATGATGGCGGTTTCTTTTTCTAAGATGCGATCAACTTTATCTAAACCTGCATCCATAATGTGGTTTCTCCATGATTCGTTCGATCGGTGGGGGCCGCCAAGGGATCTTTGCGTTTGGACAGCCCTAACAGGGTGCGCATCATATCCGGCAGGGTGGGGAGCAGCCGGTTGTACTCACGACTCAGACGCCAACTGGTGATGCCATACAGGTAGATGCTGTAGGCGCAGGCCAGAAAGGCATCGGCGGCAAAGAGGACTCGTTGGGGGTGCTGCATCAGGTCTGCCGAGAGCAGGCCGCTGCCTTCGGCAAAGCGCATGCTCAGGGCGGTGACTGCGCCCACGGCTTGATAGGCGTCCGCATCATCCAGCCCCTGGAAATGATGCACGCCCCCTGCCAGCAGGGGCAGGATGCCGCTGCGTTTGTCGCTGTCCCACAGCCAGCGCGTCCACAGCCAATGGCGGGCCGGGTCGAGGAGGTGGAGCAGGCCGGTGGCCAGTTCCCAGCGCAGGCGTTTGTCCAGGCCGGGCATCTGGTTGGCAAAGATCACGATGCGGGTGGGGACAGGCGCATCGCCATGCAACAGGCTGGCGACGGAGGGCAGGCCCTGCTGGCTGAGATGCGCGGCCATGACCTCGGCGTTGCGGCGGCTGGAGGTGGTCAGGCGGGCCAGGTGCGGGAAGAGGGCGCTGTCGCCGTCCAGTTCGTGCAGGCGATCGACCCACTGCTGGCGGCGCGTCCACAGTTCTGTGGCGATCTCTGCCAGCAGGTGGGGGCTGGCCTGTTCCAGCGCTTCCTGAAGCAGTTCCGCCAGTTCCGGGTCATCGGGGCCGGTCTTCTCTTTGACGATGTGACTGTAGCGCTGCCCGAATGTCATGGCTCTTGCGTTCGATGGGGGATGGGGGATGGACGATGTTTAACAATCAACAATTAACAATCAACAATCAACGGTGAACGGTGAAATCGCTGACACCTTCGTCTATCGTCTATCGTCTATCGTCTATCGTCTATCATCTACGCTTGCCTACGCAGCAGGGCGACGGCGCGGGCGGCTGCCAGGCCGGCTGTGGCGATCGAATCGTCCATATCGGCCGGGCCGGCCGCGGCGCCGACCACGAAAACGCCAGGCCGAGAGGTGGCCACCGGGTCCAGCCCGCCCGGGCCGCCGGCGGCGATGTAGCCATACTTGTTCTGCGTCAACCCCAGCAAGCGGGCCATCTCCCGTGTGCCATCGCTAGGCTCCATCCCCACCGACAGCACCACCAGATCGACCAACACTTCCATGGGGCGGCTCATGGTCGTATCCTCGCCGCGGATCAGCAGCCGATCCCCTTTGGCCAGGATCTCACTGGCCAGGCCCTTGACATAGTTAACCTTGTATTGCTCCTGCGCCGGCCAGTAAAGCTCATTTTCCCAATAACCGTACATACGCATGTCGATGTAGAAAATGAACACTTGCGTATCCGGCAACAATTGGCGGATTTCGATGGCTTGCTTGCTGGCGATGCCGCAACAGACCTTGGAGCAATATTCATTGCCGATCTGGCGGTCGCGGGAGCCGACGCACTGGATGAACGCCACCCGCTTCGGCGTCTCGCCGTTGGAAAGACGCACCACCTTGTGCGCTTTCAGCATCCCTTCCAGATCGGCGATGGTGATCACGTCGGGATAGGTGTAATAATTGTAGTACTGCGTCTCGCGGCCGGGGTCGAAGTGCTTGAAGCCGGTGGCCAGGATCAGGGCGCCCGCTTCCAAAGTCTGGGGAGCGCCGCCGTTCTGCACGGTGAGGCGGAAGTTGCCCGCCTCGCCCTCCACGCTGGTCACCTGGGTGTGGGTGAGGACTTGCACGCCCGGCCCGCTGGCCGCCGCCACCATTTCATCCATCGCCTCGGCGGCGTCGCGGAAGTGGTGGGTCAGCTTGGCGTACTGCTCTTCATCGGGCGTGCCGCCCAGGCGCTGGCGTTTTTCGATCAGGACAGCAGCATAGCCAAGATCGGAAACGGTGCGGGCTGCTTCCAGGCCGGCCGGGCCGCCGCCGATGATGACAACTTTGTTGTTTGACATAAAATTCTCCGTCGTTAGAAATGGTAGCTACGAAACAACCGGCTGATCTGCCTCTGCCCAGGTCAGCCCTGCTTTTTTACCGCTGCGGATATCGTCCAGATCGGCCTCGAACTCGGCCCAGCGGGCCTGCCAATCGATGCCCAGCTTGGCCATCAGCGGGCGCCAATCGGTGGAATGCCAGTGCAACTGCACCACGCGGAAGGGATGCGCGCCCATCGCCAAAGCCGCCACCTGGGCATCCGAAAGCACCGGCACGCCCACGTTGAAGTTGTGCGCTTTGCCGGAGAATTGGCTTTTGTCCAGCGTGGTGACGCAGCCGGTGTCGTGCGTCACCACCAGATCGGGGTCGATCTCATTCTTCATCACATCGATCTTGCGCTGCACCGCAAACGAGCGGGTGAAATCGCGCTGCACCAGCACATGCCGGAAGCCAAACCCGCAGCAATCGAACCAGGTGGAATAATCGGCGGCGGTGATGCCCAGCGCCCCCAGCGTGGCCGTGACCGTGGCCGTGCGCTGGCCGCCGAACACGGCGTCATCATAGATGGCATCCTCCGCCACGATCTTGTAATAGTGGCAGGCGGGGTGCACGCAGGCGGTGAGATGATCCATCGCCACCACCTGCCGGGCGGCGATGCGATCCCGCATGGCGTGCACCCATTCGCTATAGTGCACGATCTCCTCTGGCACCACCAGCGGCTTGCCCAGCTTGTCCAGCACCCGGCGCACTTGATCGCGCATCTGGCGATGGTGGATCAGTTCCTCGCGGGCTTCCTTGTAGTGCCCGTAACTGGTGCCGCAGTGGATGAGGGGATAGTAGCCGGTTTCGTAGGCCGCGGCGAAGTTGCGCGCCATCACTGCCAGCTGCGCCACGGCGTTGGAGGCGCCGGAGGCGTAGTAATTCCAGCCGGTGCAGGAGGTCTGGTCGGTCGGATCCACGTGATCCAGCCCAAACTGGCGGTGCAGCCAGAAGATGGAGCCGGTGTAGCCGGGGATGTGCCCGCATTGGCCGCAGGATTTGTGATGCCAGGTGTGTTCCAGCGGGATCTTCTTGGTGCGCCCGTATTTGGTCTTCACCTCGAAATAGGGTTCTGGCACCCGTTGCACGATCAGCTCCCCTTTGGCTTCCAGCTCGAAGAGCGTTTCGCGCAGGTCATGCGTGGGCGCCTGGGCCGGGTCGCGTTGCACCACGCCCGCTTTCTTGGTCAGCAGTTCGTCGAAAGAGAGTAAAGTCGAGACACTCATGCCCAGTCCTCCAGTGCTTCTTCCATGACATCCAGCAACAATTCGTACAAACCTTCGTCAATTTCGGCGATCAAGTCGATATTGCCGGTTTCGAACCAGATCGTGTAAAGCTCACGTAAGGTTTGATCGTCGGTTTTCCAGGCGGCGTCGGTCACGCCGCGCAGGCTATCCACCGGGATGGCCTGGCGCCACAGGTTCATATTGCCCTGGAAACTGCGCACCCACGGCCCCCAATCGGGGAAGAAATCGGGCTGCAGCATGTCGGGAGATACCTGATTGCCCTTCAGCATCACTTTGTAGATCACCCGGCTGTAGCCTTGCAGCACATCGCGGGTTTCTTTGATGCCGTTGCGCACCGCTATTTCGCGGATCAGCGTGACCAGGCCGCCGGGGCTGTTCTGGCGGGGGCAGCGCACACAGGAGAAGCACTGGGCGCAGTTCCAGATATCCTCGACCAGGATCTCGTACATGCGGTTGACGTCCTCGCGGGCCATCGTTTGGGCGATGACGCGCGGGCTGTAATCGTAGAAGCGGGCCGAGGGGCAGGCCGAGACGCAGATGCCGCACTCGTAACAGCCGTAGAGATAGTCTTCATAGCGCGCATCGGCCTTGACTTCTGCGAATAAGCGCAATTTTTCCTCGTATGGAACGCCAGGATACTTATCGGTGATTTTACCTGGATTCCAATTAGCAGCGTTTGTAGCCAAATAGAACCTCCTGAGGGGAGCAGTGGGGATCGGTCAGGGCGTTTGCGCCGCGGCCTGGAGTTGTTCCCAAGCGGGAACGCCGACAAAACGGGTCTCGCCTACGAAAAGGGTGGGCACAGAGAGCACATTCAGGGATTTGGCGATCTCGCGGCCGCGGGCGCTGCCCAGGGAGATGATCTGCAGATCGACGTGCGGGTTTTCATCTGCCAGGCGCTGGGCCAGGCGGATGGCCTGGGGGCAGGTGAAGCAGGTGGGGTGGGTGAAGACGCGTACTTCGATCATGGGCATGCGGATCAGGGCTGCGCGGGCAGTTCATAGCCTTCGCAGTGGATGCAATCATCCAGGTCACGTTCCGCCATGAAAGCCTCGTAGGCGGCGAGCGCGGCTTCCCCTGTCACCAACAGGTCGTGGGCGCCATCGCTAGCCTGGGGCTGCATTTTCACCACCCAGCCCCGTCCGTAGGGGCTGCGGTTGATCAGCCCGGCGTCCTCCAGCAGGCTTTCGTTGGTTGCGGCCAGCATGCCTGCCACCGGTGTGCGCAGCGGGCCCAGCCATTTGGCGCTCTCCACCACGGCCACCGCCTTGCCCGCCGGGAAAAATTTCCCCACTTGCCGGAAGGTCACGTGTAACATACCGCCGGCAGTGGTCTGCGCCACATCTGTGAACCCCAGGGTGACCAGACCATCCGGTTCCATCCGCATCCAGATATGCTCATCGATCTTGTAGTAAAGATGCAATGGCAGCACGCAGTTGCGGAGGATGGCAAATTGGGACATGGTCAGAAAGAGATCACGGCGTCGGCGTGGATGGCCATATCGTTGAAGGCCGCGCCGCCGATCATTTCCACACCTTCGATCATGTCATCCATCGTGTAGCCGTGTAGATCCAGGGAGGGCTGGCAGACGAACAGCCGTACATCCATATCCAGCGCCTGGTCGATGAAAAAGCGCAGCGCCCTGCCCCCGCCGCCGGCCTTGGGCACCACGATCTCTTCCGGCGCGCCGCGGGCCAGCAATTGCGGGCCGTTCATGGTGAAATAGATGGCCACCTCGTTGTCCATTGCTGCCGCGGCTGTGGCCAGAAAGAAGGGGGTTGCGCTGCGTTCGGGTGTGGCCCGCCCGTGCGTCTGCACGTATAGAACACGTTTTACATCTTCATCTTCTCGTTCACGCCACATCAGTGTCATTCCTTCGGTTGATTTTAGAGATTAGAGATTAGAGATTAGAGATTAGAGATTAGAGATTAGAGATTAGAGATTAAGGATTAAAGCGATGTTGTCGAAATACATTTTAATCATTAATCTTTTATTGTAACAATTCACCTTATTTTGTCATTGCGAGGGGCGATAGCCCCGAAGCAATCCCCAACGTTGCTCGAATCCCCAAAAAATGACGAGCCACCTTGGGGATTGCTTCGCTGCACTCGCAATGACACATCAGGTGAACTGTTACCTTTTATTGAAAAACAGCAGGGGAATTACACGAATAGCGATACTTCTGCCTCAGATGCAAATTCCAGGAAAGTGGCTGCGCCGCCGATGACGCAACTTTCGATGAAATCTTCTTTCTTGAAACCGAAGACGTCCATCGTCATCTGGCAGCCGATCAACTGCACATCGAGGTCTACCGCCGTCTCGCGTAGTTCTTCCAGGCTGGCCACGCCCTTGTTGTGGAACTGCTTTTTCATCAGTCCGGTGGTCATGGCATTGAACCCCGGGATGGACATCAGCACGGTGGGGATCGGCCAATCGATGCCCTGGAAACCGGGGGAGCCGAAGGGCATTTTCATCGGCATCGCCGGGTTGCCCAGGGGCGAGACCGCGGCTTTGATGTCATGGCAGAGCAGGGGCAGGCCGTAAAAGGTGAAGAAGATGCCCACTTCCCAGCCCATCGCCGCACCGGCGGTGGCGAGGATGAAGGGGGGATAGGCCCAGTCCAGGGTGCCTTTGCTGGCAATCAAGGCCAGGCGTTTGGGAGCGTCAGGATCCGATCGAGTCATCACACACCTCCAGAAAGAAAAAGCGCGTCAGGGTTATCTGACGCGCTTGATATAGAAAACAAACTTTCCCTCTTCTTTGGCTTCTTGCAAGATTTCATTGCCTGTTTGCCGCGCCCAGGCTGCCATATCGGGCGGCGCGCCGGGGTCTGTAGCAATCATCTTCAAGACCTGCCCAACTTGCATTGCCTTGATCGCTTTGGTGGTCTTGACCACCGGCATGGGGCAAAGCATTCCGCTGCAATCCAATACTTGGTCGGCTGCAAAGGTCATACGGCACACTCCTGGGTTGTCTTTTATTTGTCGATAGTCGATAGTAGATATTTGATATTCGGTATTGGATATTCGATAGTTGACGAATATCCAATATTGTTAATCATTAATTACGAAAAAAACCTGTTTAAGACGATATCCTTCGTCCATCGTCCATCGTCATCAGAAACAGCAACGCGCTGATCCGACACCAGCGCCAGTTTAGAAAGCACGCTTACGATGATCATAGAGGCGGCAGCACGGCTTGTCATCCTCCCGCGGGGGGGATTTTCCTCCCCCGCGCGGGGGATTCTGCGTTTGTCCCCCCGCCTGCTATACTGCGCCGGTTGGCATCCTTTGATTCTGCTCATCTCGTCCAAGGTGCAGCGTGCCTGCTGAAGAAACGCACCCACCCCGGCTTTTCTCCTTCATCCTGGCCTATCGCTGGACCAGTTTGCTGCCCGCTTTGTGGCTGTGGATTGCGCCAGGCAGCGGCCGCGCCCAGGGGCTGCCCACCGGCGTGACTCTGGCCGCGGCAGTGGGGCTGGTTTTGTTGATCACCCTGGCGCATCGCCTGCTGAATGTGCAGCTTGTGCGTCGCCCCTACCTCTTGGGCATTGATATGCTCTTCGCCGCCGGCTTGCTGGCCGTCAGCGGCGGGGCGCGCAGCCCCTATTACCTGTATGCCCTCAGCCCGCTGTGGGCCGCCGCCTTTTTCTTTCAGATTCGGGGCGCGCTGATCGCGGCCGCCGCGGTCACGCCCCTGTACCTGGCGGCCCTGATGGTCAGTTGGCGCTATTTCGGGAACAGCATCGAAGCGGAGATGGTCTTCACCCAATTGGCGGGCGTCTGGCTGATAGGCTTGCTTTTTGGCTATCTTTCGGTGCTGTTGAAACAGCTGGGGCAGACCCACACCGCCCTCTCCCAGACCCGCGACGATCTGTTTCAGCAGAATCTGGAGTTGAGCGAGGCGCATCGCCAGCTCAAGTTGATCCACAACCTCACCATTCTGTTGCAGGCCACGCCCGATATCCGCTCCGTGCAGAAAAGGGTGCTGACCGTGGTAACGCAGGATTTGGGGTTCCCCAAAGCCGCGGTGGGGCTGGTCGATCCTGTATTGATGGTGTTGGGCGGCTGGTTGATCGCCCCAGATGCCTCCGACCTGGCCGAGATGCCGGTGATGCTGTTGCGCCCCGAGAGCGGCCTGGTGGCGCAGAGTTTGCTGCAAGGGCAACGGCTGCACTGCTCCGCGGCCCAGCCGATCAGCGCCCACGAGGGCCTCAACGCCCGGTTGGGGCCGGAGCACTGGTTGATCCTGCCCCTGTTTTTGCGCGAAAACCCGGTGGGCGTGTTGTTGATCGCCCGAGATGCAGCGGCGGAGGAGATGACCGCAGAGCAAACAGCCTTGCTCGATCTGATCGCCGATCAGGCCGCGGTGACGCTGGGCACCACGGTGCTGTGCATCGATCGCGCCCGCCGCCTGGCCGTGGAGCAGGAGCGCAACCGCATCGCCAAAGACATCCACGACACAGTCGCCCAGTCTTTGTTCGGCATTGTCTTTTCTCTGGAGGCCTGCATCGCCATGCTGCCCGATCAGGTGGGCGAGGTGAAGCAAGATCTGATCGAATTGCGTGAACTGGCCGGTGAAGCCCGCTTGCAAGTGCGCCGTTCGATCCTGGATCTGTGGCCCTCTGAATTGACCCTGGAGCGTTTTAAGACCGATCTGAGTAGCTATGCCACCCATTGCAGCGGCGCGCGCCCCTTTCAGGTGCATTTTGTCACCGCGGGTGATTTCAACACCCTTTCGCCAACCATCCGCCGCGCCCTTTACCGGGTGGCGCAGGAGGCGCTGGCCAATACCGTGCACCATGCCGGGGTGGAGGCCGCCACCGTCACCTTGCACGTGGGGCAGAAGCAGGTCGATCTGTGCATCGCCGACGAGGGCGTGGGCTTCGATCCCCAAGAAGTGGGCGTGCGCCAGGATGAGAGCGAGCATTTCGGGTTGCGCGGCATCCAGCAGCGCGTCCATGCCCTGGGCGGCGAGATGCACATCCGCAGCCAGATCGGACAGGGCGCGGTTTTATCGGTCAGTATCCCTGCCGATGGGGGCAGTTTTTATGGATAGCAAGAGCATTCGCATCTTGATCGTGGATGACCATGCCGTGGTGCGCAAGGGTCTGGCCATGGTGCTGCGGTTGGAAAGCGATTTCGAGGTGGTGGGCGAGGCCGGCAATGGCCGGCAGGCCCTGGAACTGGCGCGCACGCAGCGCCCCGATCTGGTGCTGTTGGATCTGATCCTGCCGGAAATGGACGGGACGATGATTGCCCAGGCCTTGCGCCAAGCCCTGCCCGGTGTGCGCATCCTCGTCCTCTCTGGCGCCGAGTTGGATGAACGGCTGACCGAGATGCTGGCCGCGGGGGTGGATGGCTATGTGCTGAAGGAGATCGAGCCGGAGGAGTTGAAGCAGGCCATCCGGACAGTGGCCGCGGGGGCCTCTTATCTGCATCCGGCGGCGGCGCGGCGGCTGCTGGATCGCCTGAAGGCGCGCGAACAGCCAGCCCTGCCCGCGGCGGCACCGCTCACCCCCCGCGAGATGGAAGTGCTGGAACTGATGGTCACCGAGGCCACCTACCGCCAGATCGCGGATCAGTTGATGATCAGCGAAGAGACGGTGCGCAGCCACGCCAAGAGCATCCTGCGCAAACTGAACCAGCCCAACCGCAGTCAGGCGGTGCTGGCGGCCATGCGATTGGGCTTGATCGATTTGCGGGGGTAGGGGGCGGCGTTCGCCGCGCGTGCGTCAGGCAAGACCGTGGGGCGCGGGAAGATGCGCGATCTTTGCCGGAGGCGTGCTGGTTTTTCCGCCGACATCGTCCCTACACCGGCGATCGTCTGCGGCAACCGCAACCGGGCCGTCGCCGCGACCCCAGCGCTCCGACCGCTTGACCTCACCGCCTCCTCGCCTCCCGGCCCATGCCTTTCGGGGCGCGCGCGTAGGGGCGATGCCAGCGGGGCGAGATTTCAACGGGGAGCGACGAGGTTTTTCCGCTGGCCTTGCCCCTACTGGCTCAGGTCAGAAATTCCAGGTAGTTCTCCCGATGGACGAGATGAACCTCGCTCCCCGGATAGGTTTGGATGAATAGACCGGGCGGCTGCCAGCGCTGCACGCTCCACTTGCACTCGTAGCCCACCAAACGTCCGCCTTCTTCCTCCACGTAATCCAACTCATAGCGATCGTAGGTGCGCCAGAAGTACATGTTGACAGTGTGACGCCAGTTTGCGTTGGCCTTGAACCGCTCGCTGATGAAGTAGTTCTCCCACAGCGCGCCGGCATCCTGCCGCAGATGCAAGGGGTTGAAGTTGTTGATCAGTGCATTGCGCACCCCCAGATCGTAAAAGTAGATCTTGCGCAGTTTTCCCAGTTCTTTGCGCAGATTGCGGCTGAGAGGGGGCAGGTGAAAGATTACGAAAGCCTGTTCCAACAGATCGACGTAGCGGGCAATCGTGTTCTTGTCCAGCCCAAGCAGGCTGCCCAGCTCATTGTAAGACACTTCCCCGCCGATTTGCAGCGCCAGCGCCTGCAGAAGCCGGCGCAGTATGTCGGGATTCTTGACCGTCTGATACTCCAGGGCATCGCGGTACAAGTAGCTGTTGCTGATCTCCAGAATGGCCGCGCCGGGATCATCGCTGGTGATGACGCCCGGATAGGCGCCGTAGCGCAGTCGCCACTCCAGCAGCCGGCGCGACTCAAGCGGGCTTTCCTGGGTCAACAGTTCGGCCGCCGAGAGCGGCAACAAACGAAACTCGATCTTGCGCCCGGTCAGCGGCTCCACGACTTCGTTGGACAGTGCAAAGGCAGAAGAGCCGGTGGCGATCACCTGCAAACCGTGAAAGTTGTCGGCCAATAGCTTGAGCGTCAGGCCGATATTGCGCACACGCTGCGCCTCGTCAATCACCACCAGTGTTCTGGAGCCGATCAGCGCACGCAGTTCCGTCGAGGTGCGGTCGGTCAACGTGGCGCGGATGTCAGGCTCGTCGCAGTTGAGATAAAGGGCACTTTCAGGGTGGTTGCGCAGGATCGCCCGGCACAGGGTGGTCTTGCCCACCTGTCGCGCGCCGTAGATGACGATCACCTTGCCCTTGTACAGAGCGGTCTCGACCGCAGGCTGAATTGTGCGTACGTAGTCACTCATCTGGTTTCCTCCAAATCAGGTGATGATGTTCACCTATTTTATATCAAATCAGGTGAATTGTCAAAGCAAATCAACCGCCGGCGCGCGCGTCGCCTCCTCGCCGCGACCCCAGCGGTCGGAGCGCATGCGCAACTTCGTTGCGCCCAGCGCTCCGACCGCTTGATCTCCCCCTCTCCCCCTCTCCCCCTCTCCCCCTCTCCCCCTCTCCCTTTTGCGTCACGCCCTCACCGCGCCGCGGATTTGACACGCCCCCGCCCGAACCGTACAATGCACCCGTTGCCGCCAATCCTCCGTAGCTCAATTGGCAGAGCATCCGGCTGTTAACCGGAGTGTTCCTGGTTCGAGTCCAGGCGGAGGAGCAGATCGAAAAACCGCCCGAAAGGGCGGTTTTTTTATGCCATTCGTGGCAATGGGTGATGGCGCAAGCCTTTTCTATCGCCGCCGGCGCTTGTTCTTGCCGTGGGAGGCGGCGGGCGCGGGCGGCCGGGCCGGGCCGGCAGGGGCCGGAGCAGCCTTGGCTCGTGCCTCCGCCGCGGGCGGCTGGGGCGCCGCCGTTGCCCCTGGCGACTGCCCATCCCCCCCCGCCAGGTCGCTGCGCAGATGGCACTGTTTGTACTTCTTGCCGCTGCCGCACCAACAGGGGTCATTGCGATTCAAGCGCGGGGTCTGCTGGCGCTGCGGTTGCGGTTTGCTCTCGCCGCCCAGGCTGGGATGCACCGCGCGCATGGGCCGGCGCTGCGGCTCCTGCACTCCCTCGATCAGGAAGATGCGCGTCACCACATCCTCCTCGATGCTCTCCAGCAATTCGCCGAACATATCGAACGCCGCGCGCTTGTAGGCCACCAGCGGATCCTGTTGGGCCACAGCCTGCAAGCCGATGCCTTCGCGCAGCACATCCAGGTCGGTCAAGTGCCGCACCCAGCGATTGTCCACCACCCGCAGCATCAACTGCTGCTCCAGATACCGCATCGTGGCGCTGCCTATCCGCTTCTCTTTCTCTGCGTACGCCTCCTCGGTCAGCGCCGCCAGCCGTTGCGCCAGCGCCTGCTGGCTCAGACCCTGCCACGCCCGCGGTACCTCTGCCACCGGCAAGGGCATGATCCGCCGCACTGCGTTGTACAGCGCCTCCAGATCCCAATCCTCGCTGAACCGTTCCGCGGTGTAGGTTTGCACCAGCGCGGTCAGATGGTCGCGCACCATGCGCAGCACCGTCGGCTTCAGGGTCGCCTCGGTCAGGATCTTGCGGCGCTGTTCGTAGATCACCTCGCGCTGCTTGTTGACCACATCGTCATAGCCCAGCACATGCTTGCGGATGTCGAAGTTGTAGCCCTCCACCCGCGTCTGCGCCTGCTCGATCGCCCGGTTGATCACCCCGGCTTCGATGGGCACATCCTCCTCCACCCCCAGGCGTTCCATGATCCCTTGCAAGGTGGTGCCGCCGAACCGGCGCATCAGATCATCCTCCAGCGAGAGATAAAAGCGGGACGCGCCCGGATCGCCCTGCCGCCCGGCGCGACCGCGCAACTGGTTGTCGATGCGGCGGGCCTCATGCCGTTCGGTGCCCACCACCAGCAGCCCCCCGGCCGCGCGCACGCCATTGCCCTCGGCCTTGGTGCGCTGCCACTGTTCGGCCAGCGCTGCGGTCCATGTTTCTTGATATTGCGTCCGCGGGTCCGCCCCTTTGCGCAGCATCTCCACCGCGTCATACCATGCCGACTCGGTGATCGTATTTAGATCGTAGCCCTGTTTGCGCAAGGTATCGCGGGCCAGATTCTCCGGGTTGCCGCCGAGCAGGATGTCCACACCGCGTCCGGCCATGTTGGTGGCGATCGTCACCGCGCCCGGCTGCCCCGCCTGCGCGATGATCACCGCCTCCCGCTCATGATTCTTGGCGTTCAGCACGTTGTGGGCAATGCCGCGACGGCTCAGCAGCCGCGCCACATATTCCGAAGTCTCGATGGCGCTGGTGCCCACCAGCACCGGCCGCCCCTGCTGCACCGCTTGCTCGATCTCGTTGATCACGGCGGTGAACTTGGCCGCCTGCGACTTGTACACCTGATCTGGATAATCGGTGCGGCGCACAGGCACATTGGTCGGGATTTCCACCACATCCAGATCGTAGATGCGGTGGAACTCCTCTTTTTCGGTGGCGGCGGTGCCGGTCATGCCAGCCAGCTTGCGATACATGCGGAAGAAATTCTGGAAAGTGATGGTGGCCAGGGTCAGGTTTTCGCGGCGCACCTGCACCCCTTCCTTGGCCTCGATCGCTTGATGCAGCCCCTCGGAGAAGCGGCGGCCATACATGAGGCGCCCGGTGAACTCATCCACGATGATCACCTCGCCATTTTGCACGATATAATCCTTGTCCCGTTTGAACAGCACATGCGCGCGCAGGGCATTGTCCATATAGGGCGCCTGTTCCGCGTGTTCGGCGTCGTACAGACTTTCGCCCGCGGGCAGCCCGGCCAGCCGTTCCACCTTGAGCAGGCCCTCTTCGGTCAGCGTCACCAGCCGATCTTTTTCATCGACCGTGTAATCACTCTCTGGGCGGAGATTACGCACAATTTGCGTATATTTACGGTAATAATCGCTCGATTCCTGGGCCGGCCCGGAGATGATCAGGGGCGTGCGCGCCTCATCGATCAAGATATTGTCGATCTCATCGATGATGGCGAAATTCAGCTCCCGCTGCGCGGCGTCGGCCAGGGCCAGGGCCATGTTATCGCGCAGATAATCGAACCCGAACTCGTTGTTGGTGCCGTAGAGGATATCGGCCTGATACGCCTCGCGGCGGCTGACCGGGCGCAGATTGCGCAGGCGATCATCCTCATTGGGATAATCAGGGTCATAGAGGAAGCTGGCCTGATCGGGATTGCCGGCCCCGCTCTGGATCACCGCGGTGCTGACCCCCAGAAAATGGTAGATCGGCCCCATCCATTGCACACCATACTTGGAGAGATAGTCGTTGGGCGTGACCAAATGCACCCCGCGGCCGGTGAGGGCGTTGAGATAGAGGGGCAGCGTGGCGACGAGGGTCTTGCCTTCGCCCGTCTTCATCTCCGCGATCTTGCCGGAGTGCAGCACCACCCCGCCGATCAGTTGCACATCGTAGGGGCGCATGCCCAGGGTGCGCGCAGCGGCTTCGCGCACCGCGGCAAAGGCCCGCGGTAAGATCGCATTGAGGCTATCCTCCTCCCGTGCGCGCAATTCTTTGTCCACCGCCTCGATCTGGCGTTTGATCTGATCGATATCACTGGGATCATCGGTCTGCTGCCAGGCTGCGCGCAGCGCGTCCAATTCCTGGCGCAGTTCTGCGGTCTCGTTTTGCATCTGCTGGCGAAACCGGGCCGTCTCCGCTCGCAGTTCTTCGGGCGACAGCCTCTGCATTTCCGGTTCCAGGGCGTTGATTTCGGCGACGATAGGCTGGATGCGGCGGATCTCCTTCTCATTGGGATCGCCGATGACTTTTTGTAACAGATTACGTAACATGGATAGGATCAAGAGACGCCGGCAGAGCGGCGGGGAGCGTGTCAAAAGAAGCGGCGGGTAGATGAGCCCGCCCGCGAGCGGCCTATTATAGCGCAACCGGCCCTTTGTGGTCTACCGTCGCGCCGGGGGCAGGGGCGTGGGCGTGTACGGCTTGCAGCGTATTGACAATGACCGTCGATGCTGCTAATCTGAAGGTTGTTCAGACCTCTTCACATCCTCCCAGGTTTTGGGAAAGCAATGGAGCAGCCAAAGCCATGTTTGCTCTCGCTGTGTAAAGATACCTTGACGGCAGCAGGTCGTGTTGAGCGGTTTCCGCCAGCCATCTGCTGCCGTTTTCTTTCCTTTCCTGTTCACCCCTTTCACCATCGTATGGCAAGGAGGCCTACATCATGATCCACGAAGCCGATCTCCGCGAGTTGGTCGAATTTGAAGGGCAGGACTCACCCGTGCTCAGTCTCTACCTCGATGTCGATCCGCGTCGTCTTCCGCCAGAGCAGTACCGGTTGGTGTTGCGCAACCTTTTCGACACCGCCGCCGGCGTTGATCCTGCCGATCGCCAGCGCGTCGAGCATTTCATCGACCTGGAATATGACCGGCAGGCGCGAGGTATTGCCTGTTTTTCCTGCCAAGAGCAAGGATTTTGGCGCGCCTACACCTTCAACGTGCCCATCGCCAATGCCATCATGGTCGATCGCCGGCCCCTGGTGCGGCGGCTGGTCGACTTGCTCGATACCTACGGCCACCTGGGCGTGGTGGCGGTGGACAAAACGGGCGCGCGTTTCTTCTCCTTCCATCTTGGCAGCCTGGAAGAGGCCAGCGGCATGGTGGGCGAGGAGGTCAAACGCCACAAACAAGGGGGCCGCTCCGCTGCCCGCTACCAGCGCCACGAGGATGAAGCCGCGCTCAGCAACCTGCGCGAGGTGGCGGAACTGACCGAGACTTACGCTCGTCAATACCAGTGGCGGCGCCTGGTCCTGGCCGGCACCGAGGACAACATCGCCCGCTTCAGCGAACTCCTTTCCCCCCCCATGCGCCAGCTGGTGGTGGGAACCACGCCGCTGGAGCTGAACGCCGGCTTGCAAGATGTCCAGGCCCGCGCCGAGACCATCGCCCTGGAAGCGCGCAACGACTACATCCAGCAACTGGCGCAGGAGCTGCTCGTCGCCGCTGCCAAGGGGGACCATGCCGTCGCCGGCCTTGGCCCCACGCTCGAAGCCCTGCAGAGCGGCCGCATCCACCAACTGCTCTTTTGCGAAGATTACACCGTGGAAGGAGGACACGTCCGCCGCTGCGCCAGCTGCAATTACATCGGCGAGAGTGCGGAGGCGCAGTGCCCCCTGTGCGGCGGCGTCTACGAACCCCTGCCCGACGCCATCAACACCATTGCCCGCCGTGCCATTGCGCAGGGCGCCCAGGTGACGATCCTTGCCCCCGGCAATCCCCTCGAAGCCGCAGACACCCATATCGGCGCTTTTCTGCGCTTCTGAGCCGCAAACTGCCCCACGATGACAGAGGATGGGCGATGAATGCTGATCTGGCAAAAACAGATCGCAGCCCTCTCGCCCATCCTCCCTCGCCCACAGCCCCTCCCCACGCTCCCTGAGATCCGATTCCCTTGCGCTCCTCGCCCAACTCCCCCCCCAACCAGATCTTGATCGCCCTGGTGGTGGCCGTGGCCGTCTTCACCATTGGGCTGATCGGCATCACCCTGGGGCTGCGCACCCTGAACCAGCGCACCGAACGCCCCACGCCCACGATCGATGTGGCGCAGTTGCCGCTCACGCCCCTGCCGCGCGTCACCCCCTCGGCCACGGCTGCCCCCACGCTGACCCCTACCGTCACGGTCACGCCCACGCCCACCGCCACGCCCACCGAGACCGCCACGCCCCTGATCGAGCCGACGCCGACCGCCACCGTCACGCCCGGCCCCACCCCCTACGCCGGGCCTCTGCGCAGCAACGGCGGCGATTACCTCGCCCCGCGGCGGGAGGGCATCGCCATCGACGGCGCGCTCAGCGATTGGAATGGCATCCCCGATCTACAACTTCCCTTCGTGCAGAGCGGGGCGGAGAATTACGAGGGGCCTAGCGATTTCGCCGCCACGGTTCGCCTGGCCTGGGATGATCGGTTCTTTTATTTTGCGGCCATCATTACCGATGACCTGCACGTGCAACCCCTGCGCGGGTACGACATCTTCAACGGCGATTCGGTGGAACTGTGGCTGGATGCCGATCTGGCCGTTGATTTTGCCGACAACAGCATCAACGATGACGATTTTCAGTTCGGATTCTCGCCCGGCGATTTCAGCGGCAGCGGGCCGGAAGCGGTGATCTGGTATCCGCAGCGCCGGGAGGAGTGGAACCGCCAGGCGTTGATCGCCGCGCAGCCACAGAACCAGGGCTACACCCTGGAGGCGGCCATCCCCTGGGCCTTGCTGGGCCTGCAACCGGTGGCAGGCGCGGCCATGGGGTTCGCGGTCAATGCCAACGACAACGATGTGCCCGGCGCCGCGGCCCAGCAGACGATCCTCATGCACACGTCCGGCATGCGTTGGGGGCAGCCCACCACCTTCAGCACCCTGCGGCTGCAATAGAGCGCCATGTATTTCATCACCTTCGAAGGGCCGGAGGGCAGCGGCAAAACCACGCAGATCCGGCTGCTGCTGGAGTGGCTGCGCCAGCAGGGGCGGCCGGTGCTGCACACCCGCGAACCGGGCGGCACCGCCATCGGCGACCACATCCGCAGCATCCTGCTGCACCCCGACCACACCGAGATGACCCCGGAAACGGAGATCCTGCTCTTCTCCGCCGCCCGCGCCCAGATCGTGCGCCAGGTCATCCGCCCCCACCTCGCCGCCGGCGAGATCGTGGTCTGCGACCGCTTCTACGACAGCACCCTGGCCTATCAAGGCTATGGCCGTGGCTTGCCCCTGGAGGATCTGCGCCGCATCACCACCTTCGCCACCGGCGGCCTCACCCCCGATCTCACCTTCTATCTCGATCTGGAGGCCCGCGCCGGCCTGCGTCGCAAAGCGCAGACCCCGGCGGAGTGGAACCGCATGGAGGCGCTGGCCCTCGATTTTCACCAGCGTGTGGCCGCGGGCTACCGGGCGTTGATCGCCGCCGAGCCGGCCCGCTGGCATGTGCTCGATGCCTCCCAATCGCCAGAGGTCATCCAGGCCGAGGTGCGGGGGAGGGTGGGGAGGTTGGTTGGGTGGTTGGTTGGTTAGTTGGTTGGTTGGTTAGTTGGTTGGTTAGTTGGGTGGTTGGTTGGTAGATTGGTAGATTGGTAAATTGGTGAAGATCGTCCGTCTACCAACCAACCAACCAACTAACCAACCAACCAACCACCCCCCCTCAATTCACAATCGTCACCTGCCCGGCGCGGGTGGCGTGGATCCAGATGGCGTCGCCGGGGCGGAAGTGCGTCAGGGTGCTGGCCCCGTCGCCGGGCGCAAAATACAGCCAGCGACCCAGGTCATTGTCCCACACCCGCGCCTGATCGTAGCCGCCGGTCAGGGCGGAAAGCAGCGCCGCCACATCCTGTGTCAGGGTGGAGGGGTAACCGATCTGGTTCCAGCCCGGCTGCAACGGGATGACCGTGACCGGCGGCGGGGCCACGCCGGCCACCGTGAGGGTGGCCGGGCCGGTCATGTGCAGCCACACACCGATCAACTGGTGCAAGGCAGGTAGATCGCTGCTCGCGTCGCCGGGCGCGAACCGCCGCCAGCGCCCCGGCTGCACGCTGTTGTCGTACCACAGCACGCTGTCGTAGCTGCCGGCGATGCTGTCCAGCACCGCGGGCAGGGCCGGGTTGGCCGGGATCAGGGGCAGGGAGAGGGCCTGCCAGCCCGCGGCCAGCGTCCGCTC
>JABWBG010000222.1 GCA_013360575.1 Caldilineales bacterium
CGCCGCGGCCAGGTGTTGCGCGGCCAGGCCGGGCCGTTTGCGCCCGGCCCGGATGCGCTCGATCCGCAGAGGCCGGCCTGTGAGCAGGGAGAGGGTGAGGCTGCTGCGCAGCACCTGCCCGCCCCCCTCGCCCAAGCTGCCGTCGATCTGCACCATCTCAGCGGGCACCCGATTCCTCCTCTGGTATCTCCAGGGGCCGGGGATGCCCCGCAAAAATCTGATCGAGAATCTGCATCTCCCGCCGCTGGATGAGGGCGAGAAACTGGCCGGCGGGGCCCATGTGCTTGAACGCGTCGTAGCCGCGCTGCAAAAAGCCCTGCATCTCGTGCCAGCCCCCGCGCAGGGCCGGGCCGCGCGCCAGTTGCAAGGTGAGACCGACCAAAGGCAGGCGCACCAACCGTTCCAGCCCCTGCCCCACCGCCACGATCAGGTCGATCTGCAGCTTGCGATCCGCGTAATTGTCGCAGACGCGGTAGCCCTGGGCGTATTGCTGCGGGGTGATGCTGTCGGAAACGCCCAGATCTTCCACCAGCGCCCGCAGCAGGGCCGCGTCCAGCCCCTCGGTGAGGGTGTTCAGCTCGATGGCCAGGGTGAGCGTGCGGATCAGCCCGGCGGGCAAGAAGCGGAGCATGAACCTGTGCATCCGTTCGATGTCGTGGTTGCGCTGTGTGAAATCTTTGGCCGCGTAGATATCGTCGAGAAAGAAGCGGCAGGCGGGCCCGTAGCGCGCAGACGCCAGCAGATCGGCGTGGGTGGCGGCCAGGCGCTGCGCCTGCCAGACGCGGAAGAGAGCCATCCGCGAGGAAAGGCCCTGTCCCGGCACCGGGCGATGACTCATCTCGCGGCGGCGGCGCAGTTGCAGCAGCAAATTGGCGGCATCTTGTGGCGTAGGCGATTTGCTTGACATAAAAATGACGTACGGAAGGTATGGATTGGGGAGAGAAGGGGGGCGGCTCTTGCCAGCATTCATTTTCGTGCATTTTCGCCATCTTTACCACCTGGCGTCGCGCCGCGCAGCATGCGCCGGGATTCGGAGCGCAGCCAGGCGCTGTGCTATACTGCGCCGGCGGGAGATTCCCCCTCTTCCCCGTCTGCGTGTACGGTGTCTCATTCCCCAGTGGAGCCACATGAACTATTTCATCACCGGCGGCGCCGGTTTCATCGGTCATCATCTGGCCAATCATCTGGTCAGACTGGGTCATCATGTGCGTGTGCTCGATGATCTCAGCGCCGGGGATCCAGAAACCCTGGATCCTCGCATCCTCTTCACCCGCGGCGATGTGCGGGACGCGCCCAAATTGTGGACGCTGCTGCACGGCATCGACTGCGTCTATCATCTGGCCGCCAAGGTTTCCCTGCCGCAGTCCGTGCTCTATCCGCGCGATTACAATGATATCAATGTAGGGGGCACGGTCAATCTGATGGAAGCGATGCGGGCTGTGGGCGTCAAGCGTATCGTGCTCGGCTCCTCTGGCACCATCTACGGCGATCAGCGGCGGCAGCCGGTGGATGAGAAAGTGGTGCCGCAACTGCTGACGCCCTACGCGGTCAGCAAATTCGCCTCGGAACATTACATGTTCACCCTCGGCGTGCACTACGGCATCGAGACGGTGGCGCTGCGCATCTTCAACGCCTATGGGCCGGGGCAGGCGCTGCCCCCTGCCTACCCGCCGGTGGTGCCCAAGTTCCTCTATGAAGTGCTCAGCGGTGGCACGGTGGTGGTGTTTGGGTCGGGTCGGCAATCGCGCGACTATGTCTATATCGATGACGTGGTGGAAGCGCTGATCGCGGCCGGCCAAAACGCCGCCATCGATCGGGAGATCATCAACATCGGTTCCGGCGTCGAAACCAGCGTCGGGGCGCTTGTCCACCAGATCGAACAGGTCACCGGGCGGCAGGCGCATGTGTTGCGCAACGAGGAGCAGGGCGGCGGTGTGGTGCGTCTGGTGGCCGACCTGGAGAAGGCGCAGCGATTGCTGGCCTACCAGCCGCGGGTGCCCCTGGCCACAGGGCTGCGCCGCACCCTGGAGCAGGACGCGCGCTTCCGCCGCCTGCTGCCGCCGGGACAGTTGACGCCGCAGATGGCTTGAGGCCCAGCGCGCGTGTGTGTGTGAGGCCTGTTCGGGCCTGCACCCCACGCTTGCCCCGTCTCAGCGGTGCACGACCACTTCTGTGCCCATGCTGGCCCAATTGTAGAGGAATTGGGCGTCGCCATTGCGCAGATTCACGCAGCCATGGCTCATGGGGCGACCAAAGTTATTGTGCCAATAGGTACCGTGGATGGCGTAGCTGCCCACGAAATACATCACCCACTGCACATTGGGCAGCCTGTAGCCCGGCCCGGACATCGTCTGGCTGCGCACCTTCGTGCGCACCCGATAGCGCCCGACGGGGGTGGGAGTGCGGGCCAGCCCGGTGCTGACGGCCACGTTCAACACCACCTGATCGCCCTGATGCGCAATCAAGCGCTGGCGCGAGAGATCGATCTCGATCCACCGCTTGCCGCTGCCCACAACCGGCCCGGGCGCGCCGGACGAGCCGCCGCTGCGCCCAGGAATGCGCAGCGCCTGACCGACATAGATGCGGTTGGCGTTGCTGATGTTGTTGATCTGCCGTAGATCTCCCAGGGAAACGCCAAAACGTTGGGCAATGCCCGAAAGCGTATCCCCCCGCTGCACCGTGTAGGCGCCCCCGCTGGCGGGGGGGCTTGATGGCGGCGACGCGGGCGCGGAGCCGCTGCCGGGGATGATCAAACGCATGCCCACATAAATGATATTGCGGTTGCGGATGTTGTTGGCGCTGGCTAAGGCGTTGATCGAGACGCCATACTGCCGCGCAATCCCCGAAAGCGTCTCCCCGCGGCGGACGATGTGCACCCGCCCGGCGTTGGCCACATCCTCGGCATACGCGGATGTGGCGGGGAGCAGCGTGCCCAGCAGGGTCAGAATCAAAAGCAAGATCATGGTGCGCTGCAACTTCATGGCGACCTCCCAAATACAGGTGTGGAAATAATGAAGGGGACGATTATTGGGAATGACGCAAGAGCAGAAGCAAAGTTCCGCCCATTTGCGCAACAACAGCCGATGAGATTAGCAGAAACGACAGAAGGCAAAAGGGGGGCGTCAATCGCCGGCAGGCGCACCACCCACTGTTTCCAACTCAGGCAACAAGCCCGGTATCAACTTTACCACCATTCGCCCGCGCTGTAAATCCACCTCTTGCACCACCTCCGCCACCGCCGGGATCAACAGTTCGCCCAGCGCGCCCTCGATCAGATAGACCTCGTTGGCGCCGGTCCACACCACCTCGGCCAGATGCCCCAACACCTGCCCGGCCTCGCTCACCACCTCCAGCCCCACCAGTTCATCTTGATAGTACTCGCCTGCGGGCAGCACATGCGCCTGATCACGCGGGATCAGCAGGTATCTGCCATTCACCCACTCCGCCGCCGTGCGATCTGCCAGGCAATCGAGCTGCACCAGCAGATGGCCCTTGTGCGATCTGGCCGCCACCACCTGGCAGGGGGCGGTTTCTCCCTCCAACCATAACTGCGATCCAGGATCGAAGCGGCTGGGGAAGTCGGTCATCACGTCGATCTTCACCTCCCCACGGATGCCGTGGGGGCTGACGATGCGCCCGACTGCCAGAAAAGCATCCATCCCTCTGGCTCAGTCGATGTTCACCGAGACGCGCAGGCCCTGGCGGGCGGCCGCGACTTGCGCCACGCTGCGGATCGCCTCGGCGGTACGCCCGCGCTGCCCGATCAACCGCCCCACATCAGAAGAGGCGGCGGTGACGTCGACAAACAGGTTCGCGCCCGAACGCCGGGTCTGCACGCGCAACTGTTCCGGATGTTCGACCAGGCTGCTGGTAAGGTAGGTGATCAGCTCTTTCATGGGTGTCCTGCCTGCGAAGAGGCGCCGCCCCCGGTGTGGGGACGGCGCAGATTGAGAGACATAACGTTGCGGCCTACGCCGCGGCCGGCGGCTCCGCCTGCCCGCTGCCGAGATCGAGCTTGCTCAGCATGTGGGCAACCGCCTCGCTGGGCTGAGCGCCATTGGCAAGCCAATACGCGGCTCGTTCGCGGTTCACCTCGAAGGTGGGCGGATCGGTGCGGGGGTTGTAATACCCCAGGTTTTCGATAAAACGACCATCACGCGGGGAGCGCTGATCCGCCACCACTACGCGATAGCTGGCTTGTCTTTTGGCGCCGGTGCGGCGCAGACGAATACGTACCATACGTTTGGGAGACTCCTATGAATGGGTGTTGTACTGTGAGAGTTGTCGGGTTGAAAAAGATAGGGAAACAGGGCGGGGGCTACAGGCCGAACAGCTTGCCCAAGCCGCCGCCGCCACGCCGGCCCGATTGCAGCTGTTTCATCGTGCGCTGCATCTGCCGGAACTGGGAGAGAAGCGCGTTTACTTCCTGCACGCTGGTGCCCGACCCGGCGGCGACGCGGCGTTTGCGGCTGCCGTTCAGCAGGTTGGGCGAGCGTCGCTCTTGCATCGTCATGGAGCTGATGATCGCCTCCAGACGGCGCATCTGTTTGTCGACGGCCACCGGATCGAGGCTCTTGGCCGCCTGGCCGATGCCGGGGATCATCTCCAGCAGGCTGCTGATCGAGCCCATTTTCTTGATCTGGCGCGTTTGCTTGAGGAAATCGTCCAGATCGAAGGAGGCGGCGCGCAGTTTCTTTTCCATGCGCGCTGTTTCCTCCTGATCCATCACCGCCTCGGCCTTTTCGATCATCGTCAGCATGTCGCCCATGCCCAGGATGCGAGAGGAGAGGCGATCCGGATGGAAGACTTCGATGCCGTCGATCTTTTCGCTGGTGCCGAGGAATTTGATCGGCACGCCGGTGACGGCGCGCATGGAAATGGCAGCGCCCCCGCGGGCATCGCCATCGATCTTGGTCAGCACCAGGCCGGTCAGGCCCACTTGCTGGTGGAAATCCTGCGCCACCCGCACCGCCTCTTGCCCGGTCATGGCGTCGGCCACCAGCAGGATCTCGCGCGGTTTGGCCAGGGCTTTGATCGCCACCAACTCCGCCATCATTTGCGGGTCGATGGTGAGGCGGCCGGCGGTGTCGAGGATGACGATGGTGCGGGCCTCTTCCCGCGCCCGGCGCAGCCCCCGCCCCACGATCTCCGGCGGCGGCGGCGTCACGCCCTCGCTGTGCACGGGGATGTCGATCTGCCGGCCCAGCACTTCCAACTGCGTGACAGCAGCCGGGCGATAGGTGTCTGCAGCCACCAACAGGGGCCGCTGGCCCGAGGAGCGCAGGCGATTGGCCAGCTTGGCCGCCATCGTGGTCTTGCCCGACCCCTGCAGGCCGACGAGCATGATCACGTTCGGGGGCGGGCCGGATAGATCCAGCCGGGCCGACTCGCCCAGCGTGGCGATCAGTTCCTCGTTGACGATCTTGATCACCTGCTGCGCCGGGGTGAGGCTGCGCAGCACATCCGCGCCTATGGCCCGTTCGCGCACGCGCGCCACAAATTCTTTGACGACCTTGAAGTTGACATCGGCCTCCAGCAGGGCCAGACGCACCTCGCGCAGGGCCTTGTCGACGTCCGCCTCGGTGAGGCGGCCACGGCGACCCAGGGTGTCGAAGACAGATTGCAGCTTGTCGGAGAGGGATTCGAACACGGTGGTGACAATAAGAAGCGCGCAGGATCGGATGGCGAGCGCGCTAACAGGACATTCTAGTCTGTTGCCCCGCTGCGGTCAAATCTGGCGGGTTTGGCGGATGGCGCTGCTACAGCCAGGGCAGGAAGACGCGATGGGGCAGCACCGATTCGCGCACGCCATAACAGAGTTCCCCCTCTTCTCCATCCAGGCGGCGCACCCAGACTGCATGCGCCCGCCCTCCGGCATCCACTGCCAGCGCCAACTCGCCGATCTGGCCTGATTCTGCTGCCGCCAACTCCGGCGGCTGCCAGTCTGGCTGTTGCAGGTCGCGATGCGCGCTTTCCAGCGCCGTGGCCTGGGGCCAGAGGCTGTGCAAGAACCGATCCTGGCCCAGGGCCAGCAGCGGCCCCGCGCCTGCGGTCAGCTCCGGACTGATCGCCCGCGGATACTCCCACTGCCGGGGCAATCCGCTGGCATAGAGGATGAGTTGTTGCTGCGGCTGTTTCTCTCGCCACACGGCATGAACGCGGCCCTGTCCATCCACGGCCAGCCGCACCCCCGCAGCCGGGTGCTCGCCGCTGGAGATGAGTTGTGGGCTGGCCCATTGGCCCTGATCCAGCAGGGTGTAGTAGATGTCGCTCCGCTGCAGCGTGTCCTCGCCCGTCTGATAGGCCAGATGCAGGCGACCTTGGGCGTCGAACAGGGCGCTGGGGCGGCGGCCGGCCGCGTGCGGCACGGCGCCCGCCT
>JABWBG010000223.1 GCA_013360575.1 Caldilineales bacterium
ATGTCGGGGCTCGCGACTTCGTTCGTGATGCTGCTCATCGCACGCATCGCCGTGGGCATCGGCGAGGCGTCGCTGTCTCCGGCCGCCAATTCGCTTCTGGCGTCGCGTTTTCCCCGCCACATGCTGACCACCGTGCTCCCGATCTACACGATGGGCGTGAAGGTCGGCTCCGCAGGCGCCTTCATTCTGGGCGGGCTGCTCATCGCCGCCGCCGGCGTCTGGGTTGTCACCTATGACGCGCTCGCGGACTTCGAGCCGTGGCAGATTGTCTTCATGGCGACCGGTCTGCCTGCGGTTCTGCTGGCGCTGCTTGTGTTCACATTCAAGGAGCCGCCGCGGCCCGCGAAGAAGAAAGCCGGCGTGAAGCCGGCCGCGATCATCCCGTTCATGCGGGAGCGCAAGCGGCTTTTCATCCCGATGCTGATCGGCTTCTCGCTGATCGCACTTTGCACATACAGCCTGACCGGGTGGGTTCCTACCTATCTGCATCGCCATTTCGGCATGGAGCCTGTCGTCTATGGTCCGATCCTCGGACTGATCAGCACGATCGCTGCGTTCACACTCGCCTTCAAAGGCATGTTCGTCGATTGGCTTTACCGCCGCGGCATGAAGGACGCGCACATTCGGTTCTACACCTGGCTTCTCATCGGTTCGCTGCCGGTTGTGTTCGCGCTGTTCTGGGTGCAGCAGCCGGTCATCTTCATGATCATGTACGGGGCGCTGCAAGTCGTCTCCATACCGATCATGGCGTACGTGTCCGCGGCCATGCAGCTGATCGCGCCCACCGAATTGCGCGGACGCATCACCGGCGTCTTCCTGTTTTGCTTGAACGGCGTGGGCGGCGGGCTGGGGCCCGTGATCGTCGGCAGCCTCACCGAGTACGTGTTCAGGGACGAGATGAAGGTCGGCTGGTCGCTCGCCGTGCTGATCTGCACCGCCATTCCTCTCGCGCTCGTTCTGCTGCGCCTGGCGCTGAAGCCGCTCCGCGCGGCGATCGTGGAGGCGGAGGAGCGGGAGATGATCGACAGTATCTTCCGCTTCAGCGAAACCACGGTGGGCGAGGTGATGATCCCCCGCGTCGATGTCATCGCCCTGGATCGCCATGCCTCTTTGCAGGCCGCGCTGGATACGATCGTAGAGGGGGGGCATTCGCGCATCCCTATTTACGAAGATACGATCGATCATGTGATCGGTGTGCTTTATGCCAAGGATTTGCTGGGTTGTTATCGAGAAGGTATGCAAAATGTGAAAATCACCGATCTGATGCGCACGCCTTATTTTGTGCCAGAATCGGCGATGGTGGATGATTTGTTGGGCGATCTGCAACATAAAAAGGTGCATTTGGCCATCGTCGTCGATGAATATGGCGGCACAGCCGGCGTGGTGACTATCGAGGATTTGCTGGAGGAGATTGTCGGCGAGATCCAGGATGAATATGATTCGGAAGCGCCGTTGATCCAGCGGCAGGCGCCGGGTGTGTACCTGGTGCGCGGGCGGGTGGATATCGATGATCTGAACCGGGAGCTGGGCCTGCATCTGACCGATGCGGATGAGAGCTATACGCTGGCGGGGGTCATTTTCTCGCATTTGCAGCGCGTGCCTGATGTGGGCGATACGCTCGATCTGGATGGGGCGCGGATCGAGATCCTGGCGGTCAATGATAATCGCATCGAACAGGTGCGTTTGAGTGTGGTGGCCGCGCAGGAGGGGCCGACGGGCGAAGGGGCGAGCGGGGAGGGGGCGTTATGACACTCACTGCCGGCGAGGAGGCTGCCCTGGTGCAGGCCGCGATGCAGGCCAGAAAGCAGGCCTACGCACCCTATTCGCGCTATACCGTGGGCGCGGCGGTGCTGACGGCCACAGGCAAGGTGTTCAGCGGCTGTAATATCGAGAACGCCGTCTATCCTGCTACCTGCTGCGCCGAACGGGTGACGATCTTCAAGGCGGTTTCGGAGGGGGAGCGCCGATTGCGAGCCCTGGCGGTGGTCACGCACAATGGCGGCAGTCCCTGTGGCATTTGCCGGCAGGTGATGCGTGAGTTCGCGCCCGATCTGCTGGTGCTGATTGCGGACGCGGCCGGGCATGTCCGCCGTCTGACTCTGCCCGATCTGCTGCCCGACTCGTTTGGGCCAGAAGATATCGGCTACGTTACCGGCGCCGAGGGGTGACGCATGCCCCGTGAACGCACGTATCGCACGCGCGCTATCATCCTCAAACACCGGGATCAGGGGGAGGCGGATCGGGTGATTACGGCGATCACGCCGGCCCAGGGCAAATGCACGCTGATCGCCAAGGGGGTGCGCAAGCCGGCCAGCCGCAAGGCCGGGCATCTGGAGCCTTTTACGCATGTGGCGCTGCTGGCGGCCAAGGCCCGCGGCTGGGACATCATCACCCAGGCCGAGAGTATACACAGCTTTCCCGGCCTGCGCGCGGATATCGATCGCATGGCGTTTGCCTATTATTTCGCCGAACTGGTCGACGCCTTCACGCAGGAGGAGGACAGCCAGCCGGAGGTGTATGATCTGCTTTTGCGGGCGTTGGGCTATCTGGAGCAGGGGGAGAATCTGGAGATGGCGGCGCGCTGGTTCGAGTTGCGGCTGCTGCGACTCAGCGGCTACCAGCCGCAGTTGTTTCAGTGCCTGGAATGCGGCGAGCCGCTGCAACCGGTGACGAATTATCTCAGCCTGGAGCGGGGGGGGATGCTGTGCCCCCGCCATGGCGAGGGCGTGGCCGGGGCGGAGCCGCTGGGCGTGGGTGTGCTGAAGATTCTGCGTTATGTGCAGTCGCAGCCCTACGCCGTGCTTGCCCAGTTGACGCTCTCCCCGGCGCGCGGCCGTCAGGTGGAGGGGCTGCTGGCTTCTTACATTCGTTACGTGCTGGAGCGCAAGCTGAAATCACCCCAGTTCATCCAGCAGGTCACACGCCTGCGTTGACGATAGACGAAAGACCAAAGACGCCCGCCCCCCGATCCCTGCCCCCTGCCCCCTGCCCATGCACATCTCCGATTACCAACAGTGGATTGATGACTATGACGCGGCGCGTGATTTTGATCGCGTGCAACCCAGCCAGACCCTGGCTCACGCCCTGGAGGAGCTGGGCGAGATCGCCCGTGAGGTACTCTATCTCGATGGCTATCGCGACGCCGATGATGAGGACAAACGCCGCGCCATGCTGGCCGAGGAGCTGGCCGATTGCATGGTCTTTCTGTTCAAGCTGGCTTCGCAGTTTGGCGTGGAGATGGAGGAGGCGCTGATCGCCAGCAAGGCCAAGGCCGAGGGCCGTTTTTCGGTCGCCGAGGGCCGTGCTTTGGCCGCCCGCTATCTGGCCCGGCAGCGCCAAAGCCGCGCACGCTGGCTAGGCGAAACAAGTGGATAGTGGGTATTGGATATTAGATAGTGGATATTTGGTATTTGGTATTGATTCTTGCTGATTAGGTATACTTGTCAGCATCAATACCTAATACCCAATACCCACTATCTAATATCCACTATCTAATACCCACTATCTAATACCCACTATCTAATACCCAATCTAGACCTCGCGCAGGGCTGCCCCGATCTCCTGCTGTAGCCGCTGCACAATCTTGCGGCGCAGCTTGGCTGTGTCCTTATCGGTCAGGGTTTTGGCCGGGGATTGGAACGTGAGGGAAAAGGCCAGGGATTTCTTGCCCGCGGGGATGGCCGGGCCGCGGTAAAGATCGAACAACTCCACCGCGGCCAGTAGATCGCCCCCGCCCTGCCAGATCAGCGACTCGACCTGCCCGGCCGCGATCTCCTCATCCACGATCAGGGCGATATCCTCTTTGACCGGCGGGAATTCGCTGATCGCCCGCACCCGCGTGGCCTGTTGCGCCGCGGGCAACAGCGGATCAAGGGCCAGATCGGCCAGCGCGATCGGCTGTTGGGGCAGGTCGAAGGCGGCGCGCACGCGCGGGTGCAACTCGCATGCCAGCCCAATCTCGCGGCCATCCAGCCGGATGCGGGCGGTGCGCGGGCCGCCAAAAGGCGCGGTCGCCGCCTCAAAGGCAAGTGGCCCAGCCTGCAAGTGCGCGAACAGCGCCTCCAACGCGCCCTTGAGATCGAAGAAATCCAGCGCCGCAGCATCGCCGCCCAGCCAGTTGCCGGGCTGCCGCGGGCCGGTGAGGGCGATGACCAGCCGCCGTTCCTCCGCCGGCAGCACGCCATCCCCCTCTTCGGGCAGGTAGACGGCGCCGATCTCGAAGGCGGCGTAACGCCCGCGGTGGCGCAGGTTGCGCTGCATATCCTCCAGGGCGCTGACGATGAGGCTGCGCCGCATCACCACCCGGTCGGAGGAAAGGGGGTTGGCCAGGGTCACGAACTGATCGGGCAGGGGCGCCTGATCGGGCCGGTCGGGATAGAGGCGGGCGTGGTTGGCCACCGTGGTCAGGGGATAGTTGATCGTCTCTTGCAGCCCGGCAGCCAGCAGCAGATCGCGGATCCGCTCCTCCTGCTCTACCGCCCAATTGCGCCGCAGGGGCGGCAGACTGTCGGCCAGCAGGGTCATGGGGATGGCGTCGTAGCCGTAGATGCGGGCGATCTCCTCCAGCAGGTCGGCGGGGATGGCGATATCGAGCCGATACCAGGGCTGAGTGGCCCAGATCGTCTCCCCTTCCAGGCGTGTGCTGAACTCCAGCCGGTGCAGGATGTCCAGGATCTGTTCCTGGCTGAGGTCGATGCCGAGGACGCGGCGCACTTCGGCGGCGCTGATGGGGACTTCGATCTGCGGCTGCGGGCGGGGGTAATCCTCGACGATGCCGGAGGCGATGCTGCCGCCGCCCAGATCGGCCATCAATTGCGCCCCGCGAATGTTGCCGATGGGGTCCAATTCTGCCGGCAGGCCGCGGCTGAAGCGATAGGCTGCCTCGGAGGGCAGTTTATATTTCTGGGCGGTGCGGCGGATGTTGATGAAATCGAAATTGGCCGATTCCAGCAGCACGTTGCGCGTCTGCGTCGAGATCTCGGTGTTCTGGCCGCCCATCACCCCGCCGATGCCCACCGGCCCTGCCGTGTCGCAGATCATCAGGGTCTCGCTGTCGAGGAGCCGCTCCGCATCATCCAGGGTGGTGAAGCGCTCCCCATCCTGGGCGCGTTTGACGAGGATCGTCACCCGGTCATCGCCCACGCTGCGGGCGCGCGCCAACAGGGCGTCGTAATCGAAGGCGTGCAGGGGTTTGCCCCATTCGAACATGACGTAATTGGTGATGTCGACCAAGTTGTTGATCGGACGCTGGCCCACCAGGCGTAAGCGGCGCTGCATCCAGAAGGGAGAGGGCTGCACCGTCACACCGCGGATGATCGTGGCGGTGAAGCGGTAGCACAGGTCGGGGGCCTCGATGCTGACATCGACGTACGCGCTGGCGGGTGGATCGCTGGTCTGCCAGGTGGGCATGGGGAGGTGCAGGGCCGCGCCGGTGATGGCTGCCACCTCGCGGGCCACGCCGATGATGGAGGAGATACGGATCATGTTGGGCGTGATGGCGATGTCGAACACCACGTCGCCCAGGTAATCGGCCAGGGGCATGCCCACGGGCGCGTCGTCGGGCAGGAGGAGAATGCCCTCGTGCTCGGCGGAGAGGCCCAGTTCGCGTTCCGAGCAGGCCATGCCTTCGGACTGGATGCCGCGGATCTTGCCCGGTTTCAACTTCATGGTCTTGAAGCTGTCGGCGTAGGGGTCGATCAGGGTGGCGCCGAGGGCGGCGAAAGCGATCTTCTGGCCGTGATTGCCGGCCTTGAGATTGGGCGCGCCGGTGATGATGGTCATGGGCGCGGGCCCCCCGTACTCCACGGTGGCGAGCAGCAGACGATCGGCGTTGGGGTGCTGTCTGGTCTCCAGGATTTGGCCGACGACGATGGCAGCGCGATCCCAGGCAATGCGGCCTTCGCCGGTGACCGGGGTATCGGGGGCAAGGCCTTTGCGCGCCCGTTCGCCTGCGGGCAGGGGCAGACCGATGTAGTCGATGCTTTCGACTTCCAGCCCGGCCAGCGTCAGCTTCTCCGCCAGCTCATCCGCCGGCAGGGTGATATCGACAAATTCTTTCAGCCAGGATAGGGGTACTTTCATGGTTGGTTGGTTGGTTGGTTAGTTGGTTGGTTGGTTGGTTGGTTGGTTAGTTAGTTGGTTGGTTGGTTAGTTGGTTAGTTGGTTAGTTGGTTAGTTTGTTAGTTTGTTAGTTTGTTAGTTTGCTTGTGCTTGGAAGCGATATTTACCAATCTACGTATGTGCTCAATAAATCGGGGGGGGAGGAGAGAGAGAGGGGGGCGCAGTTTGGACGGAAGCGGAGGGATCGAGTATAGTCCAGCGCCGAGGAGAATGATGAGCGATGAGACAAGAATTGGCAGCCATTGATTTGAA
>JABWBG010000224.1 GCA_013360575.1 Caldilineales bacterium
GTGTGCAGCAGGGGGCGCACCTCCAGCCCCAGCGGGCCGCCGCCCAGCCGGCGAATGGTGGGGTGCAGCCCCTGCAGCCCGGCGAGCAGTTCCGCCTGCGCGGCCAGGATGCGGTCGCGGGCAGCGTCCGGATCAGGCACATCCAGCAATTGCATCTGGCCGATCATGACCGGCTCATCGCTGCCGGTGTGAAATCCACCGCCGGCGCGGGCCAGACGGGCAGCGTTGCTCATGGCCGCCACCACCGAAGGTTCCTCGATCACCAGAGGCAGCAGGTAATCGCGGCCATCGATGAGGAAATTGGGGGCGATGGCCAGGGGCAGGGCGTAAAGTCCCACCACATTTTCCACCAATTGCTCGGCCGCGGCCAGATCTAGCCCACCCGCCAGCGCCGCCTGTTGCTCTGAATCGAGGGCGGCCCACGCGGCCAGCGCGTCCTGGCGCTGCTGTGGCGGCAGATGGTAGAAGCCGGGGAGGCGGCTGGAAGGACGGATCATCGTGGATCGGGGAGAAGGGCGCAAAAAAGCCCACGCTGCGGCAGCTGCAAAAGCCCGGCGTGGGCGGTGGACGGGCAGCATCCTACCATTGTCACGCTCTCAAAATCTATCAGGTCACAGCTGCGTCAGCCAGGCGGTGAGGCGGAGGCTGAGCGGTTCGAGCAGGATGGGATTGAGCGAGAGCAGCAGCCCCGCCAATAGCAGCGGCCACAGCAGCCAGCCCTGCCAGGCCGGCTCCCGTTGCAGTTGCGGATCGGTGGGCGCGCGGGTCAGCGCGTGCACGGCCCGCGCCAGGGCCAGGATCAGCAGCAGCAGAGAGAGCATGGCCGCGAGGAAGAAGCCGCTGTAGGTGGCCTCGGCCAGGCGCAGGGTGGTGAGGCGGATCGGCGCCAGCGCGCCCAGGGGCCAGCCCAGTAGAAACAGGCTGCCGGCGACCACGCTGATCGTGGCCAGGGGCAGGCGTTCGGCGGCGCCGGCCATCTCGTCCAGGGTGGCTTGCTCGCCGAAACGTTGGCCCAGGGTGTGCAGGCCCGCGGCAATGAGGACGAGGATCAGCGGGCGGGCCAGCAGCAGCCAAACCAGGCTCGGTGTGCCGAATTCGCCGCTCAGCCCCCAAAAAAGGAGGAACGCGCCATACTCCCACAGCAGGAGATAGCCCCAAAACTGGCGCAGGCGTTGGCTGCCCAGTCCGAACACCCCGGCCCAGCCCATTTGCACGACCGCCAGCCACAACAACCAGCGGGCCGGGTCGGCGTAATCGGCCAGGGCGGGGTAGAGGAAGAGCACCTGGCGGATGAAGAGATAGGCCGCGGCCTGCCAGAGGCCGACGAGGAGGGCGGCGGCAAAGGGCGGAGCGTGATCGCCGAGCGCGGTGATCCAGCCGTGCAGGGGCGCGGGGGTGAGCAGCAATCCCACGCCGATGACCAACGCCCGCCAGGCAGCCTGCGTCAGGGCGGGATCTTCGCCGGCAAGCAGGGGTTGATCGAGCACCCAGGCAGCGAAGAGGAAAAAGGGCATGGCCAGGGTGGGCGCGGTGAGGGTGCGCAGCGCGGGCCGCGCCAGCCGCGGCGAGGCGCCCTGGGCGGGGAAGGCCATGAGCAGGGCGGCGACAAGCAGCCACAACGGCGCCCACAACAGGGGCCGGGCGCTGAGGGCCAGGAGCAAGGCAGCGAGGATGAGGGGGAGGGCGGGGTAGAGCACGCGGTCGGCTCCGGCCAGCCCGCCCACCCCGGCAAAGAGGATGCCCCAGACGAGGAAGAGGAAGAACGCGCCGCGGGCGTTGCCGGTGAATTGAAAGGAGTAGCCCAAGAGGGCGCTGACGCCCTCCACCTCGACGCTGCGGCCAAACCAGGAGGACAGGTCGCCGGCCGCGGCCAGTTGCCAGGCCAACAGGCCCAGCCCGCCTGCCACCATCAGGCCGGCCAGCCAGGGCAGGCGCCGCAGCGTATGCGCGGCCACAGCCAGCAGCAGCAGCCAGAGCAGGAGAAGGGTCAGCGGAGTCACGCGTCCTCCTCCTCCCCCGCCCACAGCCGGGCGCCATCGACGACGATGAGATAGGAGATGGCAAAGCCGAGCAAAAGTTCGAGGCTGGCGAGCAGGCCCACGATGTTGGCGTCGACCTCCAGGGCGTGGATGGCGAAGTTGGCGGCCAGCAGCCACATGCTCAGGCTCAGGCCCCAGCGCAGCGGACGGTCGCCCAAACCCAGGCCCAGCAGGCCGGCCAACGCCGCAAACCCGGCGAAACGGGAGAGATCGACCGGCAGCCGCGGCAGGGTAAAGACCGGACGCTGCACATACACGGCCAGGATCAGCAGCAACAGCAAGGCCAGGCGCATGTAGGTGGCAAGGTTGAACTGCCACTGCGGCCGCCACCAGGGGATGCCGGCGCTGCGGCGGCGCTCGGTATCGACGCGGCGCGAGGAGAGGAACCACATCACCCCCACCAGCCCTCCCACCACCCATTGCAGCAGGGCCCATTCCGGGGGTAGCAAGCGGGTGAGGAGGATGCCGGCCAACACTTTCAGCCCGCCATAGGCCATCAGGGCCAGCCGCCAATCGCTGAATACGAGCATCGCGGCCATGAACAGCACGCTGAGGCCGAGCGCGCTCTGCTCTGCCAGGGGGCGAGCCAGATCGAGGAACGCGGGCAAGGTAGGCATGGGGCAGAGGATCAGCGGGCGAAGAGGAGCCAGGCGACGAGCAACGAGAGCAGCACCCAACCGAATTGCCCGGCCCCGTCCACCAGATCGGCGAAGAAACCGAGGACGAGGGCCACGGTCTGGGCCCCGCGGCGCAGCAGCGCGCCCGCCCATTCCAGGCTGGCCACGCCGGCGATGCTGGCCTGCCACCCGCGCAGGGCCGCGAAGAGACGCTGATCATTGCTGGCCAGGAAAAGGCCGGCAGCCAGAGGCAGGAGCAGAGTCAGCCACCCCGCCCAGCCGGCCCCGGCGGCGACCGCGACTTCGGCGAACTCAGTCGAGCCGCCCACGCCCACCATCACGGCCAAGGAATCGGGGGCCATGCCCCAGCGCAGGGCTGCGGCCACTGGCAGCAGGAAGAGAATCTGCCAGCCGCGGCCAAACTGGGTGGGCGCAGGCTCTGGTCGCGGCCAGCGCAGCAGCGCCGCCAGGAAAAGACTCTGGGCCAGCAGCGCCAGCAGCCACGCTGGCAGCCCCAACGTCGTGCCCGCCAGGCGGCCCAGGGCCAGGGTGGGCGCAAAGCCGGGGGTGAGGGGCAGCCCGGCGAAGAGGGCCAGCGCCAGCCACCAGGTGACGTTGGCAGCGAAACGGGAGGGGATCTGAGGGGCCAGCAGCCACAGGCAAGCGGCCAGGCCCAGGGCGCTCAGGGCCAACAGGGCGTGGGCCGGGGCCGGCAACCGGGTCAGGCCCATGACGAGCAGGGCCCAAACCGCGCGGTTGATCAGGAGATAGCGCTGCGCCCGCGCTCGCTCCGGATCGGCCCAGGCCACGAGGGCGCTGCCCAGCAACGCCGCCACCATCCACAGCGCCCAGGCCTGGTTGGCCAACAGGGGCAGGGCAAAGCGGCCCAGCAGGTGCAACGCGGCCAGCGCCGGCGCCAGATGCAGCAAGGGCGAGGGCTGGGCAGCCGCGGCCAGCCAACCATGCGCCGGATACGCCGCCAAAGGCGCCAGCAGGGCCAAAACCAGCAGCAATTGCGCGGCCGCGCGCAGTTGTTGGCCCTGGATCGGCGTATCAAAGCTGCCAGGCCCATTGAACAGTGGCGCGGCCAGCAGCAGGAAAGCAGCGATCACCCCCACCGGCCAGATGGCGCTGCCCCCGCGCGCATCGCCGCCGGCCAGCAACCCCAGCAGCAGGAAGAGGATCAGCCAAACCCCGATCAACAGCAGCCACACCGCGGCCAAAAGGGAGAGAAGGCAGGCCGCAACCAGCAACAAGGCCCAGTGCCGGGCATCGACAAAGCCCGGACGCCGCGCCCAGCCCGGCTGGCGCAGGGCCAGCAAGAGGAGGAACAGGAGCAAGCCGCCGGTCAGCCAGGCCCAGCCGGTGAACTCGATGCCCCAAAGCGCGTCGAGGCCGAGGGGTGTGCGCCAGGCCCAAAAACGGGGCGCGTAGGCCGGCTGCACCCGCAGCAGCAGCCAAAACAGCAACGCCGTTCCCGCCAGCCAGGAAGGCCCGGCCTGCCGCACCCGCGGGGACAGCCGCCGGTCGAACAGCATCAACAACAGCGCACCCAGAGTGAGCCACACAACCGGGCCAAGGGGAATCGTCCAAAGCCATGCCATAGGCCGGGGATTGTAGCACGGCTGCGAAGGAAGGAAGAAAAGATGCACCGGCAGTCAGAATCCGCTATAATCGTAAGAGAAATACCAAAAATCAGCGCCGGCCCCTTTAGCATAGCGTGCATGAATCCCATTTCCGCCTTCTTCGTTCGCAACATCGTCGCCGTCTATTTTTTATACGGGTTGGCGTTCTTTGCCCTGGGATTGGCGCTGTGGTTGGCCAGTCGCCGGCCTTCCGCCTTTCGGTTTGCCAGCGCCATCCGCCCGTTGGCTGTGTTCGGGTTGTTGCACGGCCTGCATGAATGGGTGGAGATGTTCCAAAAGATCGCGGCCCTGAGCGGGGGCTATGTGCCGGGCCTGGGGGTGGAGATCGTGCGCACCCTGGTGTTGGCGGCTTCCTTTCTTTATCTGTTGCTGTTTGGGATGATCCTGCTGCCCCCTACCCAGCCCTCGCCCCGCCAGTTGGCGCCGCCCTTGATCACGCTGACCGGGTTGTGGCTGGCCGCGGCCGCGATCGGCGCGCTGGCGCTGCGCCCCCCACCCGCGGAGATCGTGGCCCAGGCCGATGTGCTGGCCCGCTACAGCCTGGGCATTCCGGCGGCGCTGCTGGGCGCGTGGGCGCTGATGCGCCAGCAACGCACTTTTCGCGAGCATGACATGCCCCAGTTTGGCCGCGATCTGGTGTGGGCGGCGACGGCGCTGCTGCTGTACGGGGTGTTTGGGCATCTCTTTGTACGCCAGACCGCGCTCTTCCCCTCGCAGTTTTTGAACAGCACCCTGTTCTTGCAGTGGTTTGGCATCCCGGTGCAACTCTTCCGGGCGGCGCTGGCCGGGGGCATGGCCTTTTTTGTGATGCGGGCGCTGAACGCGTTCGAGTGGGAGAATCAGCGCCGGCTGGAGGCCGCAGCCGCGGCGCAGGCCGCAGCGCAGGAGGCGCGGATCGAGGCGGAGCGGCGTAACCGCCTGGAGGTGGAGGGGTTGAACGAGGAACTGCGCTTCACCGCCCACGAGTTGGCCCTGCTGTTGGATGTGGCCAACCTGCTGGTGGCGCCCTCATCCCTGCGCCAACGGCTGGCGCTGGTGCTGCAAAAACTGGTGGAATCGGTGCCTTCCTGCTCGCAGGGCATGATCCTGCTGATCGAGGAAAAGCAGCGGGTGGTAGACATGGTGGTCGATCAAGGCTTCGCGCAGGGGGAGACAGGGGATCACGCGCAAGCGTTGGCGCTGGGCCAGCGCAGCATCGACGAGGCGCAGGCTGTGTGCCGGCATGCCGACGGACTGATCCTGCAATTCGACCCGGAAAAGGGCCGCGCAGCCTGCGCCGGCCAGAGCAGCCCGGTGCGCGCCATCGCCCTGCCCCTGATCGTGCGCGAACAGGCAATCGGCAGTCTGATCCTGGGCCGCGCAGCCACACACCCGCACGAATTCCTGACCCTGAGCGGTTATCAAATGTTGCTGGCCGCGGCCCAGCAACTGGGACTTTCGATCGAGAACGCGCAGCTGACCATGGAGGCGCAGAAACGGGAGGCGCTGCTGGGGCGGCTGTTGCATCAGGTGGTGGAAGCACAGGAGACGGAGCGCAAACGGATCGCCCGGGAGCTGCACGACGCCACCGGACAATCGCTCACGGCCATCTCGCTGGGGCTGCGCGGGATCGGCGGCCTGCTGGAACGCGAAGGCAGCCCGGCAGTGCGGCAGGCGCAGGAGTTGGGGGTGATGAGCGGGCAAGCGCTGGGCGAATTGCGCCAGATCATCTTCGATCTGCGCCCCTCTCACCTGGACGATCTGGGGCTGATCCCGGCCTTGCGCTGGTATCTCGGCCAGTTCGAGAAGCGACGGGGCATCCACACCCGGCTGGAGGTGCGGGATGGGGTGGAACGGCTGCCCAGCGAAGTCGAGACCGTGCTCTTTCGCATCGTCCAGGAGGCGCTGACCAATATCGCCAAACACGCGCAGGCCACAGAAGCCCTGGTGTTGGTGCGCCGCGATCCCGAAGGTCTGGAATTGCAGGTCAGAGACAATGGCCGGGGGTTCGATGTGGCCAGGAGCGCGCCGCTGGCCGGCGCGGCCGGCGCGGGCGGCGGGGCCGGCG
>JABWBG010000014.1 GCA_013360575.1 Caldilineales bacterium
GTGCCAGCGCCCGCTCTAGCACCGGCAGCACGTCGTCGTAATCGGCGCTGAAGAGCCGCTCGTTCGGCGGCACGTGCGCCGGATCGATCAGGCTGCCCAGCGTGGGCGCATCCTTGAACAGCCCGTGCAGCCGCGTCAGCGAGGTGCGCAGCCGTTCGTCCTCACCGGCCAGGCGCAGCCAGTCGTCCAACTGCCCCTCCACCGCAATGCCCGAGCAGGCGATGTGCGGCGTGGGCAGGTCGGCGCGAACGCCGATGCGCTTCCAGGCCGCCAGCAACAGGTTGAAGGTCGCGATCTGGCAGCAGCGCGGGTCGATGTCCAGCATGAAGAGATTGTCGGCCAGCACGGCAGCCACGGCCTGCTCCTCGCTCAGCCCCTCCTCGGCCATGCGCATGGCCGTGAACAGGTCAAAGGCCGCCACCACGAAGTGGCCGGAGCCGCCGCAGGGGTCCAGCAAGGTCACGTCGGCGATGCGCTGGGGCCAGCCGGGGAAGGTTCCGGCGGCGGGGGAGCGGCGGGGTGAATGGGGTGTTTGGGCGTCGCTCTGACCCTCCGGCTCCTCTGACTCGTCCACCCAGCGCAGATAGTCAAAGTCGCGCAGCAGCGGGCTGTCGGGGTGGCGGGCGGCCCACCAGGCGCCGAGGGTGTTGTGCAGCAGAAACTTGACCATGTAGTCTTCGGTGAAGAGTTGGGTCACCGGAGCCAGGTCTGCGCCGCCGATCTTGCGCTCGCTGCGGTTGACCTCCTCCTTGCGCTTGCTCTGCCAGAACTGGTAGACCCAGCCCAGGCCGTCATCGCTGGTGAAGACGTCCGCGGGCAGGCCATCCAGCAGCCGCTCCAGGGCCAGGCGGTGCTCGGCGGCGAAGCGCACCTGCACGGCCGGCTCGTTCACCGGGAAGAGGCCGGGCAGCATGGCCGCGGCGTAGCGCGCGGCCAGATCCCAGGCGTCGGCCGCGCCCTCCTCCGCCGCCAACTCCGCGCACTCGGCCAGGGTGACGGGGACGCCTGCGGGGTGCATCAGCAGGCTGTTCTCGGCCAGAAAACGGGCAAACAACATGCGGTGCCACTGCTGGTAGGCGATCTCGTCGACCAGCAGCGGAAGGCCGGTCGCAAAGTCACCTTCGCCCAGTCGGCGCGCCTTGGCCCGCAGCCCGCGGCGCAGCCGGCGCTGCTCCTCGGACATGGACGTAAAGGGCGCGTCGCGCTCGACGGCCAACGCTATCAAGCTGGCGCGCGCTGCCGTCTCAGCCGCGTCGCGCGCGGCGATGACGGTGCGTTCGAGTTGGGTGCGGAGGTCGGAGGGGAGAGGTGGCATGGTGAAGCACACCGATTACGTGTTGTCTTTGACTGGCTGAGCCTCAATCCTGCTTTCCACTATTAGGTCGAGTTTCTCAGCAACTTCCTGATCCAATTCCTCTGCAAGCACATGACTTGCAAGAATGTGATAATCAGTCTTACGCATAAGGTTCGGTAACTGCATGCGCTGGTAGAAGTTCTCAAAGAGCGGATCAAGGAACTCATCCGAAGCCTTGATATCAGCCCCCCATGGAGATGGTCGTCGCGCCACGGCCAGGGCTTGTTCAAGCTTGGTAATCTCCTCTTCCATAATGGTGCGCCATCGCACAGCAAACAAGGGACCCTCTGCTTCAGAGCCGCTTCTCTCTGCCCATCGCAGTAGTACTTCCCGTTGGCACAAATAATTCTCTAGTTCCCTCTTGGCCCACATCAACTCCCGCAACGCTCCACCTTGCTGCAGCTGCTTTTCTATCCTGTCAAATAGTGCGATACCAATCAGGTCGGGCTTTGCCTCGCGCAAACCGTAGAAGTGGTCCCTTGCACGGTTGGGTTGATTCAGGACATAACTAACGAAGGGACGCTTCAATGCATCTTGAGCCTCGTGATTCAGCGTTTTGGCAAACGCACGTAGGATTGCAAGATCAGTGGATCCTTCCAGATACAACACCCAACCAGTTTGCTCAGCCTGATAATACTGGTCGTATCCGATATCCTTCAGGGCTTTAAGGACCTGACTTCCGCGGTCATCAATCCGGTGAGGTCTACCCACAAAAGCAACGACCACATCGCGGTCAGCCGCTTCATTCAGGATCACCTCCGAGTGACTTGCGGCGATTATCTGGCTGTTCTCTTCGCGTGCAACCTCAGACAGCATTTGATACATCTGTCGCTGACGAAGCATCTCCAAATGGGCATCTGGTTCGTCCAGCAGCAAGACCGAGTCTCGATTGACGTTCATGTGCGCTAGAATCAACAACACTTGTTGAAGTCCGCGACCCGCAGAAGAAATGTCCAATTGCGTATCTGACTCAGTTCGATAGGTCATAGCGATTTCGCCTCGATCAATGATATAGACTGGCGCATCAAGTTTGACCAAGAACTGCGACTGTATGACCTGTACTATACGATCCCAACGTCTCGCACCGTCCTCGCCCTCGATTATCTGGTAACACAGATTTCGCAATACCTCCGCAGTGCGGCCTTCACCTATTCGCACGTTGATTGCACCGATATCTAGTCGCGTTTCGTTTGAGGCTAAGCCGGACATAGGAGGCAAATATGCAACGCGTTTTTGCGCCGCCGCTTCCGGAACCTGCATACGACCCGAGGTATCCTGATCCAAGAGACGCATTGGGCGACAATAGAATGACTCTTCATTTGCATAATAAAACTCCAGCCCGCACTGCCAAGCCGCTTCCCCTGCAACACCTTCGACAAGGATGTCTATGAAGACATTCTCTGTGCGCTGTTTGCCGTTTATTCGCATGACATCGCGTACATGAAGATTTCGCCAAAGAAGGTTCGCCGAGGGAACCGGGACTGACACCAAATCCCGACGATTCAGCGTAACTCCAGGGCGCCTTTCCGGTGTAGTCCGACCAGCCCTCTTCTCATTCCAACGCCGAAGGCCAGCGTCCCAGAGCGCAAGAGCCTGCAGTGCCGTCGTCTTGCCTGAGTTGTTGGGCCCAATGAAGACCACCGGATTCCCAAGATCTACCTCGATGTCGGCAAAACGTTTGAAGTTGCGGATGATCATTTTCGTCAACATGATCGGCTCTCCGTTTGAGAAAAAACGCGAAAATCAGATAATCACCGGGCTACCATTGTGCAGATATCTCAGGACCTCGCTACGTAGCTCAGCCAAATATGCGTCTACCTCAGTTTCGTTGTGCAACGTGGTCGACTTGGGGCGCAACCGCACGGCCTTGGGTTCCAGCAGCTTCGCCGCCTGTTCCCTCGCCTGGCGCATGCGGGTCGGCACGGCCACGGTCTCGGTCTCCCAGGCGCTCAACGGCTTCTCGTCCAGCGCCCGCAACAGCCTGGCGTCGGTGCCGATGTCCAGCTCGGTCACGGGGCCAACGTGGTTGGCGTGAAAGAGCTGGCGCCATTGCTCGTCGTCCAACTTGTTCCACTCGGCTGTGGCCTGCATCAACTGGAGCTCCCGCTCGCGCACCTCGATCACCCGCGCGCGCGCGGCTCGTAGCGCCTGGCGCAGGTCGCTGCACAGCGCGTCCAATAGCGGCTTGACCGGGTCCGGCTCGGCCAGCAACAGGCGCTGGCCCAGAATGGCGTCCACTTGCGGCGTAACCTGTTGGACAATGTGGCGACCAGCCGTGTGGGCCAGCAGGCGCTGTGCGGTCTCCCAGGCCGGCCTGCGCTCCTCGCGCAGCGCCTTAGCTTTGCTCCACGTGTTGAAGCTGTCCAGCAAGCTGGCGCGCGCCTCGTAGACGGCCACGAATTGTTCGTTGCCGCTCAGCGCCTGCAGTGCCTGCACGGCTGCTGTCGATGGCTTCTCAGGCAGGGGCGGCGGGCCGCCGGCGTCGGCGGCCAGGTCGGCCAGGCGCTGCAACACCCGCGGGATCGCCTCGGCCTCCTCGCCGTTCTTGACCGGCAGGCCCATGTCCTGGATCAGCTTGCGCACCTGGATGCGCTGCATGGCGGTGACAATCTGAGTCTCACTGCGGAACTCCAGGACGCCGATCTGTGACTGGGCAATCTGTTTGATCGGCACGACCTGATTGTTCTTCTCGGCGCGCACGACGCCGGCGGCTACCAAGGCCAACAGCGCGCCATCGACGGCATCCTGCTGCCAGCCGTAGCCGGTGCCCATGAAATGCTTGCGGAGGTCTGCTCCCTTCTTGCCCGCGCCCAGCCAGGTCGACACTTCTTTGCACACGGGATGCTGGTCGGCGTCGCCGTTGTAACCGACGGCCGCCAGGGCGTCGCCTGCACCCTCGCCCGCGCGCTTGACCACCTTGCCCCAGTTGCCGTCGTCAGCCATGGGGAAGTTGGGGAAGAGCCGGACCAGCGCGGCCTTGATCGCCGCTTCCACCGAACCCTGCAAGCTTTCCTCCGCGATCTCGTTGCCGCCGCCCTGGAAGACGCGGGCGTTGGCCAGGATGCCAGCCACCAGCGCGTCGACCCGGCTGTTGTCCACTGAGAAACGGGTCTCCATGGCCCGCCGCGCCTCCGCGCCCTCGGCGGTGGGCTGTGAGCTGGGCCGGGCGTCCAGGGTCTCCTTGGCTGCGGCCCGGCTGGCCAGCGCGGCCTTGAACTCCTCAGCATCCTGCCGCGGCAGGAGCACGAAGACCACCGGGCTGTCCACGCCCGCCGCCTGGGCCTCGTCGCGCACGGCCTTCTCGGATGCCAGCCACTCGTCGCGCACCCACACGGGCACCGCGTCGCCCGTGACAACCGGCAACGCGTCGCCAAAGTGCAGATCGAAGCGGCGCGGGGTCTTGCTGGCGCCCTGCACCAGCCTGATCCCCTTCAGTTCCTTCTGAATGGCGCTGCGAAACTCGGTGATTCTATCGGTTGCGATGCGGGTGTCGTCGCCGAGAATGCGCGCCCGGCGCATGCGGTAGTCCTTCTCCCACTCGGCGCTTTCCTTGGTTTGCAGGCGATACTCGCCGCCCACCAGCATCAGCGCGCCGTCGTCGACCAGTTGCTGGAGCAGCGTGGGTATCTGCTGGCGCAGGGCGCCGCTGCCGGCTGTCAAATCTTCCACCAGCAGATCGGCCAGCGTGTCGGCCGTGGCGCGCACGCCGGTGACAGCCACGCCGTCGGTAGGCAGCTCGCCGAGGAGGAAGATCAGCGCGCACAGCCTGGCCCGCAGGTCGCCGTCGGAGGAGCCGCTCCTGCGCTGATCATCGATCAGGCCGGCCACCTCGCGCAGCAGCACGCCGCTCTGCAGCATGGCCGACTTCTGCTGGTCGTAGAGGATATCGGCGCCCACCACCGTCCCCACGGGACGTTCGGCAACCGAACGGTTGGCTTCGTGTACCACGCGCAACTGGGTGCGCAGTTGCGCCGCCGTGCCGGCCCGGTCGATGGCGCGCAGGGTGCGCTCCCAGAAGCGGCGGCGGGTCGGCAGCAAGGGATAGTCGGGCGCCAGATCCTTGGTATCGGCCGGGGTGGGGCCGATCTTCGTGCCGGCCAGATGCCGGTTGATCTCACCGCTGGCCGCGTCCAGGGTGTTCAGAACAACCTCCACCTTGTCAGGCTGTTTGCGCAGCACCACCTGGCGCACCACCTGCTCCACGTCCTTGTCCTCCAACGCCACCCGCACCGTGAAGCGGTCCTGCAGTTTGGAGAGCTGGGGTGTGGCTTCCAGCGCGGCCTGGCCGGTGCCGACGAAGAGGATGCGGCTACCGAAGTGCGAGGAGCAGGCCTCGACAATCTCCTGGATAGCCAGGGCGCGGTCGGGATGTTCGCCGATGGACTGCTGGAGTTCATCGAAGACCAGCAACGTCATGGGCAGCTTGCCGGGTGTCGTCGATTGCAGCCGCAGGACATCCTCCAGCGACTGCAGCATGAGATCGTCGTCGATCTCGGCCCGGTCGGGGTATTGCGCCACCAGCAACTCGGAGATATCCAGCGGACTTTGTGCCACGCCGGGGTTGGCAGCGAAGATGCTCTCGGCCAGCTCCTGGGAGACGTACATGTTCTGCAGCTCGTCCTCGAACCCGGCGCCTCGCTGCTCAACGCCGGCCCGCACGGCATCGTAGATGCCTTTCTGTTTGAGCCAGATGACCAGTCGGGCCGGGGCAAACTGCACCGGCAGGCCGGCGCTGCGAAAGACGATCTTCAAGACGTCAAGCTGGATGTTGGTGTGGCCTGCGCCCAGTTTGCCGGCTGCTGCCCACAACCCGCCCTCGCGCTTGCCAGCCGTGCTCAACTCCGCCAGCAGGTCGGTGATGTCGACCGGGAGCTTCGTCAGACCACGCGCCTGTGCCCCGTCAGGGAAAGTGACGTCGCTCCACAGGTGTTGCAGCACCCGCACCAGGTGCGATTTGCCGCTGCCGTAGAATCCGCTGACCCAGACCACCGGCTGTTTGGGCTTGCCCAGATGGGCCAGAAACGTGGCCAGAATGCGGTGCAGCCCCTCGCGGTACTCGCCGTCGCAGACAAAAGAGCTCAGTTCGTAGCGCAGAACATCCCATTCCTCTGGCGTCTGCGGATCGGCGACCACGGTGACACCATCGTTGGGAATGGCAAAGGCGGTTGGATCCTGGGCGAAGACGACACGGTTCTGCATCATGGAGCGTTACCTCTGAGCCTGCGCGGTGATGGGAATGGCCAGGTAATTCCAGCCATCTCTGGCGTCCAATAGACGGTACAACTTGTTCTCGTAGCTGCCGGGGAAGAAGACCAGCAGGCGCCCACGGATCGACGGCGCCACGGCTTCCATCACCTCCGAGGCTCGCAGGAAGCCGAACAGCGATGCCAGCCCGCCGACAGCCACCACAGTGTTGGCGTCGACGTCGGGCGCAGTCAGTGCTGTAACGAACTGATCGACGACAGCAGCCTTCAAGCCGGCCAGTACTGCGTCGGTCATCAATTCAGGTCGCTTGAAGTAGGCCTCACGATACTTATGGCCTGTCATCCAATACGCGAAGGCATCGGTGATATCGGCAAAATGCCAGGTGTGGCCTGCCTTTTTGGTGGCAATCTCGAACTCGGGGATGCGCAGCCGCAGCCGGCGCTCCTGCGGCGGGTCGTAGACGGCAAACCAGACCCGCTCATGGCCTGAAACGTTGCTCTGCCAGGGAAGCGCAACGAAGCGCTCGTACTCGCGCACCAGCAGATCGATCTCACTCATCCTGGATCGGCTCCTTTCGCAGCAGGTAGGAGAAGCTGATCTCGGTCACGGCGCCGGCGTGGCGGTATTCCAGCCAACCGCGCTGCGCGGCCAAAAACGCCTGCTCGTGTAGCGTGTGGGGCGGTGCGTCGAGCAGTTGGGCCCAGGGGGTGCTGAACAGCGCCTCGCCGCGGCTGCCACAGAGGTACCCCAGCAGCAGCGCATAAGCGACGGACGTGGGGTGGCTCTGCGCTGCCACCCTCACCTTGTTGCTGCGGCCTTGCAGATGGCCCGATTGGGTCCAGGAAGACGCCGCATGGCGGCCGATGCTGGCGCGCGAGGTCTGGTTGAAACGACCGGGGTACTGTCTGCCAATCACCTCTGCGATGATGGCGGCGTTCACAGCTTCTCCAGGTTGGGCGGCCAGGATGACCGAGGCGCTGGTGCGCAGCAGAGGATCACGGGCAACGGCACAGAGCAACGCCAGCATGGGCCGCGCCGATGGGTCGAAGTCCCAGAGATCACGCAGTGCGCGGAACAACGCCCGGTTTCGATCCAGGCTATAGAGCTCCCGCAGTCGACGGACTGACTCGCGTCGCGTTGCATCCGTCCGCTTCAGCAAGGCGTTGTCCTCCATGATAGCCGTCTGATAAGCGGCGAACTCAGCGATGGCGGGGCATGCGGCCAACAGCAGAGTGAGTTCATGCAACATGATAGTCCGGCTGCTGTGGGCGCCGAGGCTATCGAGCACAAAGCCATAGTGAGATGTGTCAGGTGTAATGGAAAAAGTCACAGCGTTATCCCCTCATTGCCACCGCTGCCTCAATCTTGCGCGTCAGGCCGGTATGCCGGGGGGGCAGTGCAGGTTCTGATCGCCGAAGTGCAGCGCATACAATCGACACGATGGCGAATGCGCTGTGTTTGATCGGCAGCGTGAGTAGCAGAGAGGGATCTTCCAAAGTTTTTCTCGCGTAACCGGTCAGCTGCTCGATCTGGCTGACGCTGGTGGCGTTGCGCATGGTATCTTCCAGGTTCAAGGTCTTTGCAATGTCCTGTGTTTATGAGGAGCGTTGGATGTAAAAACCGCCCAATTGCAGCCGGGCAACAGGTGGATTGAAACCTGGCCTGTAACTCCTGGCTTGAAGATATGAGATGGCCCGGAATTGTACCCGAGTCGGGCGTTGCGCGCAATGTCACTCTCGTTGACGGAACGCTATGCAATAGCCTGTGCGAATTGGACATGCTGTCGACTTGGCGCCAGGTGAAAGCAGAGGCCCAGCGCAGCGATGTACGATGAGGTCGAACGCATCCTGGCGGGGTCCGCTATCGTTCATCAACTGCAGGCCATCGAACTGACCCCGTACGACAGTGATGCGTTTCGAGCCAAGCTCCGCGCCGGGGTGACCTCAGATCTGACGCTTCAGGTTTGGATCAATCACAACAGCCGTCACACCCGTTATGCGTATTAACTGTTCCGGCAGGGAGAGGCGCCCGAGCTGTGCGCTGCTGGAGCGAGGCCGTGCGCGCCGGCTTCGGCGACGCCTGGCGCCGCCGCGACTACGCGGTGATCGTCGCCGTGGCCCAGCGCTTGCCGGAGCGGGTGGTGCAGGAGGACGCCGATCTGCTGATGTACTATGACAACGCGTCGATGCGGTTGGAGGGGAATTGACGGGGTTGAACGGTATATCTGCGCTGGGAGGCTGATCGTTGTTTGTTTCGTATTGCGTTAATTATCCAAGTGTGGTATCATGGCGATATGAAACGAACCGTCCTCAACCAAACTCAGTTGCAGCTACTGGAGCAGGCGCTGGCGGCTCATGGCAGCGTGGTCACCTTTGCCGATCTGGCGGCGTTGCTGCCTGACAAGAGCGACGCGGGCAAGCGCACCTTCATCAAGAGCCTGGTGGACGCCGGTTGGTTGGTGCGTATCAAGCGCGGCGTCTTTCAGATCGCCGACATGAGTTCGTTAGGCTCGTTGAGCATCTCCCGCCTGGCTGTGGCCCAGATCATCGCGCCCGACTCCTACGTGTCCTTCGAGGCAGCTCTGCAACACTGGGGGCTACACGATCAGTTGCCCGCCACCGTGACGTCGATGGCCCTGCAGCAGCGTGGGCCGGTCGTGATCGAAGGGATACGCTATCGCTACGTCAAGACGGTGGAAGACTACTATTACGGGTGGCAGACGGTGGAGCTCAGCCAGCGGCAGGTGCGCGTGGCCTACCCTGAGAAGGCCTTGGTCGACCTACTGCAGTTCCACCGCAGCCGCTTGAGCCTCAGCCTGGTGGTCGAGAAGCTGGCGGAGAACCGCCGCCAGATCGATTTCGACCGGTTGGAGGCTTTCTTGCTGCGGGCCAACCTGACCACCTTGCGCATTGGAGGCTATCTGCTCGACCGGGCAGGGATGGACACGACCAGGCTGCACCAGCGATCCGAAGCGTCCACCTCGGTCAGTCGCGCCACGCCGGGAAGCGACGCCTTTGCTGCCAGGTGGCGGCTCTATGTCGATCCCGTGATGACGAGCGAGGCCGCACCTTGGCGGCAACGACAAGGATCGCCCCATGACAATTAGCCGGCAGCAGTTGCAGTTGATCAACCGCAAACAACTGCGCTATCCCTTGGACATCGCCGAGAAGGACTACTACCTGACCCTGGCCATGCAGCGGATCGCCAGCTCCGATCTGGGCGCAACCCTGGTTTTCAAGGGCGGCACAGCGCTGCATCACTGCTATCTGCCGCAACTGCGCTTCTCGGAGGATTTGGACTTCACCTCGCTCGACCAGGCGGTGACCCTGGCCGTCGTCAGGGAGGTCCTGACCGCAGGCGAGTTGTTTCAGGTTCGCAAGGAATACGAGTCTCGCGCCACCATCAAGATCGAGCGGCTTTGGTATTCCGGCATTTTGGAACAGCCTGGGGCGATCAAGGTAGAGATCGACCGGGTGCAGAACGTGGTGCTGCCGCCCTGTCCGCGTCCATACGCCAACGTCTGGGGGCATGAGTTCACGGTGAACGTGATGGACCTGCGCGAGATCTGCGCGGAGAAGGTGCGGGCTGCCAGCCAAAGGGCCCGCTACCGCGATTTCTACGATCTGTACCTGATCCTGGATGCCTACTCCATCGATCTTGGCGAAGTCGTTGCGCTGCTGCGACGCAAAGAAGTGCGCCGTCCCATCGCCCCCGCTGAAATCCAGGCGAACTGGCAGATCGCTCGCCTGGAGCGGGAGGACGACATGCGTTCGATCTACTGCGCCAGAGAGGTGCCCAATGAGGCAATCGCCGCCATGGTGGCTGCCTTCTCGTTCGATCCGGTGCTGCCGGCATGACCACGTGGCGCGATCTGGTTTTGCGGCACTTCCAACCCGCCACCGGTCACCAGAGCCTGGTCGCCGACCCTGACGGCCTGCTGCTGGAGGAGCAGGTGCTGGCCGCGCTGAACGCGCGCGGCTACGATCTGCTGACTTTCGCCAACCCCATACTGCGACCGATCCTTCGTTGTTGCGCTGGTTGCTGGAAGCTGCCATGACCGCTCATGGCAGCGACCGGCCCCTCAACGACCTGCTGCGTGCAGTGGAGCTATTTCCCTTCGACCTTGGGCCTGGCGCCGGCCAGGTTACGCAATCACCGCGCTTGCAGGTCTACCAGCAGGGTCAGGAGATGACGATGGTGCAGGTGGTACCGCCAGGGCAATCGAACTAGCCAGCAATTGGCTGCCCTGCGAGCCGAGGCGCGCACGCCGCGGCCCAGCGCCTGCCGCAGCGGGTGGTGCAGGAAGACGCCGACCTGCTGATGGTCTACGACCACGCGGCGATGCGGTTAGGGATGGCGACAACCGCACGCTTGGGCGCAATATCGAACAGTGCTATAATGCACCTGTCAACATCTTTATGGGCAATCGCTGAGCCTGTACCGACCCGCCATGACCATCGCCAGCATCCCCAGCGGTCTGTGGCCGCACTTCCAGGAATACGACCCCGCCCACCTGGATTGCGATCAGGACGCCGACTTGATCATCCAGCGTACCCTGGAGTTTGGGACGTGGGAGGAGGTGCGCTGGCTGTTGGCGACCTATGGCGTAGAGCATACGCGCCAGTTCCTGCGCCGGCACGGCGAGCGTTTGCTGTCGGCCGCGGCCTTCACCTATTGGCGCAAGCTGCTGGGCGTGCGACGCTGGCGGCGCTCGCCCTTCGCTGAGGAGGCCCGGCAGGTATGGCCCTATTAACGCCCCATTGGGAGGCGCTGACACCCAAGACGCGCGCTGCGTTTCATAGGGCTGCTGGCCTGCCTTTCATCCAGCGTTACTACCTGGCCGGCGGCACAGGGCTGGCGCTGCATCTCGGTCATCGCTTTTCGGTCGATCTTGATTTCTTCTCCCCCGCTGCCGCTGCCGTCGCTGCCGACGAACGAGCCGTCATGCAAGCTGCTTTCGCCGATCCCTCTTTGGTCATCACCCATGACAAGGACATGACCTTTGTCGCCACCTGGCAAGGTGTGGGCGTCAGCTTCTTCCGGTTAGCGTTTTATCCCTTGGTTCAGGAGCCGTTTTTGCTGGAAGGGGTGCCTGTTGCCACTGTGGAGGAGATCGGCGCCATGAAGTTGGCGGCCATCATGGCGCGGGGCACCCGCAAGGACTATATCGATCTGTATTTCATCTTGCAGCGCACTCCATTGGAGCGCCTGTTCGAGGTGGCGGCTGCCAAATACGCTTCGGTACGTACCTTTGCCGTCAGCGCCGTGCGCGCCTTGACCTATTTCATCGATGCTGAGGCTACCACGATGCCACAGATGATCGAACGCGCGTCGTGGACAACCATCAAGCGCTTCCTGGAACACCAAGCTTTGGAGGCCGGCCGCCAGCGCCTGGGCGACCTCTGGCAGCAATAACTCCCTAGCGCGGATGCCACTCAAAGCGCTGAAACCGAACGTGCAGCCTACCTCGAACGCCTCCGCGCCAGGCTGACCGCCCCCGCCTTCCGCCGCCAGCGAGGGCTTCCCCATCGACGCCTGCTCGATCGGGCGGTGCAGGAAGACGCCGACCTGCTGATGGTCTACGACCACGCGGCGATGCGGCTGGGCCGCTGGCGTTTTCCTTGTAATAATGTATTTTCTGTGCTACAATGATAGTCAAATATTGATATTATGAACACACAGAATATACGAACATTGAGCACCCAGGAAACGCGCCTGCTCAACGCGCTCAGCGTGGCCGGTAAGACCGTGTTTACTGTTGAGGACGCCCAGGCGGCGGCCAACGGCCAGGGCGCGAACCTGCTGCGACTGCTTTCGAGCCTGGCGCGCAAACGCTGGCTGTTGCGGCTGGAGCGCGGCAAGTATCTCATCCTGCCCCTGGCAGCCGGCATGGAGGGCCTATACACGGCCCATGAGTTTGTGCTGGCCAGCCGCCTCGTCGATCCCTATGCCATCGGCTACTGGTCTGCGCTGCACTACCACGGCTTCACCGAGCAGTTGCCCCACACAGTGACGGTCATCAGCCCCGCGCGGCGACGGAATGTGGCGATCGCGGATCTGGGTTTTCGCTGCCAGTTCGTAGCCGTTGCGCCCGAGCGCTTCTTCGGCCTGATCACCGTACTGATCGAGGATCAGCCCGTGGTCATCACCGACCCGGCGCGCACGGTGGTGGACTGCCTGGATCGCCCTGATCTCTGCGGCGGCATCGTCGAAGCTGCCAAGGGGCTTGCTGGCTATGCCCGACGCGCCGATGCGCCGCCGGCCAGACTGGCCGAGTATGCGACCCGCCTGGGCAACCAGGCCATCGTCAAGCGCCTCGGCTACCTGGCTGAGCAGCTCGATCTGCCGGCGCGCTTTCCTGACGCCGGGTGGGCCGCTGCCATGGCGGACTGGCAGCGTGGTCTGTCGGCCGGTTTTGCTCGTCTCGATCCTCGTCTGCCGGCTGCGGGCCCCTATGATCGCAACTGGCGGTTGCGTCTGAATGTGCCGCCTGAGCAGTTGCTGGGCTGGATGGAAACCTGATGGTCAGTCGCGATGAACTGCGGCGCATGGCTGCGCGGCGCAAGCTCAACCTGGGCTTCGTGGAGAAGGAATACGTCCTCGATCTTGTCCTGCGTTCGATCAGCGCGCACGAGGAACTTCGCCAAACCCTGGTGCTCAAGGGCGGCACAGCGCTACACAAGTTTCATGTTGCGACCCGCCTCTCTCTGGATCTGGACTTCACCGCCAGCCGGCCTGTGACCATCGACGAGCTGCGTCCGGCCGTCGAGGTTGTCGAGATCGACGCGGTCGTCGCCGAGTACAAGCTGTTTCACGACGCATTGACCATCACCCGGCTGCGCTACCTGGGGCCGCTGAGCTACGTCAACTCCATCAAGCTGGATATCAGTTTTCGCGAGCCGGTTCTTCTGGCGCCGGTTCAGATGCTGGCCAAGTCTCCGTATGGCGACGCCTACCCGGTGCGCGTGATGCATGTCGCGGAGATCGCTGCTGAGAAACTGCGGGCGCTCTCCATGCGTCAGGCGCCGCGCGATGTGTATGATCTGTGGGTGATAGCGGGCCACAAGCTGGCTGAGGCGTCCCAAGTGGCTCAACTTGTACCGCGCAAGCTGGGCGTTGTGGGGATTGATCTGGCCCAGGCAAGCATTGCTCACCATCTGGCAGCCGTCGAGCCCGTCTGGACGACCGACCTGGCCGGCCTCATGGCTGAAATACCAGCCTATCCTGAGGTGCGGCAGGTTCTGGATCCCTGGCTGCAAGAGATGCTCGATGCCGTGGTTAGCTCGTCCGCTGGCTCTTCCGATTCCCCGTCGGTTTCCAACCGATGATCACGAGAAACGGCCACGCCATCGAAGCCGCGGCGACGCGGGACATCATCGTCGCCGCGGCCCAGCGCCTGCCGCAGCGGGCGGTGCAGGAAGACGCCGACCTGCTGATGGTCTACGACCACGCGGCGATGCGGATGGAAACGGCTTGACGGTGCCGCCGCTTCGGGGTACACTGCGGGTCGGAGGCGATGGCAAGCGAGATGCAGCCCAGCCATTCCCCCTGGACATCCCGGCAACGGCCAAGAACTTCGGCTGAGGAACGATTGATGAACCAACTGACACTAACGACGACTGCCCAGCGGCCGCTCCGGCCTCTCGTGGAGGCTGCGTTGAACAACGAGTTGCGCATGTTGGAGGCTGCGATCCAGCGCACGGAGAAAAATATCCGTGGGTACGAAGCTGCCCATGGCATGACCAGCGCGCACTTTGTGCAACGCTATGAAAATGATGAACTACCAGAGACCCTGGAGTTTGTCGAGTGGATTGGCGAGTACCGGCTGTTGAGCCGGCTGCGCGAGAAAGCCGATGCCTACCGGGGGATCAAGTTTGGCCATTGAAAGCTATTTTCGACAGATCGGTGAGTTGATCGAAGCCTGCGCTATCGTGCAGTCATCGAACGTAACCTACGACAAGCGCACACGGCACACGGGCTTCATTCGCGGGGAGCTTTTCTTTGTCGATGGCTCTATGCTGCACCTGCGTGAGCTTGTGGACGTGGAAGATGAGGTAGACCGCTTTACGTACGTCTACCAGTACATGGACGCCGAGCAATCGCTGGTTTTCCGGTATGACAACACCGGCCATCACAAGAAGCTGAACCTGCTGACCTATCCCCACCACAAACATGCAGGCAGCGAACAGATGGTCATCCCGTCAAATGCACCCAGCCTCGCCGAAGTGCTTGAGGAGATCATGGGGTTGGTCGAGCTGGGTTAAAACCCACTGTTGTTACGAAACCTATCCCACCGCTCGCCCACCCTTGGAACCGGCGAGCCAGGGTCACCGCTCACCGTTCAACGATCATCCTACCTTGTTCCACCGCGGCCCAGCGCCTGCCGCAGCGGGCGGTGCAGGAAGACGCCGACCTGCTGATGGTCTACGACCACGCGTCGATGCGGATGGAAACCGCTTGACGGTGCCGCCGCTTCGGGGTACACTGCGGGGTCAGAGACGATGTTTGGAATTGACAAGCTCCCTCCATTTTTAGCGGCATGATCAGAATCGGTGTCGAACAATGGACTTCGAGTGGAACCCGCAGAAGGCAGCCAGGAATGTGCAGAAGCATCGCGTCTCATTCTCCGAGGCTGCCACGGTGTTCGATGATCCGCTGAGCCGAACCGTGCCGGATCCTGATCACTCCATCGATGAGGCCCGCTTCCTAATTGTCGGCGCATCGCACCAGGGGCGCTTGCTGATCGTCTCTTTTGCCGAACGCGGAGATCGACTGCGCATCATCAGTGCGCGCGATCTGACTCGCATCGAACGACAGGCCTATGAAGAAGGATGATATGACTGAGATGGACGACGAATTGAGACCGGAATACGACCTTCGCGTGCTCCTGAAGGATGGCGTACGCGGCAAATACGTGGAACGCTATCGGGCAGGCACCAATCTCGTGTTGCTTGATCCCGACGTTGCCAAGGCCTTTCCGGATGAGACTGCTGTGAACGAGGCGTTGCGCCTGGTTATCCAGCTCGGCGAGATCCAGCGCCGCCAAAGGCTGGACCTGACTAGGGCATGAGCGCTGCCCGTTCCTGCCTGCCGGCATGACCACGTGGCGCGATCTGGTTTTGCGGCATTTCCAACCCGCCACGGCTTACCTGAGCCTGGTCGCCGACCCGGACGACTTGCTGCTGGAGGAGCAGGTGCTGGCCGCGTTGGGCGCCCGCGGCTACGAGCTGCTGACTTTCGCCGACCCCATACTGCGACCGATCCTTCGTTGTTGCGCTGGCTGCTGGAAGCTGCCATGACCGCTCATGGCAACGACCGGCCCTTCAACGACCTGCTGCGCGCTGTAACCGTTGTGTCGGGGGGCCTCACCTGACAAGGGGCGGCGATCAATGGACAGGCTGCCCCCGATCGGCTAAAATGCAGAAGCAGTACCGCATGAACTAGCATAGCCCGCGTTCAGCATTGAGGTGACCCATGTCTACGTACCAGCTTGCCCAGACTATCCCCTTGATTACCGAACCCTTGGTGCGCGCCGGCTTCTATCCATCGTCAGATCTGGCGCTCAAACACATCGTGCTGGACTACATCGACCGGCGCATTACCTGGGCGCAGACGCAGGTGCGTCGCCTCGAGAAGAAGCATGGCCAGTCCTTTACCCTGTACAGCCAATCCCTGGCCGGGCAGGCGACCCTTGCCGATGAGGATGAGTGGATGGAGTGGGAGTCGCTATTGGACATGCTGGAGAGCTGGCGCCAGGTGAAAGCAGAGGTCCAGCGCAGCGATGTACGATGAGGTGCAACGCATCCTGGCGGAGTCCGCGATCGTTCATCAACTGCAGGTCATCGAACTGATCCCGTACGGCAGCGATGCGTTTCGAGCCAAGCTCCGCGCCGGGGTGACCTCGGATCTGACGCTTCAGGTTTGGATCAACCACAACAGCCGCCACACCCGTTATGCGTATCAACTGTTCCGGCAGGGTGAGCCGGTTTTACGCTGGGATAACGCGCCACATCACCCCGAACAGGGGGCCAACTTTCCTCATCACTTCCACGACGAATTCGGCCGGCTGGCGGCCTCCTCCTTGACCGGCGATCCAGCAACGGACCTTCCCAGGGTACTGGCGGAGATCGAGCGGTTCCTCCAGCAAACCAACCCCAGCCGCAGCGCCACACAGGATTGACTCGTTTGATCGTCGCCGCGGCCCAGCGCCTGCCGCAGCGGGCGGTGCAGGAAGACGCCGACCTGCTGATGGTCTACGACCACGCGTCGATGCGGATGGAAACCGGGTGATGGAGTCGCCGTCTGCCCAGCCGCGCACCAGATCAAACTTGTCGTTCATAGAGCACAACCCCTTCTCGCATGACGGTAGTGATAAACGCGTTCGGAACACCCGACCACGCCTCCACCTCGGCAGGTGTCCAGACCAGGATGTCCTTGGCCGGAGCTGCGCCGATCAAGGCGCGCCGGTATCTGGCTGCACGCTTGTAGCGCGGCAAGGTCGATGGCTCGATCAACAGCAGATCGTAATCGCTATCGGCCCTGGCTTTGTCACTGGCCCGCGATCCAAACAGGACGATCTTCTGCGGGTTGCCCGCTGCTAGAATGCGCTGGATCATATCGTCCAAACGCTGATCCTGAATGGCGATACCTGTTTTCGTTGTCATGGGAACATACCTCGACGATCACGTATCTGCGGATAGTCGCAGCAGAAACGTTGTTTGATCCTGTCGCTGACGATGAAATTATACTACAACCAGTCACGATCCAACCAGTATTCGCCGTAAACGAAAGCGGCCCCCATGACCTGGAGCGGCTGCGCCAGCGGGCGCTGCTGCACGAGTTCAGGGCCGACGTCAAGGGCCGCGGCCGGCTCAAAGTGTTTCGCAGCGAGGCTGTGCGCGCCGGAGGACGTCTGGCGCAGGCCTACGACGCGCTCAGCTATGAACCAGGCGGAGATCGATCACGCCATCGCCCAGAACCGCGTGGACAGAGGCGGAAACCCGCGCCGGCGAATCGGCGTAGAAGGGAAAAGATCGGTGCACGCACCACCTTTTCCTTCCCTTCCCCTCTCCTCTCAGGATCTTCCCACCCATGTCCACCAGCTATCGCAAACTGCGCCGACAGGATGGCATGGTCGCCGGTGTTTGCGGCGGCCTGGCAGCCTTTTTCGGCATTCATGTCTTCTGGTTTCGCCTGCTCTTCCTCATTCTACTCATCCCCGGCGGCCTGCCGGGCCTGGTGCCCTACCTGCTGATGTGGATCGTCATCCCGCGGGCGGAGTGAGCAGGCGTCCCCCCTCAATACTCTTGCTGTCGCGGCCGGTATTGGATCGCCTCGGCGATGTGGGCCCGTTCGATGCGCTCGCTGCCCACAAGATCGGCAATGGTGCGGGCCAGCTTGAGCACGCGGTGGTAGGCGCGGGCGCTTAGCCCCAACTGGCGCATGGCCGCGCCGATCAATTGGTGACCGGCCTCGTCCAGCGGGCAAAATTGGCGCACCTCCGTCGGCCCCATGTCCGCATTGCAGGAGGCGTGAGGCGTCGGGCGCAGCCGCTCGATCTGCAGACTGCGCGCCCGCTGCACCCGCTCCCGCACCGCGGCGGAGGACTCCCCCCGGGTGCTGTCGGTCAATTTGGCGTACTCGACGCGCGGCACCTGCACGTGGATGTCGATGCGGTCGAGCAGGGGGCCGGAGATGCGCTTCTGATAGTTCTGCACCAGGGCGTTGGCGCAGGTGCAGGCGCGCTGGCTGTCGCCGTAATAGCCGCAGGGGCAGGGGTTCATGCTGGCCACCAGCATGAAATTGGTGGGAAAGGTGACCGCGCCCGCCGCTCGCGACAGGGTGATCTGCTTGTCTTCCAGGGGCTGGCGCAACATCTCCAACATCTTGCTGCCAAACTCCGGCAGTTCATCCAGGAAAAGCACCCCGCGATGCGCCAGGCTGATCTCCCCCGGCCGCGGCCAGCGTCCACCCCCGATCAAGCCGGCGTAGGAGATGGTGTGGTGGGGCGAGCGGAAGGGCCGGGCGCGCACCAGCGGCGTCTCCGCCGGCAGCTGATCAGCCACCGAGTAGACGCGGGTGACATCCAGCGCCTCCTCCTCGCTGAGCCGGGGCAGGATGGTGGGCAGACAGCGGGCCAGCAGCGTCTTGCCCGCGCCGGGCGGTCCGCTCATCAGCATATTGTGCCCGCCCGCGGCCGCCACCTCCAGCGCCCGTTTCACATGCTCCTGCCCCTTGACATCGGCCAGATCCACAGGGTAGACGTCCTGCGGTTGCAGGTCGTCGGGCAGGCGCTGCTGCGGCAGGATGGGAACCACCCCGCTGAGGTGGTTGACGAGCTGGCTGAGATGATCGACCGGAATGACCGCGATGTTCTCGATCAGCGCGGCCTCGGCCGCGTCCACCGCGGGCACATACAGGGCGGTAAAGCCCTGCCGCCGGGCGTAATCGGTCATGGGCAGGATGCCGTTGACGTGACGCAGGCTGCCATCCAACGCCAATTCGCCGATGAAAATGGCCTTTTCCAGGGCATCGAGGGGCACCTGCCGCGTGGCCGCCAGCACGCCCACGGCAATGGGCAGATCATAAGCCGGGCCGCTCTTGGGCAGGTCGGCCGGGGCCAGATTCACGGTGTAGAGGCCCATGGGAAAGTTGAGGCTGCTGTTGCGGATCGCGGCGCGCACCCGCACCCGCGATTCTTGCACGGCGGCGTCGGGCAGCCCCACCATGATGAATTTTGGCACCCCGCCCCCTTTGTCGATTTCCACTTCGATGATCTGCCCATCGAGTCCCAACACGGCGCAGGAGTAAACTTTGGCTAGCATAGGGAGAACGACCTCCGATGGATGGTGGGCGGTGGATGGTCATGCAGCAGCGTGCAAGGCGCCGCGCGCCAGCGCGGCGCGCCCTGTGCCCCACTTCCGCAGTGTACCGCAGTTGCAGCGCCGTATCAACTACGTAAGGTTCGGGGCTGTGGCCCCCTCCAAAACCTGAACCCGGTCCCCACCGGCCCCCGCCCACACATTCCCGGAGGCTCGATGCACACCCGTCCCCTCATCTTTTTGATTCTATCTCTGGCCGCCGCCGCGCTGCTGGCTGCCTGCGCGCCTGTCTCAGAACCGGTTCCCACCGCTGCCCCTGCGACCCCCACCGCCCCTGCCCTGCCCGAATATAAGATCGTCAGCCTGCTGCCCCGCGATGCCATCCCTGCCATCTTCGATCCCGAATTCCTGTCTGCCGCAGACGCGGACGCCGAATATGACCCCAACGAACTGGTCATCGGCGTCGAGATCGACGGCGACGCCCGCGCCTATTCCATCCCCTATCTCAGCAGCCGCGAGATCGTCAACGACACGGTCGGTGGACGGCGCATCGCCGTCACCTGGTGACCCCTCTGCTTCACGGGCATCGTGTATGCCCGAGATGTGGAAAGCTATCCGGAGCCTCTCACCTTCGGCGTCAGCGGCAAGTTGATCATGAATGTGCTGGTGATGTATGACCGCCAGACCGAATCCTACTGGAGCCAGATGCTGGGCCAGGCGGTGGAAGGGGAACTGGCCGGCGCCAAACTGACGCCCCTGGCTTCCCTGCAAACCACCTGGGCGCAGTGGAAGGCGATGCACCCCGGCACGCAGGCGCTGCGCAAGGGCTATTTCGGCGCCCGCGACCCCTACACAACCTATTTTCGCAGCAACGAGGCCGGCGTGCTGGGCGAGACCCTGGCCGATTCGCGGCTGCCCACCAAAGCCCTGGGCCTCGGCTTCCGCGTGCAGGAGCAGGCCGCGTTCTTCCCCTACGCCGCCCTGATCGAGGCCCCTCTGGTCAACGCTGTCGTGGCCGGCGAACCGGTGCTCGTCGCCTTCCGCGGGGAGGACTTCACCGGGGCCGTGTTCCATCGCCAGGTCGCGGGCCAAACCTTGACCTTCACCTCGCACAGCGAAGATGCGCCCCAGCCCCTGCTCAGCGACGCCGAGACAGGCAGCGTGTGGCGCGCGTTCGATGGCGTCGCCATCGCTGGCCCGCTGGCCGGGACCCTGCTCGAACGCATTCCCGCCACTTCCTCCTTCTGGTTTGGCTGGAAGGACTGGTACCCCGACACCTATCTGTATCAGCCCTGATCCCGCGTCTTCTGCCTCATAACGCGTGATCGACGATCTTGTAGGTTGCGTCTAGCCCTGTGCGCTGCCGCCAGGCGTCGCAGCGCCGCGCCAGAGCGCGCACCTGCCGGTAGTAATCTGGCTCCTGACGGCGCTGGCTTTCATACGCGACGTACGCTTCCAGCTTGTCCCAGGTCTTCAGGATCATGGGGCTCATCCAGGCCATGATCATGTCGTCTGGGATCCAATTGTGCTGGGTGAGGAAGGCCACGCGATCGAGGGAGTTGAGCACCTGTTTGATTTTGTCCTTGTCCGCGCGCGCAAGCCCCGGCAGGGTGGCCGCGGGGTCCGCGGGCAGCTCCAGGATCACCCAGCGGCGGGCGACGATGTTTTCGGGCGCGTTCAGTTCGGTGAAGAGCTTGTCGGCCACGGCCATGTGCCGGCTTTCCGCCTGTTCGCGCAGCTCGCGGAAGGCGACGATGCCGGCCCCGAACACCGCGGCCGCGGCCAGAGCGGTGGAGAGGGCCTCGGTCATGGCCCAGAAATCGAGGGGCGCGCCCAGCCCGCGCAGCAGCAAACGCAGCAGCAGCAACAGCGCCAGCCAGCCGGCCAGCGCGGTCAGGGTCACGAACAGGGCCATGAGCAAGGTTTCGTAGGGGGCGCGATCGCGGTTCATGGGGCAGTCTCCGGAGCGGCGAGGGGAGGGCGCGGGTAATTGGTTATCAATAATTCGGCGATCTTGCCGCGGGCGGCGCTGTCGGCGTTGATCATGCGGTGGGCCTGCACGCGGTGGATGCTGAAGCCGGTGTACAGCCTCTGGAAAAAGCCATCGGCGGTATCGGAATTGCTGAGCATGAGCCTGGCCCTGCGTGTGGCGTGGAGATGGGCGAAGAACTGGGCCAGGCTGGTCTGGTCTGCGTCGTCGAAACGCTGGGCCGCGTAGGCGGTGAAGTGGGCGGTGGCGCTGAGGGGGCGGTAGGGCGGGTCGAAATAGACGAAGGTGTGATCATCGATCACCGCGGCAGCGTCGCGGAAATGTCCGACCCGCACCTCCGCCCGCTGCAACAGTTCTGAGGCCGCGGTCAGCCCCTCCGGATCGAGGATAGCGGGGCGGGAGTAGCGGCCCATCGGCGTGTTGAACTCGCCGCGCGCGTTCACCCGGTACAGGCCGTTGAAACAGGTCTTGTTCAGGAAGATCATCTGGGCTGCGCGGTCGATCCAGGCGTCGGAAAAGCGGGTGTGGTCGATGCTGGCGCGGCGGGCATTGTAGGCCGCACGCAGCGCGTAAAAATACTCTGCCCGGCCCGCGGGCGTGCGGGCAAGATAGGCCTGCGCCTGCGCCTGCAATTGGTCGATCAACGCCGTCGGCGCCTGCTGCACCACGCGGTAGACCAGGATCAACTCGGGGTTGATGTCGAAGAGAAAGGCCTGTTGGATGGGGAAACGCTGCGCCACGTCCAGGAACACCGCGCCGCCGCCCAGAAATGGCTCCACATAGCGCGACAATTCGCCCGCGGCCAGTTCCGGCGGATAATACGCGGCGAATTGCGGCAGCAACTGGCGCTTGCCCCCGGCCCATTTCAGGAAGGGTTTGACAGGAGCATGCGTCGAGGCAGGGGAGGGCATGGGACAGGCATCTGGCCGGCGTGGCCATCGGGGGCGGAGGAGCGACCGCGGGCATTCCGTGCAGCGCCCAACGGCAAGAACCATCCTACCACACTCCCCGCCAACCCGCGACTCGATTCGCCCCCCCCTCGTAAAACCATTACAATATCCCCCACCCACCCAACCAACCAACCAACCAACCAACCAACAAACCAACCAACCAACCAACAAACAAACCAACCAACAAACCAACCAACAAACCAACCAACAAACCAACCAACAAACCAACCAACAAACCACCCAACCAACCACCCAACCAACCACCCAACCAACAAACCACCCACCCCCTCAGGAGCACACCATGAGTTTCATCGGCAACATCATCTGGCTCATTTTCGGCGGATTTCTGGCCGGACTGGGCTACATCATCGGCGGGCTGTTGATCTGCCTGACCATCATCGGCATCCCCTTCGGCCTGCAATCGATCAAACTGGGGTTTGCCACGTTTGCGCCCTTTGGCAAGAGCGTGGTAGAAACCGAAGACGCCTGGGGCGGACTCAATATGATCTTCAACATCCTTTGGGTCGTGCTCTTCGGCTGGGAGATCGCCCTCGCCCACCTGGCGCATGCCATCGTCCTGGCCATCACCATCATCGGCCTGCCCTTTGCCAAGCAGCACATCAAGCTGATCCCGATGGCCCTCATCCCCTTCGGCCGCACCCTGCGCTAACCCCCCCTGCCCCCAGACACCAGACACCTGACACTTGACACTTGACACCTGACACCTGACACCTGACACCTGACACCTGCCCCTTGCCCCCTGCCCCTTGCCCCCTGACACCATCCCCGTCCGCCCGGACGAACACTTCGACGAGGCCCGCCTGCACGCCTATCTGCGCGAGCGCCTGCCGGGTGCAGATCAGCCCCTGACCGTGCGCCAGTTCGGCGGCGGCGTGGCCAACCTCACCTATCTGCTCGACTTCGCCGGCCAGGAATATGTGCTGCGCCGTCCGCCCCTGGGCCCGGTGGCGGCTTCGGCCCACGATATGAGCCGCGAATACAGGGTGCTGGCCGCCCTGCACCAGGCCTTCCCCCCCGCGCCGCGGGCCTTTCTCTTCTGCGAGGACGCGGGCGTGATCGGCGCGCCCTTCTTCGTGATGGAACGCCGCCGCGGGATCGTCGTGCGCCGCAGCCTGCCCCCCGAATTTGCCCACCTGCCCGCCGCGCCCCGGCAGATGAGCGAGGCCTTGGTCGACGCGCTGGCCGATCTGCACGCGGTAGATTACGCGGCCCTCGGCCTGGCCGGGCTGGGCAAGCCGGAGGGGTTCATCACCCGCCAGATCGAAGGCTGGCAACGGCGCTGGCAGGCCGCCAAATCCGCGGATCTGCCGGAGATGGCCGCGGTCTACACCTGGCTGCTGGCCCACCAACCACCCGCGCCCCCGCCCACCCTCGTGCACAACGACTACAAACTCGACAACGTCATGCTCGATCCCACGCATCCGGGCCGCGTGGTGGCGGTCTTCGACTGGGATATGTGCACGCTGGGCGACCCGCTCAGCGACCTGGGCGCGCTGCTCACCTATTGGACCGAGCCGGAGGATCCGCCGGCCATGCAGATGATGGCGATGATGCCGGTGGGCGATAGCCGTTTTCTCACCCGCGGCGAGTTGGTGCAGCGGTACGCCGCCCGCACCGGGCGCGACCTTTCGCACATCCGCTTCTATCACGCCCTGGGCCTCTTCCGGGTGACGGTGATCCTCGCCCAGATCTATATTCGCTACCTGCGTGGGCAAACGCAGGATCAGCGCTTCGCCTTCCTGGGCCAGCTCATCCCCCTGGCCGCGCAGGCCGCGCACGAAGTGGCTTCCACTGGCAGAGTAGGATAGCCCGTCGCGGCCTGCTCACAGCATCGGCATCTTGATCCCGCTCTGGCGGGCGAAGGCGATGGCTTCGGGGTAGCCGGCGTCAGCGTGGCGGACGACGCCCATGCCGGGATCGGTCGTCAGCACCCGCTGCAGGCGTCGCGCCGCCGCCGGCGTGCCATCGGCCACGATCACCTGGCCGGCGTGCTGGCTGTAGCCCATGCCCACGCCGCCGCCATGATGAAAACTGACCCAGGTGGCCCCGCCCACGGCGTTGATCAGGGCATTGAGGATGGGCCAATCGCTGACCGCGTCCGAGCCGTCGGCCATGCCCTCGGTTTCGCGGTTGGGGCTGGCCACCGAGCCGGCGTCCAAATGGTCGCGGCCAATGGCAATGGGCGCGGACACCTCGCCCGCCGCCACCAGATCGTTGAAGAGCAGCCCGGCCCGCTCCCGCTCGCCATAGCCCAGCCAGCAGATGCGGCTGGGCAGGCCCTGGAATTTCACCCGCTGCTGCGCCATCTTGATCCAGCGCACCAACGCCTCATTCTCCGGGAAGAGGTCGATCATGGCCTGATCGGTGCGATAGATGTCCGCCGGGTCGCCGGAGAGCGCCACCCAGCGGAAAGGGCCTTTGCCCAGGCAAAAGAGGGGGCGGATGAACGCGGGCACGAAGCCGGGATAGTCGAAGGCATCGCTGACGCCGGCATCGAAAGCCATCTGCCGCAGGTTGTTGCCGTAATCGAACACGATCGCGCCCTGGCGTTGGAAGGCCAGCATCGCCTGCACATGCCGCGCCATCGCCGCCATCGCCGCCTGTTTGAAGGCTTCTGGATCACGCTGCCGCCAGGCCCAGGCTTCGTGCAGAGTCATGCCCGGCGGGTAGTAATAGAGGGGGTCGTGGGCCGAGGTCTGGTCGGTGACCACGTCCGGGCGGACGCCGCGGGCCGCCAATTCGGGCAGCACCTCGGCGGCGTTGCCGATCAACCCGACGGAGAGGGGTCGGCCCGCGGCCACGGCCTCTTCCACGCGGGTCATCGCCTCTTCCAGGTCGTCGGTCAATTCGTCCAGATACGCGGTTTCCAGCCGCCGCTGCGCCCGCTGCGCGTCGATCTCCACCACCAGAGCCACGCCCTCGTTCATGGTCACGGCCAGGGGCTGCGCCCCGCCCATGCCCCCCAGCCCGGCAGTGAGCACGAACTTGCCCTTGAGCGAGCGCCAACCCTGCTGGCTGGCCAGCGCCGCCAGCGTCTCGTAGGTGCCCTGCAAGATGCCCTGCGTGCCGATGTAGATCCACGATCCCGCGGTCATCTGCCCGTACATGATCAGGCCCTTGCGGTCCAAGGCGTCGAAATGTTCCCAGGTGGCCCATTTGGGCACGAGATTGCTGTTGGCGATGAGCACGCGCGGCGCGTCCTCATGCGATTTGAACACGGCCACCGGCTTGCCCGACTGCACCAGCAGGGTCTCGTCCGGCTCCAGGTGGCGCAGCGTGTGCAAGATGGCATCGAAGCTGGCCCAATCGCGCGCGGCCTTGCCCCGCCCGCCGTAGACAATCAACTCGGCGGGGTCTTCGGCCACATCTGGATCCAGGTTGTGTTGGATCATGCGGTACGCGGCCTCGATCAGCCAGTTCTTGCAGGTCAGTTCGCGGCCGGTGGGGGGATGGATAATGCGCTGCCTGGACATGGTGCGTGCTCCGTGGGGCTGAAGGGGGGCGCGCTGGCGACAGGCCCGCGGCCTATTCCTGCGCCGCTCCTGGGAAGGGATGGTGTAGCAGGGCCTGGCGCAGGCGCTGGTAGGTCTGGGATAGGGTTTCGGGCAGGGTCAGCGTCTGGCCGATCACCGGCATGAAGTTGGCATCGCCCTGCCAGCGGGGCACGATGTGGATGTGCAGGTGCGCGGCCATGCCCGCGCCCGCGGCCTGGCCCAGGTTGATGCCGATGTTGAAGCCGTGCGGGCGATAGACCTGCTGCAACAGCTCGGTGCAATAGCTGGTGAGATGCATCAATTCGGCCTGGGTGTCCGGGTCGATGGCGGTCAGATCGCTGATGTGGGCGGTGGGCATCACCAGCAGATGCCCATTGTTGTAGGGAAAGCGATTGAGGAGGGCAAAGGCGCGGGCCGTTCGCAGCAGCAGCAAATTTTCGGCGTCATGGTCAGGCCCCTGGCTCAGATACGCGCAGAAGGGGCAGTCGGCAGGTTTAGGGTTCACGATGTACTCCCAACGCCAGGGGGTGTAGAGATGATCCATAGGCAAAGGGGGGTTACCAGGCGGCAGCGGCGGCGGCAGCGGCGGCGGCGGGCTGCATCCCGCGCAGGACATCCTGCGCCGCGCGCTGCAAGATGCGCGCCAGTTCCGGGTCATTGCTCCAGGTGGGGCGGAGGATGGCGTTTTCCAACGCCTCGGCGGCGAAGGTGCGGAAGGAGCTTTGCGGCCAGCGGGCCAGGGTGGCCCGATCCGCGGGCAGGTAATGGGCGGTGTAGGCCCACTGCGCCAGGAAATCGGGGGCGAGCAGGTGCGCCAGCAGTTGAGCGGCCCGTTGTTGTCGTTGCGCGTCGACGGTGACGATGCCAAAGGCCCAGCCACGGGTGATGTAACGCGGGGTGCTGTCTGCGGTGGGCACCGGCCCGAAACGCAGTACGCTGGCCTGTTCGGGGTTGCTCAGCCACAGGTGGGCGGTGGTGTGGCCCAGGGTGACATTGCCCTGTTGCAGGCGCAGCCAGGTCTCGCCCGCGCTGCTGGCCGGCGCCGCCAGATCGAGGCGTCCGCCCGCGCCGGCGTTGGCGTAGAAGGTGAGCAGGGTGCGCAGGGCCGCCTCGTTGCGCGGTTCGGCGCCGGCCAGCACGCTGAGATAGTGCAGGACGATGGCGTCGGACAGGGGCGATTCTACACTGCCGGTGGGAAAGGCGTAGATGGTGTTCGATTCGAGCAGAATGCGCCAGTCCACCGGTGGGTCGGAGAGCGCGGCCGGCTGGAAGGCCAGGTGTTCGAAATCGGCCAGGAAGGGCTGCGCCATCCATCCTTGCTCCCGCACGGCCACGATCTGCGCGGCCGGGAAGAGCGGCTCGCGCAGGGTTTCGGGCAAAATCCCTTGCAGCGGCTGCAAGAATCCGGCGTTGGTCGCCGGGCCGACATCACTAAAGGGCAGCGCCATCAGGTCGGGCAGCAGGCCGGGCGCCACCGGGTAGGTGACGCTGAGAAAATCGAACAGCCCGGCCTGCCCCCGCGGCAGCTTGGGCAGCAGGGTCACCGCGATCCCTTGTTCGGCGGCAAAGATGTCGATCCGTTCTTGCAGCAGGGCGGCCGCGGCCCGGTTTTCCAGCAGCATCCAATCGGGCAGCCACAGGGTCAGGGTCGCAGGCTCTGGGGGGGAGGGGGGGCTGGGCGCGACCGTGGGCATGGGTGTGGAGGGGGCCGGGGTGGGCGCGGGCGTGACGACAGGAGGGGCGACACACGCGGCCGCCAGAAACATCCCAAGCACCCAGAGCAAGCGTTTCATGCCCTTGATTATACCCGCGCACATCACAAAGGGATAAGTCGGGCGCAGGACGCATGCCGCTTCCGCCCATGCAGGCGAAACCGCCGACCTGCGGTAAAATGCGAGTCCCTTCGCACCACGCACCACGCCCCCCCCCTCCCCTCTATCTCCCCCTCTATCTCTCCCTCTATCTCTCCCTCTATCTCTCCCTCTATCTCTCCCTCTATCTCTCCCTCTATCTCTCCCTCTATCTCTCCCTCTATCTCTCCC
>JABWBG010000015.1 GCA_013360575.1 Caldilineales bacterium
GCTGCCACAGCGGGGCCTGGCCGCGGCCCCAGCGCACCAACAGCCACAGCCCCAGCAACATCAGCAGGTTGGCCAGCCCGTACACCTCGGTGGCGGTGGCGTGCATCCACACCCGTTGGGCCGCGGCCAGGGTGAGCGCGGCCAGCAGGGCCGGCGTCCGCCCCGCGTCCAGGCTGCGGGCCAGCAGATAACTGACGCTCACCGCCGCGGCGCTGCTGAAGGTGGAGAGCAGCGTCACCCGCAGGGCCACATCGCCGGCGGGCAGATGTGTGAACAGCCAGCCCAACAGCAGGGCCAGGGGATACCCGGTGGGGTGCGCCACCCCCAGCAGGCGCGACAGCATCTGCAACTCGCCGCCGTCGTCCCACACCACCGAGGGGGAGAGGGTGGGCAGGTAGAGCAGCAGCGCGGCCACACCGGCCAGCAGCGCCCAGCTTCCCTCAGATCTTGGCGCCGCCAGCGCCGCCAACCGCTGTTTGCTAGACATAATCATGCCTTGAGTAGGGTAAAGAAAAAGGTCGCTCCCCGGCCTGGCTCACTCTCCACCCAGATGCGGCCGCCGTGGCCCTCGACGATGTGGCGGGCGATGGCCAGGCCCAGGCCGGTGCCCCCTTCGCTGCGGGTGCGGTCGGCCTTGTAAAAGCGCTCGAAAATCCGATGCACATCCTCTGGGGCGATGCCTGGGCCATCGTCCTGCACTGCCACCCGTACATCTTCGCCCTGACTTTCGGCGGCGATCCGCACCTGGCCCCCTTTGGGCGTGAATTTGATGGCATTATGCACGATATTTTGCAGCGCCCGGCGGGCCGTCTCCACATCGGCCAGGACTTGTATCTGCGGGTCGTAGGCGCTGTGCAGGCGCAGGCCTTTGTGCTCCGCCTGCGGCTGATTTTGCTGGATCACCCCCGCGATCAGATCTTGTAACCGCGTGGGCACCAGGCGGATGGGCAGGCGGCCCGATTCGATCAGGCTGAGATCGAGCAATTCCTGGGCCAATTGCCGCAGGATGGCGGTCTGATCCGCGATCCCTGCCAGCAATTGCTCCTGGCGGCGGCGGCTGTCCGCGGCCCCGCTGCGCAGCGTGTCCACCATCAACTGGATGGCGGTGATCGGCGTGCGCAGATCGTGCGAGATATTGGCCACGAAATCGCGGCGCATGCGGCCCAAACGCTGCAATTCGGTGACATTGGCCACGCTGAGCACGATCAGATCGTTCTGCCCCTCCTGGCGCTGGGCCACAGCGTGGAAGGTCTGGCCGCCCTGTCCAAATTGGCGCTCGTGCGGCAGCAGGTCGGACTCTGCCTGCGCCACCAGATCCAGCACTTCGAAGCTGCTGCTGGCGCGGCTGAGGGGCAGGGGCGGCGTCGCCGGCTGCGTGGCCAGCTGTTGCGCCGCCTGATTCCACCACAAAACCCTGCTCTGGCGGTCGAGCAGATAGATCGCTTCGCTGCCCGCCTGGCTGAGGGCGTGCAGATGCGCGGCGCGTTGGGCGTTTTCCTGCGCCAGATCCCTGGCGCGCTGGCTTGCGGCCAGGGCCTGCTCGCGCAGAGTCTGGCCGGCGCGGGCGACTGTGCGCCAGCGCCACAGGCAAAACAGGGCCGCGGCCAGCAGCAGCAGGATCAGCGTTTGCGCGGCGGGCGTCATGCCTCCTCATCTTCCGGCTCGTCCGCGGCCGGGGCTTCGAACCGGTAGCCCACCCCCCGCACCGTCTGGATCAGGCGAGGCTGTGAGGGATCCTCCTCGATTTTTTCGCGCAGCCAGCGCACATGCACATCCACCGTGCGCGTCTCGCCGAAGAAATCATCCCCCCAAACGCGGTTCAGCAGCAGGTCGCGGCTGAGCACCGCGCCGGAATGGCGCATCAATTCGGCCAGCAAGCTGAACTCCAGGGGGCTGAGATTGAGTGAGCGGCCGCCGCGAGCGGCGCGGCGACTGACCAGATCGAGATGCAGATCGCCGGCGCTGAGTTCGTCCCGCGTTTCCGGCGCCCGCGTGCGCCGCAGCAGCGCCCGCACGCGCGCCAGCAATTCGCCCATGCTGAAAGGTTTGGTCAGATAATCATCCGCGCCGCTTTCCAGCCCGATGATTTTGTCCATTTCCGAGCTGCGCGCGGTCAGCATCAGCACCGGCACCTGCGATTCCTGGCGCAGCGCCCGCACCAGCGAGAGGCCATCGATGCCGGGCAGCATCAGGTCGAGGATGATCAGATCGTGCGTTTCGGCGCGGGCCATGGCCAGCCCCTCCACCCCGGTGGCGGCAACGCTGACCTTGTAGCCATGCTCTTTCAGATTCAGGCGCAGGGTTTTGCGCACATCATCTTCATCTTCGATCAGGAGAATGCGGGATTTGGGTTGTTTGGCCATGCCCCCGATTCTAGCAGATGTAGGGGGCGGGGGCGAATCATGATGCGCCCTCATTGAGATGCGTTATGATGGACACCTGTTCAGGCGGGTCGCTGTGAATGCTATGACGATGGCGCGACAGGGGGAAAGTGGTAGATTGGTAAGTTGGTAAGTTGGTAGATTGGTAAATTGGTAGATTGGTAAGTTGGTAGATTGGTAAGTTGGTAGATTGGTAAATTGGTAGATTGGTAATAACAGTTCATCTAATGTGTCATTGCGAGCTACAGCAGCCAGATCCTGCGCGATAAGCGCAGATCCGCCGCAGATTTGCCGATCGACACCTCGAACGCGCCCGCCTCTGTCACCCAGCCGGGCCGGGCAGGATCGTAGTAGGCGAAGGCGTCGGCGGCGAGGGTGAGGGTGAGCGTGCGGGTCTCGCCCGGCTGCAGATGCACTTTGGCAAAAGCCTTCAACTCCTTGGCGGGGCGCTGCAAGCGGGATGCGATATCGCGCACATACACCTGCACCACCTCCGCGCCGGGCCGCTGGCCCACGTTCGTCACATCCAGGCTGAGCGATAGGGGCTGACCCGGTTCCAGTTCGGCAGCCGCGAGTTGCAGGTTGGCGTATTCGAAACGGGTGTAGGAAAGCCCGTGGCCGAAGGGGAAGAGAGGCTCGATCCCCTTGGCGTCATAGTAACGATACCCCACGAACAGGCCCTCGCCATAGAGCACATGGCCGTTTTCGCCCGGATAATTGAGGTAGGCGGGGTTATCGGCCAGGCGTTTGGGGAAGGTGGTGGGCAGGCGCCCGCCCGGATCGGCGACGCCGAACAGCACATCGGCGATGGCGTTGCCCGCTTCCTGACCACCATACCAGGCCTGCATCACCGCGGCCACGTCATCGATCCAGGGCATGTGCAGGGGCGAACCATTGTTGAGCACAACGACGGTGTGGCGGTTCGCCGCCGCCACCCGCCGGATCAGTTCATCCTGCCGGCCCGGCAGATCCATGTTCACCCGATCCGTCCCCTCACCCTCCCAATCGGCGGTGAGACCGGCAAAGAGCAGCACCACATCGGCGCGGGCGGCCAGCATTTCCGCCTCGACCAGCAGATCAACCTCCGCCGCGGGCAGCAGGCCCAGATGCAGGCCCCGCCAGTTGCCCTCCGCCGCCCATCTGTACGCGATCTCAAGCCGGTACCGCCGCCCGGCCTGCAATGTGACCTCGATCTGCTTCTCGCTCCCGTCCAGCGGATTTTTATCTGTCCACTGGTCGATCAGCAAGTCGCCATCCAGCCACAGCCGCGCCTGGCCCACACTGTTCAGGCCCAGGAGATAGCGCCGCGATTCGGGCGCCGTCAGATCGGTCGAGAGACGGGCCGAGAACTGGCGGGCATTGACGCCTTCCACAAAATTCCCGAACCAACTCGCCTCCATCGTCTCGATCACTTCGACGTGCCGGGGTTCTGCGGCCAGATCCGGCCCGGAGAAATAGGTCAGGAGCACGCCGGGGGCCTCGCTGCCGGGCTGACGCAGCCACGTTTTGTCGATATTCGGCAGCAAGCGGTGCAGGTGACAACCCACGGCATATTCGATCTGCACACCATCCCCCGCCCGATTGCGTATCCCTTCCAGCGGCGAGAGAATATAATGCGCGGCCACCTGGGCGCTGCCCCCGCCCATGATCGACGCCCATTTGGCATTGGCCCCGATCACGGCGATGCTCTGCGGGCGGTCGGGGTGAAGAGGCAGCAGGTCGCCCTCATTTTTGAGCAAGACGATCGCCTCCGCCCCCGCCCGCCGGATCAACGCCCGGTGTTCGGGCCGGTCGATGGCCTGTTCCGGCTGCAAAGCGGGCTGCGCGAACGCGCCCACGCGCTCGATCGTGCGCAGCAGCCGCCGCACCTTGTCATCGATCTGCGCTGCGCTCACTTCGCCCGCTGCCAGCGCCGCCCGCACCTGTTCGGGCTGCAACCATTTGGGCGGGCCGGGCATTTCTAGATCCAGCCCGCCGGCAATGGCCCGCGGCGTGTACGTCCCGTACCAGTCCGACATCACCAACCCGTCGAAGCCCCACTCGCCCTTGAGGATATCGAGCAGCAAGCGGTCGTTCTCGCTGGCCCACACGCCGTTGATGCGGTTGTAGGCCGACATCAGCGACCAGGGCTTCGCCCGCTGCATCGCCATCTCGAACGGCTTCAGATAGATCTCGCGCAGCGCCCGCTCCCCCACATCCGAACTGATGCTGTGCCGTTCGAATTCGGAATCGTTGCAGACGAAATGCTTGATGCAAGCGCCCACGCCCCGGCTTTGCAGGCCGTCGATGTAGGCGGAGGCCAGCGTCCCCGTCAAGAAGGGGTCTTCGGAATAGCACTCGAAATTGCGTCCGGCCAGGGGCGAGCGGTGGATGTTGACGGTGGGGGCCAGGAGGATGTGCGCGCCTTTGGCCTGCACTTCCGCGGCCAGGGCCTCGCCGACCTCGCGTACGAGATCAGGATTCCAGGTGGCGCCCAGGGCCACGCCCACGGGGAAACAGGCCGAGGTGGGCACGCCGGTGCGGCTGGCCCCGCGAGCGCCGTTCGGCCCATCCGTGACCTTGATGGCAGGGATGCCGAGGCGGGGAATGGCGACGGTGTGCCAGGCGTCCGCCCCGCCCAGCAGGGCGATTTTCTCATCGTCGGTGAGTTGGGCGAGCAGGGATTCGATGCGGTTGGTCATGGTAATGGCTGTTTTTTTTGGGGGGGGTATTGGATATTGGATATTTGATAGTTGGTATTTGAGATCATTCCTATCAACAACTAATCTCAATACCAACTATCTCATATCCAATATCCAATACCTACTTTTTGCGTTGGCGTTACGGCAGGTAGACGATGGTCAGCGTGGCCGGTTGGGCCTGGTACGTTTCCAGGCTGTCCATGTTCACGCGGCCCGCAGGCCCACTGGTTTGCACCGCCAGATAGCCCCTGGCGTCCTGCGCATCCCAGGCCATGACCTGCGCCTTCACATCCACGGCCACCGTGGCGGGCGTGGCAGGCACAGCCAATACAGCGCCAGGGTTGAAGAAGCTGACCGCGCCGGCAAGGACAGCGGCGCCGGTGACAGTGGTGGGCTCAAAGGGCGTGACATTGACGACCTGCATGGATTTGCCCCACTGGCCGCTCTTGTTCTCGACATTGTGCAACGTCAACTGCGCCGAAAGCAGCTCGGCGCCGGCGGGCAGGTGGCCGCGGTCGAAGACGAAGAGGATGTTGTCCAGCCCGGTGGTGCGGGAGGTAAGCACCGAGACCTGGTTGTAGTTGACCAGTGGATCGCCGGTATTGATCCAGGTGTCGGCCAGCAGAGGCAGCTCCACCATGACCGTTTCAGCCACAGCGAGCATGTGGCTGTAGAACGTGCCTTGCGGCGTGATCAGGCGGTGCTGCACGGAGCCGGCCGCGTTGGCGCTGATCTCGACCGCGAAGTCGAAGGTGGCGCTCTCACTGTTTTCGATAGCACCCGACCAGGCCACGGCGATCACATCCGGGTTGGCAGCTTGCGCGCCCAGGCCGTAGCCCAGGGCCGCCAGCTGCCCGCCCGTGAGGGGGAAGGCCCCGTTGGTGGCGCTGCCGGCGACGTAACTGACTTCGTCATCCAGCGGCACGAGCAGGAAGACCTCTTGGGCAGCGCCGGAGTAGTTGGTGGCTTCGGCGGCAATGGCGATGGTCGAGCCGTAGACCAGCGGGTCGGCGTCAGCAGTCTGCACGATATTGCCCACCCAGGCCGGGATGTCGATCTCCGCTTCCAGGCGCACCTGGTCGAGCATGAACATGCCGGTGAGCGGGGCGCCGCCGTTGGCGGGCAGGCCGAAGCCATAGCCGTTGACCGCGGTGAGGCCGAGACCATCATCGGGCGCGCCTGCGGGCTGCGCGGCGCTGCGCTGGAAGAAGAGGAAGGGGATCTCCACCTTTTGCCAGCCGGCGACGTTATCCACGAAGCTGGCCTGGAAGCGCTCGGCCGTGTCCGCAGCCTGATAGACGCGCACGTAATCGACCGCCAGATTCTGCGGGAAGGTCATGTCATCGGCGATGGCGCCGCCGAAGTTGCCGCCGATGGCCAGGTTGAGGATGAGGTAGAAGGGGTGGTTGTAGACCCATGCGTTCGGAGCCACGTCCGCCGGGGTGGCGTTGTGGAAATTGACGCCATCGACGAACCAGTGGATCTCATCCGGCCCCCATTCCACGGCGAAGGTGTGGTAGTCGCCGGCCACGCCGCCGGGGAAGGTGAGGGTGTTGCCAAAACCAGAGCCGCCAGAGTAGCCCGGGCCGTGGATGGTGCCGAAGATATCGTTGGGGAACTTGCTGACGTACTCCATGATGTCGATCTCGCCCGACTGCGGCCAGCCGACCTCGCCGATGTTCGTTCCCAGCATCCAGAAGGCGGGCCAGAGGCCGGCAGGGCCGGGCGGAACCAGGGCGCGGGCCTCGATGCGCCCGTACTGGAACTCGTTCTTCTGGGCCGAGATCAGGCGGGCGGAGGTGTAGTCGCAGGGGCCATACCAGCACTGGCGGGCGTCGCCGTCGGGGGTCTCTTGCAGCGAAACGATGAGATTGCCGGCGCCGTCGGTGCTGGCGTTGGCCGGATCATCGGTGTAGAACTGGAATTCGCCATTGCCCCAGCCGGGGATGCCGTACATGGTTCCGTCGCCGATTTCGTGCGTCCACTTGTTCGGGTTGGGCGTCGCGCCGGCGGGGTCGTCGAACTCGTCGCTCCAGGCCAGCACCCAATCGGCGGCAGGCACATCCGCGGTGGCAGTAGCTTGATTATCTTGCAGCTCGACCGTGATCCGCTCGCCGCTGCCGGAGCCGTAGTACCAGAAACTGAGGCCATCGTAGCCGCTCCAGTCCTGCGGCTGGGTGAAGCTGCGGGCGAAGCTGGCCGGCGCGGCGGTGGTATCGAACTCACCGCTGAGCACGCCTTCGTAGGCGTCCTGGCCGGGCCGGGCCGCGGCGTTCCCGGCCATCAGTTCCGTCACGGCCAGATTCACGTCGCCGGCGGCGGTGAAGGGATGCCAGCCCTCGAAGTCGTCGATCAGGGTGGGGTCGGCGGGATCGTTGTCCTCGATCGTGACCAGCGCCCGCGTGGAGAAGCCCAAATCCGCGCCCACGGCGTTGTTGAGGTTGAGCATGAGGCTGCGGTCGCCATCGTGTTTGCTGTTGTCGAAGCTGGCGACGCTGAAACTGGCTTCGGTCTCGCCTGGCGCAAAGGTCAACGTCCCGGCCAGGGGCGTGAAGTCGCGGCCGGGTCGGGCCGTGCTCTCGGCAGAGACGTAATCGACGCTGACGGTTTCGGCGGCGACTTTGTTGAGGGCCACGGTTACATCCACGCTGCCGCCCTCGACCACGCTGTAGCTGATGTCGGCGAATTCGATCTCCAGAGGCTCGTCGCCGCCGGCGCGGCCATAGAGTGCCACGTCATCGACGAAGTAGCTCTGGCTGCCCATGTCCACCGAGCCGAAGCCGCCGATGGCATAGCCCCACACCTCATCCAGGCTGAGGCCGTCGTTGGGGGCGCCGTTGCCGATCTCTTTGCGGTGGAAATCGGCGAAGGGAACGGTGAAGAACTGCCAGCCGCTGAAGGTGTCGGGGACATCGACCGACCAGCGTTCGGCGTCGTCGCGAGTGGAGCCGGGGTTGCGGTTCTCGGCGATGTCGAAGAAGAGCACGCCGCCGGTGTTGTTGCCGTACAGCCAGAAGCAGATGCCCTCGTAGCTCGACCAATCTTGCGAAACCCAGGCGTCGGCGGCTTCGTTCGCAAAGGCGTGGGTGTAGCCCGCCCACTGGCCGGGGCCGATGGTGAGGTCGAGTTGCAGCACGGTGTTGGGATCGGGCAGGCCGGGCACGACGGCGGGCGGGGCGTCGGTCAGGCTGACGCCGGCGCTGGCCGCGGGGTGGTTCCAGGTGACGAAGCCGACGCCGTTGCCGTCCGCATCGACGCCCGTGGGCAGTTCGTCCAGCTCGAAGTCATCGATGATGGTGGTGCGCACCAGCAGGCCGACGTTGTCGATGAAGTAGCTCTGGCTGCCCATGTCCACCGAGCCGAAGCCGCCGATGGCATAGCCCCACACCTCGTCCAGGGTGAGGCCGTCGTTGGGGGCGCCGTTGCCGATCTCTTTGCGGTGGAAATCGGCGAAGGGGAGGGTGAAAGATTGCCAGCCGCTGAAGGTATCGGGGATGTCCACGCTCCAGCGTTCGGCGTCGTCGCGGGTGGAGCCGGGGTTGCGGTTCTCGGCGATGTCTACGAAGAGCACGCCGCCGGTGTTGTTGCCGTAGAGCCACAGGCTGAGGCCCTCGTAGCTCGACCAATCTTGCGAAACCCATTCGTCGGCGGCCTCGTTGCCGAAGGCGTGGGTGTAGCCCGCCCACTGGCCGGGGCCGATGGCGAGGTCGAGTTGCAGCACGGTGTTGGGATCGGGCAGGCCGGGCACAGCCGCGGGCGGGGCGCCGGTCAGGCTGACGCCGGCGCTGGCCGCAGGGTGATTCCAGGTGACGAAACCGACGCCGTTGCCGTCCGCATCCGCGCCCGCGGGCAGTTCGTCCAGTTCGAAATCATCGATCAGGACCGACTTGCCGGAAAGGACGGGCGCGTCGTTGTCGGCGATGGTGAGCGTGGCTTCGCTGCGAGCGCCGAGGTCAGCCCCATTCGGATTGGAGAGCGTGACGATCACGGTCTCGTCCGCTTCCTCGTCGGCGTCGTCGATCGTGGCGATGGCAAGGGTCTGCTCGGCGACGCCGGGCGGGAAGGTGAGGGTGGTTGTGGCCGGGGCGGTGTAATCATCTCCGGCAGCAGCCGTGCCGCCCGTGACCGCGAGATCAACCGTCACTTCTGTCTGGCTGGCGGCGCTGAGCGCGACGGTGAGCATCGCCTCGCCCCCTTCCTCGACGGTGTAATCGCGCTGGCTGAAGCCGACGGTGAGCGCGGGCTGCCCGTCGCCAAAGAGGGCGACGTGGTCGATGGCGGTGGTGCGGGCGCCGCCGGGCAGGGCCAGGGCGTAGGCCTGCACCTCGGTGAGGGTGAGGCCGTCATCGGGGGCGCCGCCGGGCTGGTAGGCCCAGTCGCGGAAGAAGGCGGCCCAGGGGATGCTGACGAAGCGCCAGCCGGCGAAATTGTCGGTAAATTCGTAGGCGAAGCGTTCGGCCGAGTCGCCGGGCACGGCGGGGTTGGGGTTGTCGCTGAGGATGACGCGGTAGGTGGCGCCGCTGTTGCCGCCCCAGAACCAGAAGCCCAGGCCGTGGTAGCCGCTCCAATCCTGGCCGCCGAGGTTGTTGCCTGTGCCCGCGCCCCAGCCGGCGGAGTTGTAGCCGATCTCCAGCACGTTGTTGGGGTTCAGGCCGGGCACGGTGTCGGTGGGCACGAGGGTGGTGTTGACGAAGGTTCCGCTGCCGTAGTCGCCATACTGGAACCAGGTGGCGGGCAGGCCGGCCTCGAAGGCGTCCACGCCCTGGAATTTGACCAGCCGCACTTCGTCGAGGGCGACGGTTGCGGCGCCGCCGGGCAGGGCCAGGGCATAGGCCTGCACCTCGGTGAGGGTGAGGCCGTCATCGGGGGCGCCGCCGGGCTGGTAGGCCCAGTCGCGCACAAAAGCGCCCCAGGGGATGAGGATGTGCCGCCAGCCGGCGCTGTTGTCGGCGAATTCGTAGACGAAGCGTTCGGCGGAATCGCCGGGCACGGCGGGGTTGGGATTGTCGCTGAGGATGACGCGGAAGACGCCGCCCGTGGCCGCGCCTTTGAACCAGAAACTGAAGCCATCGTACTGGCTCCAATCCTGGCCGCCGAGGTTGTTGCCTGTGCCCGCGCCCCAGCCGGCGGAGTTGTAGCCGATCTCCAGCACGTTGTTGGGGGTCAGACCGGGCACGGTGTCGGTGGCGACGAGGGTGGTGTTGACGAAGGTGCCGCTGCCATAGTCGCCGTACTGGAACCAGGTGGCGGGCAGCCCGGCCTCGAAATCATCGAGAACCGGCGGGTCGCCGGCCGGCTGGGCGAGTGAAATCGTCCCGGCCAGGGCCGCGAGCAGCAGTAGGCCGAGCAGGAGCGCAAAGGGGAGGAGGGCGATTCGTTTGGACATGAGGAAAACTCCTGAGGAATGGGGAGGTTCGAGGATCGAAAAGGGGGATGGAGAAGTTTAACTCCTCTGCAGAAGTTGAACTTCTGCTGGGACGCTAGATTTTCACGGTCACGCGCAGCAGGGCCACCTGGTCCTCGCGCTGGAAAATGCTCTGCGAGATGGCAGCATCAAGGCAGGTTTCCGGGCTTGTCTGGCTGCGGCCATTCGCGAAAAGGACTTCGATCTGCGGCCTGTCGCCGAGCGCGTACACGATCGGCGTTTGACAGAAGGTGAAGGCGAGGGCACCGGGTGCAAGGGGCAGGGTTCTGGCCTTGCCCTGGGTATCGAAAAAGCTAAATTCGCGCCCGGTTTGCAGGAACTCGTCCCGGCGCAGCATGGCCGGGGCGAAACAGAGGGCGCCGCCCCGTACGCGCACGCCCAATTCTCCCCAGCGTGTCAGAATCTCTTCCTTCACCTGGCCGGTCATGCCCGGTTGGCTGGCGCCGCCGCCCATGGGCGTGTGCGAATAGGGATCGGTGGGAAAGGCGCCGTAGCTGAGGGGCGTTTTATTGAAGCCGATGCCGGCGCGAATGTCGTAGTAGGCCGCGGCCAGCGCCTCGATCAGGGCGGGGCCGGCGTTTTCGGCCACTGCCTGCTCGAAACACTCCTGCGCGGCCAGCAACAGTTTCGAGACCATGTGCCAGTAGATGCTGCCCAGGCCCTCGTAGGCGAAGAAGGTGCCGGAACGCCCGGTGAAGGTGTGATGATTGAAGGTGGTCTCGAACAGGTCGAGCATGAATGCCCGTTCTGCCGATGCCAGCCCCGCGTAGGCCGGTTCCCTGGCCAGATCATCCAAAACCCGCATGACATCGCCGGCGTTGCGAAAGGCGCCGTTGAAATGGTACACGCCCGCGACATCGCGGATGAGCAGCCGCCTGTCGTCCTGGGCAGCCAGGGCCGCGGCCAGAGCCGAATCGCGTAGCTTGTCCGCCGGTACATGGTTCTTCTCCAGGAAACGGGGCAGCCGGCGGTGGGGGTAGAGCATATAGGAATGCTGATCAGGGCGGTAGAGGTCGCTATGGCGCAGGCTGTGCAGCAGCGCCAGCGATGCCTGCGGCGTTAGCAGGCCGGACGAGAGGATCGCCACCTGGCCCTCTAACATCAAATAAAGATGTTCGACCGCGCTTTCTCTCTCGCGCAGGCGCAGGGTGTTGTAGCTGTGATACAGCCCATCCCCGCGACGGTTGGCATGCAGTGTCTGCTCGATGTAGGTTTGCGTCAGGGCCAGGAAATCGCGCAGTTCCTGGCGCGGGAGATCGACCTGGGCGGGAGGGAACCCCTGTTCATAGACGGCGGCGCGATAGGCCGTGGCCGCCATCCCCAGATCATCCATGATCGCCCGCCGGGCGTGATCGCTGAATCCACTTGCCAGATGATGGCGGTGAGCGAGTAGGATGCCGTGGGCCTGGCGCAACAGATCGGCCACCGCGGCATGAATGGTGAACACCGCGGTTGTGTTCTGCGCCAGCAGCCGCTGCCAAAAGAGAATGAAACGGCGCAGATAGGCCACCGTGACCACAGACAGCCCTTTGCCCACCAGGGCGTTGTTGGCGTCGTTCCATTCCGGGCGCTGCGTGTTCATCCAGATGCCCCCTTCGGGCACGAGGTTGGTGAGCTTGGCCAGGAGCAGCGTCAGCAGTTTCTCCGTCATCGTGGCGTGGATGACCGCGCCATCGGGGCCGCGCAGCAGGCGTGCATCTGTGCCCAGGGCCGCGACCGCGGCGGCAATCGCCGCATCTCGCTCCCGGTCGAACTCGATCGTGTCCTGCCAGTTCGCCAGCATCTCGGTGTAGGCGCGTAGGCGATAGGGCACGTCGGCGTAGGCAAAGATAGGGCGATTCCACAGCGCTGGCAGCGCGCCGGGGCGCGCCTGCTCGGCGATCTCCAGCAGCTTTTGCAGGTAGATGATCTGATGATCGCTCCAATAGCCGATATTCGACCAGGGATTGTCCGGCTCCGGCGCTTCCCACTCGATGCCGTCGCGGGTGACGCGGTAGGGGTTATAGCCATCGACGGTGGTGGCATTGAGGAATTTTGCCAGCATCCCATCCACAAAGCCGGGGAAACTGAGCGCCAACGGCTCCCAGTTTTGGAAGATATCGCGCCAGTTGCCCTGATAATCGAAGCGCCGCCTGCCATCCGGCTGGCGCAGGTTGATGGAGAAGCTGTTCCAGGGCCGGCTGGGGTCGCCATGCCGGCGGCTGAAGGTCAGGGGCAGATATTCGTAGCAGAGCCGGATCAGGTCGGGCGCGCCCGCATCTGCCGCCCGCTGGTACAGGCTCTGGATGGGGAACTGCTCCGGCAGGGCGCTGAACCAGTCCGCAAAAGCGGCCGCTACCCCACGATTGCGGGCCTGTATGAAATCGAGCAGATCGGCGCGGTCGATAAGATAGTCCTGTACGAAGATGCCGCCGCGCATGATGTTGAAGAGGACATTGGCGTAATGGTGGCTGGTGGTCGTTGTTTGCGCCGTCAGTTGCAAGGCATCGGCGGCTGCGGCCAGGCGCGCCAGGTCTTCGGCGCCGGCGGCGATGTCCGCCTCGATCTCCGCTTCGATCTCCGGTTTGCCCCGGCGCAGGAACTGGCGCAAGGCGGCGATGGCGGCGCTGTCCTGGTTCACATCGGCGACCAGGCGCCAATGGCGTTCCGTTTGCGCGGGTAGGACAAAATCGGCATGGACGAAGTAAGCGCCGGCCCGGCCGCACACATCTTCTTCCGGCGTGATGGCAGCGCCCCGCCGAAAGGCGTCGAGCTGGTCGGCGCTGAGCAGATGCCGGGCTTCAGCCAGGCCCGTCTGCCAGACCACGGTCGCTTGCAGCGATTCGCTCGGCTCTGCCCGGTCGGTGAGGGTGGCGCTGAGGGCGAAGATGCCCAGGCCGCTGGCGGGATCCAGTTCGTTGCGCTTGTAGGCGTTCAGCAGGTTGCTGAGGGTGTTTTGCAGGAGCGCGGTGGCGCCAAAGGGCAGGATATTTTGCAGGCCGTCCAGCAGCTCGATCTGGCAATCCTCCGCCCCCAGGTTGTGCAGCCAGCAGGTGCGGACGAAGCCAAATCGCTCGCCGGTGCGCCAGGCCCTGCGCACGCGCAGTTGTAGATCGTGGTTGATCTCTTCGAAAATCAGTTTGTTGCCGTAGATGTTCTTGTAAAGATTGCGTTCGCAGCGATAGACGCCGGCATACCGCTGCGAGAAGGGCTCCCAGAGATAGGTGCGCCCGCCTCGTGCGACGCGGAAGATGGTTTTGTCGCCGGTCAGCTCGGCATGGGCGGTGATCTTGTCCACGGTTTCGTAGGGAAACAGGGCCGAGTTGGCATCGATGCGCCCGGCCGAAAGGCCGCCGGTGCTGGAGATGAACAGCCAGTGGTCGCCGCTGCTCACCAGGCTCATGAAAAAGGGCGGCATCTGGTCGTAGTGCGAGATGCGGTAGTATTCCTCGCCGAAAAGCTGGACGTATTCACCCGTGACGTTTGGGGCTTCGTTTTGTAAAGGGGTATCGCCGATCCAGATTGCGGCTTGGGATGGGTTCATGGGGAAGCGATCCTGGGAACGAGGGCAAAGATCAGCCCTTGTGACTGGCAGGGAAGGGGTGGATGAGGGGGGTGCGCGTGGGCGATCAGGCCGGCCAGATCTTGCGCCCGCCGCCGGGCGGCACGAGCGCGTCGATCTGGGTCAGTTCGGCGGCCGCGAGGGGTGCGCTCTGGGCCGTCATCAGATTGGCCTCGGCCTGGCGCAGGTTCTTGATGCCTGGGATCACGGTGCTGACCGCGGGATGCGCCAGTGTGAATTGCAGGGCCAGTTGCGCCAGGCTGCGCTCCTGCGTCAGGGCGCGCAGCTGCTCGACCGTGGCCAGATCCTGCAAGTAGATCTGGTATTCTTCCTCGTTTTCATGCCAGCGCCGTCGCCAGTCGTCCTCGCCGAAACGGGTGTCGGCGGTGTATTTGCCGGTGAGAATGCCCATGGCCAGCGCCCCGCGCACGATCACGCCGATGTTGTGGGCCTGGCAATAGGGCAGGATCTCCGCTTCGGGCGTGCGGTTGAGGATGCTGTAATCGATCTGCAATGTGGCGCAGCCGTCGCCGGCGTTGAAGGCTTGCAGATAGTCGAAATGACTGGTGCTGACGCCATACGCCCGTACTTTCCCGGCCCTTTGCAGGCGCTGAAAGCCTTCCAAAAAGATTTCCATGGTGGGGTCGCGAAAGTCGATATGGCTTTGGATGATGTCGATGTAGTCGGTTTGCAGGCGCTGCAGGTTGGATTCGACGCCGGCGATCAGTTTTGCGATGGTGGTGTAGGCGGAGCGGCCTTGTGCGCCGTCGAAGTCGCGCCAGCCGATTTTGGTGGCGACGACAAAACGTTGGCGGCGACCTTGCATGGCCCGGCCCAGCAGTTCCTCGCTGTGTCCCCCGCCATAGACATCGGCGGTGTCATAGAAGTTCACACCCCGATCCAGGGTGTAGTCGATGGCATCGAGAATGTCCTGATCGTCGGTGGCGCCCCAGCTATCGCCGCCGGCGGCCCACAGGCCAAAACCGATTTCCGAAACAGCGATCGTGCTTTTTCCCAGCATACGCATGGGAGTGATCTCGTTAGACATGATTTTTTTCCTTGTTTTTGTAAGTTTGACGTAATTCATTGCCAATTTCCACAATATTGACAAATATCTGGAAACAATTAATTAATGATTAAAGACCGGTAACAGTTCGCCTGATATGTCATTGCAAGGGCGACCGCAGGTCGCATGGCGAAGCAATCTCCAAGGTGGCTCGTCAATTTTTGGGTGTTAAAGCAACGTTGGGGATTGCTTCGGGGCTATCGCCACTCGCAATGACAAAATAAGGTGAATTGTTACCGTTCCCTATTCATTGGGTTGGAACACGCAGGTTGCGCTGTTGCGCTGTTTGTCGTAGAGCGAGCCGGCCTTGCGAATGTCGTAGATGCAGAAGGTGATCTCTTTGGCGCCTCTGGCCGGTTGGGCCAGGAAGGGGCCGGCCCGGCCGGCAGCGTCGGTACGGGCGCCGGAGGTGGCGCCGGCGATCACACCCAGCCAGCCCGCCTCCACATCCGCGCCAGCCACGCCTGCCCCCGCCTCATCCACAACGGTGACGAAGACAGTGACCTGCCGATCCGCGCCCGCCCCGGCTGTTTCCAGGTCGATGGCCGCGGCATGGATGGTTGGTTTTTGCAGGGCGGCAGGGGTCAGGGTGGGGTCGCGATAGACGCGCACATAGTCGATCACGAATTGCTGCGGGAATGACGTGCTGGCGTCGGGGCTGCCAGGCCAGTTGCCGCCCACGGCCAGGTTGAGAAGGATGAAAAAGGGATGGTCATAGACCCAGGGGCCGGGCGTGTCGCCGGCGTTGATCTGGAAAAAGAGGGCGTCATCCACAAACCAGCGGATCTCCTCCGGCCTCCATTCCACCGCAAAGGTATGAAACTCGGCGGCAAAGTCGATATCCATGCGCGTGTAGGCTGCGCCGACGCCATTGCCGCCGGAATAGCCGGGGCCATGGAGGGTGCCGTGGATGGTGTGGGGCGCGCCGATGTTTTCCATGATGTCGATCTCGCCGCTGCGCGGCCACCCCGCCGTGGCAATATCCTCGCCCAGCATCCAAAAGGCCGACCAGATGCCCCGGCCCGTGGGCAGCTTCATGCGGGCCTCGATGCGGCCGTACGTCCAGGCGTGCAGGGCCTGCGTTTTCAGGCGGGCGGAGGTATAGTCCCAGCCCCGCCACTCCTCCGCGCGGGCTTCGATGATCAGCTGGCCCCCGGTCACGCGCACATTTTCGGGCCGGTCGGTGTAGAACTGCAACTCATTGTTGCCCCAGCCGCCGCCGCCCAGGTCGAAGCCCCACTTGCTGCGATCCAGGCTCTCACCCGCGAATTCATCCTGCCAGACCAATTCCCAGCCAGGCAGGGCGGATTCAGAGGGCGTGGCCGTGGGTGTGGGTGCGGGCAGCAGTGTGGGCGCGGGCGCGGACGCGCAGGCTGCCAGCAGCAGGAGCACGGGGAGGAATAGGGCAAGGGTCGGGAGTCGTCGCATGGTCGCGTTCAGGGCGTCAGGCCAAAGCCAAAGGGGAAGAGGGGCGGATCGGCGTAAGTTCCCCGGGGAAGCTGGTCGAGAGTGGCGGGCCAGGTCACAGGCAGCTTGCCGCGGAAGGGAACCGCGCCGAAAAGCACGTCGGCCACGCCCGCGCCTTCGCTGCCGGGCAACCAGGCCGCGGCCAGCGCGTCCCAACCATCCACAAACTCGCTGATCAGCAACGGACGACCACTGATCAGAATCACAACCAGCCGGGAACACGCCTGCTCCAGACGGCGCAGAACCCGGATCTCGCCGGTGGGCAGGGCGAGCGTGCGGCTATCACCCTCGCCCTCGGCATAAGGCAACTCACCCACCACCGCCACACAGACAGCGCCTGGTGCGGTAATATCGCCGCTGAAATTGCCGGTGGCGTTGTACTCGACCACGGCCCCGGCCCCGACCGCGGCCCGAATCCCCTGCAGAATCGTGGTTCCGGGCGTGATGGCGCCCTTCTTGCCCTGCCATTCGATGGTCCAGCCGCCGGACTGGATGCCGATGTCATCGGCGGCGGCCCCGGCCACAAACAGGGCCGGCAGATCGGGAGAAAGGGGCAGCAGGCCGTCCTCATTCTTCAGCAACACCACCGACTGGGCGACGGCCTCGCGTGCGACCTGCCGGCGTCCGTCCGCGCCGACTGCGGCCAACAGGTGGCGCTGGGCGAGGGCCTGCTCGAACAGGCCCAGTTCGAATTTGATGGTGAGAATGCGGCGCACGGCGTCGTCGATGCGGGCCAACGGCACATCCCCCGCCTCGACCCCTTTGCTGAGAGCGGCAATGAAGCGGCGGTAATCGAAAGGCACCATGTTCATGTCGATGCCGGCGTTGATGGCGGTGGCGACGTCGTTGTCATAATTGCCGCTGATCTGATCGATGCCCCCCCAATCGGAGACGACAAAACCGCTGAAACCGAGTTCACCCTTGAGCACATCGTTGATCAGATAGGCGTGCCCGTGCATTTTTGTGCCGTTCCAGCTGGAGTAGGAGACCATGATGCTGCGGGCGCCGGCGGCGATGACGGCGCTGTAAGGCGGCAGGTGCACGGCCCGCAGGGTGGCCTCATCTACCTGTGTATCGCCTTGGTCAATACGGTAGCGGCCGGAGCCGGTGTCCCAGGCTGTGCCACCATCGCCCACAAAGTGCTTGGCCGTGCCGATGACGGTATCGGGCGCGGCCAGATGTTCGCCCTGCAAGCCGCGCAGGTAGGCCGCGGCCAGGCGGGAGATGAGGGCAGGGTCTTCGCTGTAACCCTCGTAGGTGCGGCCCCAGCGCACATCCTGCGGGGCCGAAACGGCAGGGCCATAGTTCCAGTAAATACCGGTGGCAGCCATCTCGGCGGCGGTGATCTGGCCGATGCGCTGCATCAGGGCGGGATTGTTGGCCGCGCCCAGGCCGATGTTGTGGGGAAAGATGACCGTTCCCTTAACATTGCTGTGGCCGTGCACAGCATCGACGCCGTAGAGCAGGGGAATGCCGAGACGGGAGTCGCGGGCGTGCTGCTGGAAATCGTCCACCATGTTGGCCCAGCCCGTGGGTGTGTTGTCTTGGGGGTAGCCGCCGCCGCCGCTGAGCAGTCCCCCGATGCCCAGATCAGCGATATCGGTAGCGACAATCGAGTTTTTCTCCACCAAGGTCATTTGCCCGATCTTTTCGGCCAGACTCATCCGTCTCAGCAGATCGTCCACGCGTGCGGCGATGGGTAGGGCGGAATTGAGGTAGGGCAGGGGTTCCACCGCGGCGACGGTAGGGGGAGAGGGCTGCGGGAGAGGGGTAGGCATAAGCGTGGGCGTGGGCGCGTCGCAGCCGCTGAGCGCCAGGAGTATGAGCCACAGGAAGGCAATCGGGCGGAGGCCATGCTTTTTCATGGCAGGGCGGCAGGGATGATGAGGAGGGTGGCCGAATAGGGCGGCAGGGAGAGGGGGCCGGGCGGAGGCCAGGGCATGCGGGAGCGTGGCGCGGCGGGGTGCTCGGCGTCGAACAGCCAGACCTCGGCCTCGCCGGCCAGATCCAGGCCGGCGATCTCCACGGTTTTGACGGCTGTCTGCTCGCTGCGGTTGATGATCAGCAGGGTCAGAGCGTTGTCCTGGCGGCGGGCAGCGAAGAGGGAGAGGGCCGGATCGCCGCTGGCAGCATCCAGGCGATGCTGGCCGAAGCGTTGGTAAAGCTGGTAGACATCATAACTGGGCCGCGTCTCGCGGCGGGCCAGCAGGCCATAACCGCCGATGCTGGGATGGCTCTGCAACGAGAAAAAATTGACGATGTGCACATCCTGGCGAATCAGCCGCCCCAATACATCGGCCCACCACAGGGCGCTGTAGAAGGAATCGGGGGTGGTTTCGCCGCCGCTGACATTGCTCCAGTAGGAGTTGATCTCGGTGATGGCGACAGGCAGGTCTTTGCCGGTGCTCTCCCGGATGACTGTCCGCAGGCTGGGGATGATCTGCTCCCATTCCGCGGCGCTGGCCAGTAGCTCGGCAGGAGTGGCCGGGGCGGCGGTCATGCCGGTGGGGAAAGGATAGCGGTGGATGGAGACGACATCCACCAGATCGCCGTTGGCTGTCAGGAAGCTACGCATCCAATCCTTACCGGCGGCGTCTTTGGGGTCGGAGGCCGGGTTGCCGGTAAATTGGGTGATTTCGGGGCCGATGAGGAGGATGGCAGGGTCGATGGCGCGCATGGCGATGGCGATGGCGCGCCATTCTCGGTTCAGGCGCTCGCTGTCATAGTCCGCGAAGCCTGATTTGGCATGGTAGAGTTCCGGTTCGTTGCCGATGCTCCAGTAACGGATGTTGTAAGCCTGTTCTAGATTGGCATAGCGTACGAGCGCGGCGGCCTGCGCCGGGGTTCCCCCACGCAAGCGCACGGAGATCTGCGGTTCGGCCCCGATCTGGTGGGCAAAGGCGATGAACTCATCCAGGTGGGTGGGGTGGATGTCGTTCTCATCGCCCCAATTGCCGCCGGGAAAACGCAGGAAGGTGATCCCGGCGGCTTCCGCTTCCTCCCACAACTCGAAGTTGACGAAGGCCCATGGCCCATGATTGGCGCCGTAGACCAGGGGACTGATCTCGCCCAGCGTCTGCCCGGCATACACCCGGAGGATGTGGGCTGGCAGGGGTGGGGGAGGAGAAGGGGTGTGGGGCGGGGCAGGCGCTGGCGTGCAGGCGATCAGCAGGGGCAGGAGCAGGAGCAGGGGGTGAAACCGGCCTGTGCGCATGGCGGCATTTATTTCTCGACGCCGGTGATGACCACGCCTTGCATGAACACGCGCTGGGCCATGAAGAAGACGATGATGGGCAACACAGCGGAGATCAGCGAAGCGGACTGGATCAGGTTGGTGGACTGCGAATAGAGGGTGTTGAAGGCAGTGAGACCGACGGTGATCGGGTATTTGTCGGGGTTGCCGGCCAGGTAGATGAGGGGGCCGAAGAAGTCGTTCCAGGCCCAGAAGAAGTGGAAGAGGGCCACCGCCGTGAGGGCGGGGGTGGACATGGGCAGGATGACCGAGCGGAAGATGCGTATGGGGCTGGCGCCATCGATCATGGCCGCTTCGTCCAGGTCGCGGGGAATGGACATGAAGAACTGGCGCAGCAAGAAGACATTAGTGCCCCAGGAGAAAAAAGCGGGCACAATGAGCGGCAGCCAGGTTCCCACCCAGCCCAGGCGCAGAAAGACGAAATAGGTGGGGATGAGGGTGACGGCGCCGGGCAGGATCACCGTGGACAGCATCAGCATGAAGAGGATGTTTTTGCCGGGGATGCGGAAGCGGGCGAAGCCATAGGCCACGAGCGAAGCGGAGAGTACGGCGCCGAAGGTGGTGATGACGGCATAGAGAACGGTATTGCGCAGGAGGGTTTCGAAGCTAATGGCCGTCCATGCCTGTACATAATTGCCCCATTGCGGGTCGGCGACCCAGGCCCGTTCCAACTGCCGCCACTGGCCCTCCCAGGTGAAGGGGCCTGCTTCCAGGTTTTGAGGATCGAGCATTTCGCTGCTCTGGCGGCCCGGTTTGTAGAGGGCCAGATCGCGTAGTTCTCCCTCGATGGGCACACGATAGATGTCGTATTCCTTGCCCTCATAGGTGATCTTGTCCTCGCTGGCAGGCCACCACGGCGCGCCGATCTTTGAGAACTGGCTGCTGGTCTTCAGCGAGGTGACAATGCCGTAGACCATGGGGATGAGGAAGATGATGAGGACGGCAACCGCCAGGCTGGTGAGAATGATGTTGTTCGAGCCAGATCGAATCCTATTGGGGAGAGTAAAACCGGTTACGCGTGCAGTTGGGGCAGCCATTAGCGTTCCTCCGAGGCGTAGTAAACCCAATACTTGGCCGTGCCGAAGAGCACAACCGTGAGAAGCAGAGCGAAGATGAACATCAGCCAGGCCAGGGTGGCGCCATAGCCCATGTTGAAGAAGGAGAAGGACTGTTTGTAGAAGTAGACCATGTAGAAGCGGGTCTTACCTTCGGGGAAGCCGGTGCCCTGGTTCAGCACAAAGGGGGCGAGGAAGTATTGCAGCGAGCCGATTACACCCAACACCAGTTGGTAGAAGATGACGGGCGTGATCAAGGGCAGGGTGATGTTGCGCAGTTTGCGTAGCCAGCCGGCGCCGTCGATCTCCGCCGCCTCGTACAACTCGGTGGGCACCCCTTGCAAGCCGGCCAGGAAGATGATCATGGCATTGCCCACCGCCCAGAGACCGAACATGGTATAGGCGTAGTAGACGAGCTGGGGATTGGCCAGCCAGCGGATGCCCTGGGTGCCGGTGGCCTGGATGCCGGTCAGCCTTTCGATGAAGATGTTGATCCAACCTGTCTGCTCATTGAGCACACCGTTCCAGATGAGCACGGTGGCAACGAGGGGGATCATGGTCGGCATGTAGAAGAGCGTGCGGTACACATTCTTCCCCAACACATGCTTCGAGTTCATCAGGATGGCGATGAACAGGGCAAAGCTAAGACCGATGGGCAGGGAGATGGCGGCGAAATGCAGGGTGCGGATGAAAGAGAGCCGCACTTCTTTATCCACCATCAGCGCCCGTTGCCAGTTGTCGAACCCGATGAATCTGGCCTGATCGGGCACGGCGGGATTGAATTCGTAGAGCGAGAAGACAAAGGAAGCGATCATCGGCAGGAAGTAAAAGGCCAGAAAGCCGATGATCCACGGAGTCAAAAAGAACAGCCCCCAGCGCGCTTCACGTTTCTCCGCCCGTGTCATTTTCCTGCGGCGCTTTTTTAGGGCAAGCCCCTTGCTTGATAGCACTTCACTGACTGGCGCCATGAGATACCTCCATGTGTGAGACAGCCCGGCTTTGTTTTCAAAGCCGGGCTGTCGGTGGGTATGTTCGGAGGTGGTTACCGGACTGCAGCGTCGAAGATCTTCTGCATATCGGCAACGAGCTTGACCAACTCGGCGTCGAAATCGGCGTCGGGGGTGTTGGCCAGCATGTTCCAGAATTCGTTGTAGCGGTCCGTGGTCTCTTGGAAGCTGGGCATCCAGCTCTCGTGGTTGGGGTTGTCGGCGTAGACCATGCTGTCCACCACCACCTGCCAGTCAACGTCTTTGCCGGCAAAGTTGGTTTCGCCATACTTCGCGAAGTAGGTGTCCTGCATGCTCAGACGGGCGGGCATGCCGCCATAGATGTTGAGCAGGTCGGCGGAGCCTTCGGAGCTGATCAGATAGGAGAGCACCTGGAAGGCAGCGTCGGGGTTTTTGCTGCCCTTGAGGATGCCGAAGGTGTCGGCGTGCATCTTGGAGGTGACTACGCCGTTGTAGGCAGGCGTCGCCGCCAGGTTCCAGGCAAAGGGCACGTCGCCCAACGCCCAGGGCGCCACATACCACATGTGCAGATGCGTCATGGCCAGGTTGCCGGAGGAGAAGGGGCCGCCGGGGCCTTGCAGGAAGTCGGCGCCGCCGTAGGGGCCATTGGGAATGAACCACTCTTTCCACCAGCCATCGTAGGTCCATTTCCAGGCATCGACCCACTGTTCAGGCACCTGGGCGGTCTTACCATCATCGGCGACGAGGGAGCCAGAGCCGAAGAAGGTGCCGATGCCGCGCGGGTCGGTCCACTGATTCATCCAGCCGAACTGGACGATGTTGGTGGGATCGAACCCATCCATGGTAGCGTCGTTGCCGTTGGCATCCACGGTCAGCTTCTTGGCCAGTTCGGTCAGGGTTTCGATGTTCCATTCGCGCTCGACCCCATTTTCATCCACATACGGCGCGCCGTATTCGTGGGGAGGATAGGGCAGACCGGCTTCATCGAACAGGTCGGCATTGTAGATCACGAAGGAGGGGAAGATGGCGAAGGGAATGCCCAACTGCCCCTCTTCCTTCACCTGGTAGAACTCGACCAGGGCGGGATCGAAGTCGCTGAGGTCGTAGTTGTACTGGTTGATGAAGGGTTGCAGGTCCAGCCAGGCGCCTTTGAAGCTGTCGCGACCGCGGATACCGACGGGACCGACGATGTCGGGGGCGTTGCCGGCGGCAATCTGGGTGGCCAGCGTGTCGTAGGCGACGTTGTTATCGACGACTTCCAGCACCAGCTCGATCTGATCCTGGCTGGCGTTGAATTTCTCGACCACCGCCTGCTGCGGCGCAAGGGTAGGTTCATCGGAACCGGCGCCCAGACCAACGAACCAGCGGATTTTGGTTTTGCTGGCAGCGACAGGGGGTTGAGTCGGTTCGACGGCCGGGGCTGTGGTAGCAGCCGGGGCCGAGGTCGGCGCCGGAGCGGGGGCGGAGCTGCCGCCGCACGCGGCCAACGCCAACGCCGCCAGCAACAGAACGAACACAACTGTCAGGGAAAATGGTTTCTTGGACATGGGTGTAACTTCTCCTTTTGAAGGGGGTGAGAGGTGGGAAGAAAAGGGTAGGTGAAGGGTGTGTTTGCGGCGAACGCGCTTCCTGGCGTCTAAGGGCGATGGTCCAATTCGGAGGGCGTCTCAAGACGTTGGTTGGCCAGCGCCCTGGCAATGGGGTCGGGCTGATAGCCGAGAGTGTTCATCACCTGCAACACCCGTTCTCGCACTTCCGGGCGGACATTGGGCCGCCCATTGAGCACGCGTGAAGCGGTCGAACGTGAGACCCCGGCTAACTTGGCGACCTGTTCCAATGTAGCTTTCATGATCATCCTCAACAATCGGTGGTGGGAGCGCTTCCATATGATTCACATTGTAAGCAAAGTCGCCCAGTCTGACTTGTCGAAAAACGAGAAGTGCATGCACAAATCCTACAGACTTTTCCGTTTGGCCGCCCCCTGCCAGCGGTCGGAGCGCTCGCAGCGCTCCGACCGCTCACCCTGCCCCCTGCCCCCCTACCCCCGCCGCCGGAACGCCTCCGGCGACGCGCCCGCCTCGCGGTGAAACACCCGGCTGAAGTACCCGCTCGTAGAAAAGCCAACATCCAGGGCGATGGTGGTGATGCTCCGGTCGGTCTCGGTCAGCAGCCGCTTGGCCTGGGTGACGCGAAAGCGGTTGAGATAGGCAATGGGCGTCATTCCCAACTCCTGCCGGAAACAGTGCGTCAGATAGTCATCGCTCATGCCGACATAGCGCGCCAGGTCATGGCGAGCGATCGGCTCGGCGTAATGCTCGTGGATGAAGGCCATGGCCTTGCGCACCGCCCGTTGGGCTTCATCGCTCAGCTTGTGTCTGCGTTCCAGCGCCGCCTGCAACTGCGCCAGCGTTTCCTCCAGGCCAAACACGCCCTTGCTCATGACTGTAGCCACGCCGTGGTTCAGCCGCGCCATCTCGGCCTCGGTCAACACCTGCCCAGTGATCACGATCACGGGGATATCGCGGGTGCGCTTGTCCGCCTGCATCGCCTCCAACACGCCGAACCCGTCCAGCCCCGGCATCACCAGATCCAACAGCACCACATCGACAGCCGTGTGTTTCAGGATCTCCAGCGCGGCGCGCCCATTGCCCGCCGTCAACACCCGGTTGCGCATGTCGCCGCCGCGCGCCTGCGATTGGATGATGCGCCGGTGCAGGTCGAGCGTGTCCGCATCATCATCCACCACCAGAAAGGTGCGGGCGTGCGCGCCCACGGCCTCCCGGCTGACGCCGCCGGTGTGGCGCGCACCGCCGCTTGCTAGCCACTGCTGATCCAGCGCCCGGGTCAGGCTGGCGACCTCGATCGGCTTCGTCAGATAATCCAGCTCCAGCACGGCCCCACCGGCAGCCGATGCCGCATAGAACAGGGCGGGGATGTGCTGCGTGGCCGGGTTGTGCTTCAGCACCTTCAGCGCTTCCCAGGCGTGCTCGCCCCCCTGGCTGATGTCCAACACCACGGCGTCGTACTTGCCCGACAGCAAATGCGCCAGCCAGCCGGCGCTGTCGGACATCAAGCAGACCTGCGCTTGCAGGCCCCGGCGGACAAGCTCCGCGCGCAGCCGCCCGCCATCCTGTTCGGTGGACAAAACCAGAATGACTCCGCCGCCCAACCGCGGCTGCGGCGGCAAAGGCCCGGTGCCTTCGACTGCGATGTACCCATCGCCGCTCAGGGCAGGCGCGGCCACCGTGGGCAGGGTGAAATAGAATCTGGAGCCAGCGCCTTCCTCGCCGCTGGATTCCACGCCGATCCAGCCCTGATGCAAGTCCACCAGACGCTTGCAAATGGCCAGGCCCAGTCCGATGCCCCCATATCCCTGATGGATGCTCCGCTCCGAGCGCCTGAACTCGTCGAAGACGGCCGCCTGCTCGGCCGGCGGCAAACCGATGCCGGTGTCGAATACGCTGACTGTGACCGTATCGGCCCCCTGCTCGACCTGCAACCGCACCCCGCCCCTGGCCGTGAACTTGACGGCGTTGCTGATCAGATTCAGCGTCACCTGCTGCAAGCGTGTGCGGTCGCCCCACACGAAAGGCCCCGATCCGGCCTCCGCATCGGGCCCCGCATCGGGCCCCGATCCGGGCAGTGACTGCTGCCAGGTCAGTCCCTTTTCCAGCGCCAGGTGGCGCCCTGTCTCGGCCGCCAGCCGCATCACCTGTCCCAGATCGACGAAATCGTAGGTGAGGCGCAGTTGCCCGGCGTCGCTGCTGGCCAGATCCAGCACATCGTCGATCAGACGGCCAAGATGGCGGGCGTGGCTGTAGATGCGCTCGACATCGCGCTGAACTTGCTTGGGCAAGGGCGCGTCCGCTTCGGCGCTATCTCGCAGCAGCAGGCCGCTGGTGCCGACGATGAGATTGAGCGGTGTGCGCAGTTCGTGACTGACGGTGGAGAGGAACCGGCTTTTCAGGCGGGTCGCCTCCTCGGCTAGGCGCCGGCCCTCGGTTGCAGCGCGGTAGAGGTGGGCCGCGTTCAGCGCCGTCCCCATCTGCTGCGCAATGGCGCCGAGCGCATCCAGTTTGACGGCCGCGAAGGCCACGAAACCGGCGCCGCCTCGCTGGTCTGCCAGGGGCAGCAGCGCCAGGCTGAAGGGCTGCTCCGCCGCGATCCAGTCTGGCGGCGGAAAGGCGCGGCTGCGAATACGCCGGGTTTGTGGGCGAGATGTCGTCACCGCGCGCAACTGCGTCCACGCCACCGGATCATCGCCTTCGGCCTCGAACAATCCCACCCAGGTGGTGTGGATGCCGATTTCGGGCAGGTGGCGGGCCAGGATCTCATAGATCTGCGCCTCATCCAGGGCTGCCAGCAGTTGGGCGGTGAGCAAGCCGATGCGGTCGCCCATGCGCCGCTGATCCACCATGGTCTGGCGGTGCTGGCGGCGCATGGCGGCGCTGATGATCACGCGGGCCTCGTCTAGGAGGGCGGCGGTGAGTACACCGGTGGCGCGGTCCGGCGCCGGGGCAGGGGAGAGGTGGGAGGTCAGTTCGGGCAGCCCGGCCTGAGCGATCGTCACCGCCGCCTGCCAGCCGTGTGTGTCATCGCGCACGGCCGCCGCCCGTTTCAGGATCGCTTCCAGGGAGTAGCGAAAGCTGTTTGGCTCATCTTCTTGCAAGCTGACGATCAGGGATTCGAGCAGGCGCAGGCAGAGCGTTTCCACCTCATCGCCGCCCAAACCCTGGGTTTCGGCCAGCACGGCAGCGGCCATCGTGCGCGCCAGACGCGCCCGCGATGATGGTTTTCCGCCGCCCTCCCTGACAGGGAGGGTGATCTCCAGCGCCCTGGTAAGCCCCGGATGGTGGCTGCACCCGCAGGACTCCCGGATCACCAACCGCGTGGGCACATGAAAGCGTTCGGGCGGGTGGTCAGGCGCTGTTATCTGCTGGCGCAAGCGCGCCACGGCCTGATAGCCCATGTTGAAGAGGGGCACATGCACACTGGTCAGGGGCGGATCGAGCACTGCGCTCTCCAGGCGGTTGTCGAAGCCGATCACCGCCACATCACCGGGGACGCTGCGCCCTGCTTCTTGCAGGGCTTGAATGGCGCCAAAGGCGGACTCGTCGTTGCTGGCAAGCACCGCCGTGAAGGGAACGCGGCTGGATAGGATCTGTTGTATGGCCGCGTGTCCCCCTTCGGGCACGTGCCTGCCGAAGGCGATCAGGCGCTCAGCGGCTGTGAGGCCGTAGCGCTGCACCCCGGCCTGATACGCTCGCAACCGATCTCCCGAATCCCCTTCTATATCTTCGGGGCTGCCGGCAATGAAGGCGATGCTGTGATGTCCATGATCGACCAGATGGCGCAGGGCCTGATCGATGCCGCCGGCGTTGTCGGCCACGACCGTAGGCCCTGATTCCCCTGATCCCACAAACACGAGGGGATGGCCTGCGGCCAGCACTTCCTGCAAGTAACGGGAGCGCGCCTGCGACTGCAGCGGGTTGAGCACGATCAGGCCATCGGTGTTCCAGGGGCCGATGGGCGCGAAGTCGGAATCTTCCGCCACCACGGGCCAGACCGGGCGGAGGGGATCGTCGGATGCCGCCGAAGGCCCCACGCCGCAGCCCAGCAGCAGATGGCAGCCCATTTCCCGCGCGGCCATACGAATCCCGCGATAGATAGGATCGAGATAACTGAGCGATGTGGCCGTCCAATAATACTGCCAGCCGGCCAGCACGCCGATGGTGGGGTATCCGTCTCGCTCTCTAGATGACATGGTTGCAGTCCACGCTAAGAGTACATGTGGAACGACACGCTGTCAAAGTGGATTTTTAGCGATGCTGTGTGGATAGTTTAATTTACCACAGAAAAAACAGAAAACAGGGGGAACAGAGAGAAAAAGGCAGAGCAAAACCGCTGGCTGCTGACCTTGACCTCCAGCCCTACCTCGAGCCCCCAAACAGCCGCCGCGCCCGACCCAGCGGCAGCGCCCCCCACACCGCGGCCATGTCCGCGGCGCGGTGCGCGCC
>JABWBG010000225.1 GCA_013360575.1 Caldilineales bacterium
ACTGCTGATCGCGGCGGAAGAGGCCGCGGCCCTGCGCGCGGGGCTGGAGGCTGCCGGCGCGGCGATCCTCAGCGCCGAGAGCTACGACACCTTGCGCGTCGAAGCGGGACGGCCCGCGGCGGACCACGAATGCACCGAGGCCTTCACCCCGCTGGAGGCAGGCCTGCGCAGCGCCATCTCCGACCGCAAAGGCTGCTACACCGGCCAGGAGATCATCGCCCGCCAGATCACCTACGACAAGGTGACGCGCGAACTGGCCGGGCTGCGGATTTCGGCGAGCTCAGTCGAGCCGCCCGCGGCGCCCCTGCAACCGGGCGATGTGGTGCACGCCGAGGGCAAAGCCATCGGCGCGGTCACCTCCGCCGCCCTCTCCCCCCGCTTCGGCCCGCTGGCCCTGGCCATCCTCAAGCGCCCCTGGCAGCAGCCGGGCGAGCGCGTGCATGTGGGCGAGACCGAAACACCCGCCGAAGTCTGCGCCCTGCCCTTTGCCTGACACATGGTTATCTGGCGTCTATTGATCACCGAGCCGGCGGCTGGCGCCTGGAACATGGCGGTGGATGAGGCCGTCGCCACCCTCGCCGCCCGCGGGGAAAGCCCGCCCACGCTGCGTTTTTACCGCTGGCAGCCGGGCGCGGTCTCGTTGGGCCGCCATCAGCCGCACCAGGATGTCGATCCGGAACGGTTGCAGGCCCACGGGTATGATCTGGTGCGCCGTCCCACCGGCGGCCGCGCCATCCTGCACATCGACGAACTCACCTACAGCGTGGCCGGGCCGCAGCAGGAGCCGCGCCTGGCCGGGGCCGTGCTCGACGCCTATCACCGCATCAGCCAGGGGCTGGCCCTGGGCCTGCGCCGCCTGGGCGTGGACGCGGTGGAAGCCGCGCTCCCCGGCCCCCGCAGCGGCAGCCAGCCCGGCCCCGTCTGTTTCGAGACGCCCAGCGCCTACGAATTGTGCGTGGCCGGACGCAAGATCATCGGATCCGCCCAGAGCCGGCGCGCCGGATACGTCTTGCAACACGGCTCCCTGCCCTTGGAGGGCGATATCACCCGCCTGGTGGATGTGCTGGCCCTGCCACAGGAGGCGCGGGCGCAGCAACAGGCGCAGTTGGCGGCGCGGGCCAGCACCCTCGCCGCGCTCATGGGCCGCCGCGTCACTTTTTGGGAGGCGGCGGCCGCGCTGATTGACGGCCTCACCACCGCCCTGGAGATCGATCTGCAGGAGGGGGAGCTAAGCCCGGCGGAGTTGGCCCTGGCCCAGACCCTGCACACCGCACAATACACCTCCACCGCCTGGCTGCACCGGGTTTCCTAGCCGATGGTCATCGCCGCTGCCCGGATCGAACTGGAATTGCACGAGGGTTGCTCGTTGAAGGACAAGCGCCGCGTGGTCAAATCGGTGATCGCGCGCTTGCGCCAGCGCTACAACCTGGCTGCCGCCGAGGTGGACGCGCACGACCAGTGGCAGCGGGCGGTGATCGGCCTGACCACCCTCTCCACCGACCCGGCGCATGCCCACAGCCTGCTGGAAAAGGCCATCGCCAGCCTGGCGGAGTGGCGGTTGGATTGCGAACTGGCCGATTACACGATCGAAATTTGGTGATCGGACGGGGTTGGGGGTAAGTTGTAGGCGCACACCCTGCCTCAGACCCATCTGCCTGCCGGCGAGATGGCTGCGTCCCCCCTGGCAGGGAGTCCCTCTCAGAACTTACCATAACAATCACCCTTCAGGAGAGAAAACCATGAAAGATGCCCATCAATTTGGCGCGGCTGCCAGCCACTATGGTTTGGAGAATCATGGCCTGCGTAATTTGTGGTCGGCGTGGTGGAATTTGCCCACGCCGGCGCTGTATGACACCGCGGTGCGCAACCGCGAGGCTGTGTCGGTGCATTTAGGCCCGCTGGCTGTGCGCACCGGCCAGCATACCGGGCGCTCGCCCAACGATCGCTTCATCGTGCGCGAAGCTTCCAGCGAGGCAAAGCTGTGGTGGGGCAAGATCAACCGGCCTTTCGAGAGCGAGGCGTTTGGCCGTCTGAAGCAGCGGGTGCTGACCTATCTGGAAGGGCGGCAGGTCTTCATCCAGGATTGCTACGCCGGGGCCGACCCGGAATATCGCCTGCCCATCCGCGTGATCACCGAGACCGCCTGGCACAATCTCTTCGCCCGCAATATGTTCATCCGCGAGTTGGAGCGGGAGAGGCTGATGCGCCACATTCCCGAATTCACCGTCATCCACGCGCCCAGTTTCACCGCCACCCCGGCCGAGGATGGCACCCATTCGCAGGCCTTCGTCATCCTCAACTTTGCCGAACGCATGGTGCTGATCGGCGGCACGGCCTACGCCGGCGAGATCAAGAAGTCGATTTTCTCGATCATGAACTATCTGATGCCGCAACGGGGCGTGTTGCCGATGCACTGCTCGGCCAACATGGGGCATGATGGCGCGGTCGCCATCTTCTTCGGCCTCTCCGGCACCGGCAAAACCACGCTCAGCGCCGATCCCAACCGCATTCTCATCGGCGATGATGAGCATGGCTGGAGCGATCGCGGCATTTTCAACTTCGAGGGCGGCTGTTACGCCAAGGTGATCAACCTGTCGGCAGAGGCAGAGCCTGATATCTACGAGACCACGCGGCGGTTTGGCACGATCCTGGAGAATGTGGCCTACAACGCCCACACCCGGCGCATCGATCTGAATGACAGCTCGCTAACCGAAAACACCCGCGCGGCTTATCCGATCAGCCATATCTCCAACGCCACCCGTTCCGGGCTGGGCGGCCATCCCAAGGATATCATCTTCCTCACCGCGGATGCGTTTGGCGTGTTGCCGCCCATCTCCCGGCTGACCCCGGAGCAGGCGATGTATCACTTCATCAGCGGGTACACGGCCAAGGTGGCAGGCACCGAGCGGGGCGTGACCGAACCGCAGCCCAATTTCAGCGCCTGTTTTGGCGCGCCCTTCTTGCCCTTGCACCCCTTCACCTACGCCCGCATGCTGGGCGAAAAGATCCAGCGGCACGGCGCGCATGTGTGGCTGGTGAACACCGGCTGGTCGGGCGGGCCGTACGGCGTGGGCAGCCGCATGAAGATTCAGTACACCCGCGCCATGATCGCGGCGGCGCTGGATGGCAGTCTTGATGATGTCGCGACCACGCCCGATCCCATCTTCGGGGTGCATGTGCCCACGTCGGTGCCGAACGTGCCCGATCATGTGCTGCAACCGCGCAACACCTGGGCCGATGGCGAGGCCTACGATGTCCAGGCCCGCAAGCTGGCCGGCATGTTCCGCCAGAATTTCCAGCAATTCGAGCACGAGGTCGCCCCCGAGATCGCCGCCGCCGGCCCGCAGGGGTGAGGTTGGCTGTTGACGGGTATTCGGTATTTGGTATTTGGTATTCGGTATTTGGTAGTTGTTAGTGGAATTCATGGTAGCTTTTCTAAAAAACCCAATCCATTGATTGCTCCCATCCACTAGCAACTACCGATCACCAATCTACTAACCAACCTACCAACCAACCAACTAACCAACCAACCAACCAACCAACCTACCAACTAACCAACCAACCAACCAACCTACCAACCAACCAACTAACCAACCAACCAACCTACCAACCAACCAACCAACCAACCAACCACCCTACAAATTCACCTTCCCCTCCCCGGCCGTGCGGGCGGCGGCGCGGCGGTGCAGGGCCGCGGCCACGTGCGGCGGGCACATGTGGCTGATGTCGCCGCCCAGCAGCGCCACCTCCTTCAGGATGCTGGAGGAAAGGAAAGAATGGGCCTGGCTGGTCATCAGCGAACAAAATTCGATGTCCGGGGCCAACTGCTTATTCGTCAGCGCGATCTGATATTCATACTCGAAATCGGAGACCGCGCGCAGCCCCCGCACCATCACCTTGGCCCCCACCTCGCGGGCAAAGGCCACGGTGAGGCCGCTGTAGGCTTGCACCGTCACATTCGCCCAGCCCTGCACCGCCTCCGCGAAGAGCGCCACCCGCTCCTCGGCGTCGAACATCAGATGCTTGCTCGGCCGGTCGTAGATGGCCACGATCAGCCGGTCGAACAATTGGGCGGAGCGGTGGGCAATGTCCAGATGGCCGTTGTGCAGAGGATCGAACGTGCCGGGATAGAGAGCGGTGATCATGATAGGTCAATCTCCTGAGACCAGAAATCGGTCATGCGGTGGGCAAGGTGTTGATGATCAGGATGGTGGAGGCCAGGATCGGCATCGAGCAGGGCCTCCGCCTCCTTCCGGGCCAGCTCCAGCAGCCGGGTGTCGCTCATGCGCGCCAGTTTCAGATCGGGCAAACCGGACTGCCGCGCGCCGAAGAATTCACCCGGCCCGCGCAGGGTCAGGTCGATCTCGGCCAGCTCGAAGCCATCTTGCGTCCGCTCCATGGCCCGCATCCGTTCCAGACCGGAATCGCTGGTTGGGTCGGAGACGAGGACGCAGTAAGACTTGTGCGGGCCTCGGCCCACCCGCCCGCGGAATTGATGCAGTTGCGACAGACCGAAGCGTTCCGCGTTCTCGATCAGCATAACGCTGGCGTTGGGGATGTCGATCCCCACCTCCACCACCGCGGTGCTGACCAGGATCTGATACTCGCCGGCGGCAAAGGCCCGCATGATAGCATCCTTCTCGCGGCTGCTCAACCGCCCATGCAACAGCCCCAGACGCAGGCCTGGAAACACCTTGCGGCTCAGCCGTTGGTGCTCGGCCACTGCCGCGCCCACATCCTCCAGCCGCTCGCTGTCCTCCACCAGCGGGTAGATGATGAAAGCCTGCCGCCCCCCCTCCACCTGCTCGCGTATGAATTTGTACACGCGCGGGCGCGTGTCTGGCTTCACCCAATAGGTTTTGATCGGCTGGCGACCGGGGGGCAGCTCGTCGATGGCGCTGACATCCATATCGCCGTAGATGGTCAGGGCCAGGGTGCGGGGGATGGGCGTGGCCGACATCACCAACGTGTGCGGGGTGAGGGGGGCCGCGTCCGCGGCAGCGTTCAGGGCCGATCCCTTCTCGCGCAGCGCTGCCCGTTGCGTCACCCCAAAGCGGTGCTGCTCATCCACCACGATCAGAGCGAGGTTGGCGAAGCGCACCCCCTCCTGGATCAGGGCGTGCGTGCCCACCAGCAGGTCGATCTCCCCTGCGGCCAGGTCGGCCAGCAGCCGCTCACGCGTTTTGCCCGTGACCGCGCCGGTGAGCAGGGCCACACGCACCGGCCAGCCGGTGACCGGGTGCAGCAAATGCGCGAACTGCTCTTGCAATTTGCGGAAATGCTGCTCGGTCAGAATCTCGGTGGGGGCCATGATCGCGCCCTGCGCCCCCTGGCAGATGGCGGCCCACAACGCCGCCGCCGCGATCACCGTCTTGCCGCTGCCCACATCCCCCTGCAACAACCGCGTCATCGGATACGCCTGCCGCAGGTCGCGGCGGATGTCGGCCAGCACCCGCTGTTGCGCGGCGGTGAGGGTGAAGGGCAACGCCTGCAAAAACAGGGCCAGATGCGCATCGGCCAGAGGCAGGGGCTGGGCCGGTTTGCTTTGCCAGGCGCGATGCTGGCCCAGCACGCCCAGTTGGATGGCGAGCAACTCATCGAAGGCCAGCCGTTTGCGGGCGCGATCCAGGGCCGCGGCATCGTCGGGGAAGTGCACCTGACGCAGGGCCAGGCCCAGGGGCGGGTATCCCAACCGCTGCCGCAGGCCCTCCGGCAGGGGATCGGGCAGTTGCGGGGCCCACGCCTCCACGGCCTGCCGGATGATCTTGCGCAGCACGCGGGCCGAAAGCCCCTCGGTGAGGGCGTAGACCGGCACAATGCGGGCGGTGTGCGTGGGATCCTCGCTGGCTTCCTCGAATTCGGGCGATTCCATCTGCCGTTCGCCCAGGTAGCTGGCCACCTTGCCGCTGAAAAAATAGGCGCGGCCGGGAAAGAGGGCTTTGTCGATGTACGGGTTCCAGAAAGAGGCGGTGATCTTGCCGCTCTCATCGCTGAGTTGAGCGGTAGTCAGGGTGCGCCCGCTCGGTGTGCGGCGGGCGTGCAGCCCCCGCACCAGCGCCTGGATGGTAACTTCGTCGCCGATGCGCAGATCGGCGATGCGGCGCAGGTTGCTATAGTCCTGATAGCGGTGGGGCAGATGCCAGAGCAGATCGCCCACCTGTTGCAGGCCCAGGCGGGCCAGGGTCTGCGCCAGTTTGGGGCCGACGCCGCTCAGGCTGGTGAGGGGCGCGTGCAGGCCGCTGTGCTCAGGCGCGGTCGGGCGGGCCGGGCGGGCCG
>JABWBG010000016.1 GCA_013360575.1 Caldilineales bacterium
CGCGGCCTGCGCCGGCGTATGGTCGCGGCGCAGGCGGGTGAGGAGGGGGAGGAGGTCGGCCTCGTCCGGCGGCGCCGCGGTCAGCGCCGCCAGCAGATCGGCCGCTTCTTCTTGCAGCCAGCGCAGCAGGGCAGGGGTGAGGCTCATGCCGGGGGATGGGGGGCGCAGCCTTTGTCCAGGGGCAGGCGCACGCGGAAGGTGCTGCCCACGCCGGGGGTGGAGGCGACGTCGATTTGGCCGCCGTGGGCGTCGACGATCCATTTGACGATGGAGAGGCCCAGGCCGGCGCCCCCGCCCGCGCGGGAGCGGGCTTTGTCGGCGCGGTAGAAACGGTCGAAGATGTGGGGCAGGTCCGCGGGGGCGATGCCCTGTCCATTGTCGCGCAGGGTGATCTGGGCCTGTTCGCCCAGGCATTGTAGGCTGATCTCGATGCGGCCATGCGCGGGGGTGTATTGGATGGCGTTGTCGAGCAGGTTGACAAGCACCTGGCGCAGGCGGTCCGCGTCCCCGCGCACGATGGCCTGGTCTTCGTGTAGCAGGTGCAGGTCGCGGCCGCCGGCGCGGCGTTTGGCCTGGCGATAGACGTCGAGCAGCAGGGTGTCCAGTTCCACCGGCTGGCGGGCGATGACCAGATCGGCGTCGGCCTGGGCCAGCAGCAGCAGGTCGGAGATCATGCGGTTCATGCGCTGGGCCTCGCTTTCGATTTCCCCTAGCATCTCGGCGCGCTCGCCGGGGGGCAGGCGCTCGCCCCGTTTCAGCAGGCTGAGGTTGCCGAGGATGGTGGTGAGGGGGGAGCGCAGTTCGTGCGAGAGGTCGGCGGAGAAGCGGCGCTGTTTGTCGAACAACTCTTGCAGGCGGTCGAGCATCTCGTTGAAGGTGGCAATCAGCAGGCCGATCTCATCCGGACGGGCGGCGGTGAGGGCGACGCGGCGATCCAGGCGGCCGGTGCGGGTGATGGCGAGGGCGGTGGCGGTGGCTTCCTGGATGGGACGAAGGGCGACGCCGGTCAGCCAATAGCCGACGCCCGCGCCCACGGCCAGGGCCAGGGCCGTAATCCAAAAAAAGGTGGCGGCAAGCTGGCTGAAGATGGTGTTGGCCGGCGCCAGGTTGCGGGCCACCTGGATGGCGCCGACCATCTCGCCGCCAAAGAGGATGGGGGTGAAGTAGACGCGCAGGGAGGTATTGTCGTCGAGGGTGAGGGTGTAGAAGCCCCCGCGGCCCTGCTGCACCTGCTGCTGGTAGGGCGGGGGCAGGTTGATGGCCAGGTTGGCCAGGTTGGGGGAGCGGTAGAGGATGCGCAGGTTCTGCGCCCGCACCTGGGTGTAGAGATCCGGCTCGAACGCTTCGCCGACCGCGGGAAAGAGGACTTCGGTCAGGGGGCCGCTGGGCAGGGTGATCTGGAGCAGGCGGGCGATCTGGTCGCCGCGCTCGCGCAGGCTGCGGTCGATGTCGGTGGAGACGCTGACTTGTAACCGCGAGAGGGCCATGGCCGCGATGAGCAGCAGCAACCCGGCCAGAAGCAGGCTGTACCAGAGGGTGAGGCGGAGGCGGAAGGACACGGGGGGAGTTGGTTGGTTGGGTGGTTGGTTGGTTGGTGGGTTGGGTGGTTGGGTGGTTGGTGGGTTGGTAGGTTGGTGGGTTGGTGGTGAGGGAGAATGCAGATTAAATTATGTTATAGGAAACAGATTTTTTTAATCATTAATCATTAGCTAATATCCAATATCCAATATCCAATATCCAAATGACAGCGGGGGGGTTATTCGCGCAGGATGTAGCCGACGCCGCGTTTGGTGTGCAGCAGCCGCGGCTCGCCCTCCGCCTCCAGCTTGGTGCGCAGATAGCGAATGTAAACCTCGATGATGTTCGACTCCCCACCGAAGTCATACGCCCAAATCTCGTCGTAGATTTGGGCGCGGGTGAGCACCTGATTGGGGTTGCGCATGAAGAGTTCCAGCAGGTCGAACTCGCGGGCGGTGAGGTCGATCTCGCGGGGGCCACGACGCACTGCACGGGCGCCGGTGTCCATCACCAGGTCGGCCAGTTGATAGAGGCGGTGCTGGGGCTGCGCCTCGACGCGGCGCAACTGCGCCCGCACCCGCGCCAGCAGTTCATCGATGTCGAATGGCTTGGTCACATAGTCATCGGCGCCGCTATCCAGGCCCAGCACGCGGTCATCCACGGCATCGCGGGCGGTGAGCATGAGGATGGGCGCGGCGCTTTCCTCGCGGATGCGGCGGCAGACCTCGATGCCATCCATGCCGGGCAGCATCAGATCCAGAATGACCAGCGTGGGCTTCAGAGCCGCGAACGCAGCCAGGCCTTCCCGGCCATCCCCGACCAGCTCGGTTTCATAGCCTTCGAGCATGAGGGCGCGGCGCAATAGCTTGCCGATCGAGGGATCGTCTTCGATGATCAAAATCGTAGGAGCCATGATAACCTCGTAAAGGGTGAGAGAGTGGGATCAGGTGAGGCTGAAGGCCGGCGCGCCCTCGGCGGCCAGCACCTGCCGTAACTGATCGATGCTGATATTGCCGCCGCTGAGCACCAGGGCGACGCGGCGGCCCTGCAAGCGGCGGCGCAGGTTGATGGCCGCGGCCAGAGGGGCCGCACCCGCGCCTTCGGCCAGGTTGCGGGTGTGCGCCAGCAGGATGACGATGGCCCGGCGCATCTCATCCTCGCTCACCAGCACGAAATCATCCAGCAACGCCCGCAGAATACTCTGCGGCAGGGCAAAGGCGGTGCGCGTGGCCAGGCCTTCGGCAAAGGTGTTCGTGCTTGCGGTCATCAGCGCGCCCTGCTGCCAGGAATGATAAGCTGCCGGCGCTTCCGCCGCCTGCACGCCGATCACCTGAATGGCGGGGTTGATCGCCTTGGCCACGATGCACACGCCGGCCGCGCCGCTACCGCCGCCCACCGGCGTGAGGATGACGTCGATCTGCGGCGCCTCTTCCAGGATTTCCAGGGCGTAGGTGCCGACGCCGGCGATCAGGTCAGGCTCATCGCCAGAGTGGACATAGCGATAGCCCTGCCGCGCCGCTTCCTCCTCCACCCACAGCCGGGCCTCGTCGAAATCGCGGCCCTGGAAGATCACTTCCGCGCCCAGATGACGCATCGAGGTGACTTTGGCGGGGTTGGCGCCCAGCGGCACGGCAATGCGGGCCTGCACGCCGAAGATCCGGGCGGCGTAGGCTAGCGATTGGCCATGGTTGCCGGTGCTGGCGGTGATCACCCCGGCCTGGCGCTGCGCCTGTGGCAACCGGCTGACCAAATGGACGCCTCCGCGCACCTTGAAGGCCCCGATCGGCTGGTGATTTTCATGTTTGATCCACAGATCCAGCCCCAGCATGGCGCTCAGGCTGGGATAGTGGTACAGGGGCGTGGGGCGCAGGTAAGGGGCAATGCGCCGCCGCGCGGCCAGGACGTCGGTGAGGGTGACGGGCAGGGTGGGCATGGGGGCAGTGGGCAGTGGGCAGTGGTCAGTGGTCAGTATTCAGTATTCAGTGGTCAGTATTCGGTATTTGGTATTTGGTATTGATTAATCATTAATCATTAATCATTAATCAATGACGATTTTGATGTGTTGGTGAAAAAAACTGCCAGACTCCGCAGGGGACGAAGTCTGGCAGGGGAGAGCATGGGGCAAGCAGGGGCGCAGGCGGCGCTGCGGCGGCGCAGGCAGGGGCGCGGGCAGGGGCGCGGTCAGATCAACAGGCCCTCCAACTGCGTCTCGTCCTCCTCCACGCGGATGGGACGCTCCAGCAGACGGAAGGCCAGGGTCTTGCTCTCTGGCGGATGATACACGGCGATGGCGTCGCCGGCGTGGAAGCGTTCTGCCAGCAGCGCCTCGCTCAGGGCATCGTCGACATGCTCCTGAATGGCCCGGCGCAGGGGACGGGCGCCGAATTTCGGGTCGTAGCCCGTTTCGGCCAGGAATTCCTTGGCCGATTCCTCCATCTGTAACTCGATCTCATGTTCGCGTAACTGATCCAGCACCCGCTGCATTTCCAGATCGACAATCGCCTTGATCGATTCCTTGTCCAGCGCGTGGAAGACCATGATGCCATCGAGCCGGTTGATGAATTCGGGCCGGAAGGTGCGCTCCAGCGCCTCGATCACCCGTTTCTTCATGTCGTCGTAGTCGCTTTCTTTGCGGCGCACCTCGTCATCGGTGATGGCAAAGCCCAGCCGCCCGCCATGCCGGATCAAGGATGCGCCCACATTCGAGGTCATGATCAAGATGGCGTTGCGGAAATCGACGCGGCGGCCCTTGGCGTCGCTGAGATGCCCATCTTCCATGATCTGCAACAGGATATTAAAGGCTTCGGGATGCGCTTTCTCGATCTCATCCAAAAGGACGATGCAATAGGGCCGGCGGCGCACCGCCTCGGTCAGTTGTCCCCCCTCATCATAGCCGACATAACCTGGCGGAGACCCCACCAGCCGGCTGACGTTGTGGCGCTCCATGAACTCGGACATGTCCAGTTTGATCAGCGCCTCCTGCGACCCGAACAGGAATTCGGCCAAATGCTTGGCCAGATAAGTCTTGCCCACACCGGTGGGGCCCAGGAAGATGAAGGTGCCGATGGGCCGTTTGGGGTCTTTCAGCCCGGCGCGGGCGCGGCGCACGGCCTTGGCAATGGCCCGCACCGGCTCTGCCTGGCCGATCACGCGCTGTTGCAGATAGGATTCCATCTGCAACAGGCGCTGGCTCTCTTCGCCGGCGATACGGGCCACGGGGATGCCGGTCCACATCGCCACCACTTCGGCGATGTCATCAGGCCCGACCACGGGCTGTTCGGCCCGTTCCCAACTGGCGCGCATCATCTCCAGCTTGCCTTGCAGCTCCACCTCTTGATAGCGCAGGCCGATGGCTTGATCGTAGCGCTGTTGCGCCAGCGCCTCTTCCTTCTCCCGCTGCAAACTTTTCAGGTCGCGGAAGGTCTCGCGCAGGCTGGCGGCGATCGGGGTTTTGTACATGCGCACGCGGCTGCCCGCTTCATCGATCAGATCGATCGCCTTGTCGGGCATGAAGCGGTCGGGCACATAGCGGGCGGCCAGCAGCGCCGCCGCCGAGAGGGCCTCGTCGCTGATGCGCAGGCGATGATGTTCTTCATATTTGTAACGGATGCCGCGCAGGATCTGCACCGTCTCCTCGATCGCCGGCTCGTCCACGAACACCGGCTGGAAGCGGCGCTCCAGGGCCGCGTCACTTTCGATATATTTGCGATATTCATCCAGCGTGGTGGCCCCGATCACCTGCAATTCGCCCCGGCTGAGCGCGGGTTTGAGGATGTTGGCGGCGTCGACGCTGCTGCCCGCGGCCCCCGCGCCCACCAGCATGTGCACTTCGTCGATGAACAGGATCGCGCCGGCGTTGGTGATCTCTTCGATCACCTTTTTCAGGCGCTCCTCGAACTGGCCGCGGTACATGGTGCCCGCCACCAGAGAGCCGACATCAAGCATGAGCAGCCGCCGGTTGAGCAGCGGCTCTGGCACATCGCCCAGGACGATGCGCTGCGCCAGCCCTTCCACGATGGCGGTTTTGCCTACGCCCGGCTCCCCGATCAGGGCCGGGTTGTTCTTGGTGCGCCGGGCCATGATCTGGATCACCCGTTCGATTTCGGTTTCGCGGCCGATCACAGGGTCCAGTTTCCCTTCCGCCGCCCGTGCGGTCAGATCCAACCCCAGTTGATCGACGAGGGGCGTGTCGCTATCTGTCTTCCTGCCGCTTTCCGCCGGTTCGTGCGCGGCCTGGAGGATGGAACGAGCCGTCTGCGTGCGCACCCGATCCAGGCTGACGCCCAGCCCGCGCAGCACATTGACGGCGATGCCCTCTCCCTCGCGCACCATGCCCAGCAGCAGGTGCTCGGTGCCGATGTAGTGATGCCCCATCAGCCGCGCCTCGTCCACGGCCAGCTCGATCACCCGTTTGGTGCGGGGGGCGAGGGTCGGTTTGCCAAAGGGTGGGCGCTCGCCCCGGCCCACCGTGCGCTCCACCGCCCGCGTCACCTGGATGGGATCGACGCCCAATTCGGACAGCACCCTGGAGGCGACGCCATTTTCCTCCCGCACCAGCCCCAACAGCAGATGCTCTGTGCCGATGTAGTTGTGATGCAGGCGTTGTGCTTCCTCCTGCGCCAGTTGCAGAACCCGTCGGGCCTTTTTGGTGAACCGGTCGAATTTGTCAGCCATGATGAGCGCACCTCATAGTAGCGGTCGGAATGGACACGTGGGAAAACGCGTGAGACAGGATTATTATACCAAAGAGGATCAGACGACCAGTAACCTTTCTCCGGTCTGCCCCGGCAAAAGCAAGGGGCTGATCTCCTGGTGAAGATCAGCCCCAATGTAGTACGACTATACGATTTATGCAAGCCTGGCCCAGAGGGTTCAGTCTTCAGTGCTGTCTACGGCTTCGGGCGCTTCTGCGTCTACGGCTTCGGGCGCTTCTGCGATTTCGGCAAGCTGCTCAGCCGCGGCTTCGGCTGCGGCCATCGCTTCGCCCATGGCGGTGGGACCTTCATTGCCTTCGGCGTCAGCATCTTCTGCTGCCCAATCCACCACGGCATAGCGTTCTTCGTCCGCGCTTTTCAGGCTCAGGCCCATGCGGCGCTTGTCCGGATCGATCTTGATGATGCGCAGGGTCAGCTTCTGGCCGTCATGCACCACTTCTTTGGGATGGGTGATGCGCTGGTCAGAAAGCTCGCTGATGTGCACCAGGCCTTCGATCTTGCCATCGACGCGGGCGAAGGCGCCAAAGCTGGTCAGGCGGGTGATCTCGGCCTCGACCAACTGGCCCACCGCGTAGTGTTCGTGCACCACCGTCCAGGGTTCCGGTTGCAGTTGGCGCAGGCTGAGGCCGATGCGGCGACGGTCGCGGTCCACGCTGATGATCTTCACCGAAACCTCATCCCCGATGTTGACCACTTCGTTGGGGTGCTGCACGCGGCCCCAGGACATTTCGGTGAGATGGATCAGACCGTCTGCCCCGCCCAGATCGACGAAGGCGCCGAAGGAGGCGATGCTGCTGATCACGCCCCGGCGCACGTCGCCGACGCGCAAGTCGCTGAGCAGTTTTTCCTTCTGCACCCGCCGCCAATCGCGCATGGCCTGGCGTTCGGAGAGGATGAGCCGGTTGCGGCTGCGGTCGATCTCGATGACCTTGAGCTGCAACATCTTGCCCACCACATCGGCGAAGCGCTCGTCATTGTCTCGCTGGCGACGACCTTCGACGCTGACCAGTTGGGAAGCGGGGACAAAGCCGCGGGCCTTGCCGATGAAGACAATCACCCCGCCTTTGTTGTAGCCGCCGACTTCTCCTTCGAAGACATCTTGCGATTCCATCAATTCTTCCGCCCGCTTCCAGTCATATTCTTGCAGGGCGCGGGAGAGGGAGAGCCAGGCATGGCCTTCGCGGCCTTCGGGCCGCACCACCTGGATGTAGATGGTATCGCCGACCTTCAAGTTGGCGCGCACTTCAGGATCGACGCGGTCGAGATCGCGGGCGGGGATCACCCCTTCTGATTTCGAGCCGATGTCGACGAGGACTTCACCCTCGCGCATGCCCACGATCACGCCCTCGATGTTGTCACCCACTTCCAGTTCGCGGAAGTTATAGGTGTCCTCGCTGAGGAGCAGTTCCATGGGGTGGACGCCGGCAGGGATGTCCTCGTGGTCCAGGTCGAACGCAGGGGGAGCATCTTCGGTGTCGGAAAAGGAGACGTCTGCGTCCACCTCCATTTCGAGCGTTTCAAGAGTTGTTTGAGAGTTGTTCATAAATGAGAGCGGTATCCTCCAGTTGATTGGAGAAGGAAGTATAGCGCGCCTGTTTTTAAAAGGCAAACGGATTACCCTGCCAAATTGCGTGGGGGGATCAGACGGCGGCAGGCAGCAGGGCCACAGCTTCGATTTCGACCAGCGCGCCCAGGGGCAGGGCCGCCACAGCTACCGTGGAGCGGGCAGGAGGGTTCTGGCCGAAGACGCTGCCGTAGATGCCGTTCACCGTGGCGAACGCGGCCATGTCGGTGAGGAAGAGGGTGGTCTTGACGACATCGCCGGGCGTGGCCCCGGCCGCGGCCAGAATCGCTTGCAGATTGGCCAGCGCCTGTTGCGTCTGCGCCTCCAGGCCCTGGCGCAGGACGCCGGTGGCCGGGTCCAGGCCGATCTGCCCGGCAGTGAAGAGGAAGTTGCCGCCGCGCACGGCCTGCGAATAGGGGCCAACCGCGGCGGGGGCGTGTTCGGTGTGAATGATGGTGCGGGTCATGGGGTCTCCAGGAGTGAGGATTTGGTGAAGTAATAGAAGGTATAGGGCCGCCCGATCTCGTCGCAGAAAGCCTGGCGCGAGCTGGGCAGGGCAGCGGCATAGAGCGCGATGGCAGCGGGATCAGCCGGATGCAGATGGGGATGGTCGTGCAGCAACTGCGCGATGTGGGCGCCGTAGCCGGGCACGTCGGTGGCGACTCGCAGCAGGCCGCCAGGCCGCAACAGCCGCGCCAGCGCCGCCACAAAGGGGGGCGTGAATAGCCGCCGGGGCTGGTGCTTGGGCTTCCACCAGGGATCGGGGAAGAGGATGTGGCAGGCGGCGATGCTATCCGGCGCCAGCAAGCGGGGCAGATCGTAGCGGGCGTCATCATCCGAGACCCACAGGTTGGCCAGCCCTGCCTTCTCGGCTTTGCGGGCGATGCGTTGCAGCAGTTTCCAACGCACCTCGAAGGCCAGAAAGTGGTGCTGGGGGTGGCGCGCTGCCCAATCGAGGATGAACTCGCCCCGCCCACTGCCGATCTCCACCTCCAGCGGGGCCGCGGCCAGGAACGCGTGCAGGCGCTGCAACTGTTCGGGGCTGGATTGCAACAAGCGAAAGGCGGGCGCAGGTTCGGCAGGCAGAGGATGCAGCCAGCGTGGGCGCTGCCGCGGGTCCCCGCGGATCAGACCTTTGCCCTCGTCGTAGCGCGTCAGGGCCTGTTGCATACGGGCCGCGTCGGTCTCGAACTGATCGGGGCCGACCTGGTAGGGGGGAAGAGAAGTGCGCGGATCGATGGGCATGCGGATGGCGAACAGACAGGGTGCGCCAGATTGTAGCACGACGGGGGCAGAAGAGGCGAAGCGAAATGCAACAGGGGGGCAGGCGCTTGGCGACTGCGCCCAGACATGCTACACTGCCCGGCGTCGTACAGCGCCGGCCCTCGCGGCTTTGTCTCTACGCTGGCATGTGAAAAACTTCCCTTGGCCGCGACCCTGTGCTATAATCGCCCCCATCTTCTGGTAGGACCCTCATCAATCGCAAAAGGTGTCGTAAACGGCGCCTTTTCTTTTGCTCATCGACGCATCTAGAGGAGGAGCTTCATGCTCGAGCACTATGGCTTGATCGGTGCACTCGCCCTCATTGCCCTGATCTTTCCCTTTGTCGGCGTAGGCGTCGCCTGGTTGCTGCGCCCCAAACGTCCCGACCCGATCAAAAACTCGGTCTACGAGTGCGGCGTCGAGACCATCGGCGATACCTGGGTGCAATTTCGGGCGCAATACTATCTCTTTGCTTTGATTTTCGTCGTTTTCGATGTCGAGATCATGTTCCTCTTCCCCATTGCCGTGGCGTTTCAGCGGCTGGACATGATGCAGGTCTTCTACGTCATCCTCTTCGTGGTGCTGCTGGCCGATGGCCTGCTCTATGCCTGGAGGAAAAAGGCGCTGGAGTGGCAGTAGATCGCCAGATCGGCTGCTATTTTTTGGGGATTTTGCATCGTAGCTTTTTTTAATCATCCCATCTCACGCAAGGTGGAGTGTTTTTATGGATCTATCGCAACTTGATCTGCGTCTCATCGGCGTCTGGTTCAACAACATGCTGGCCGGCGCCGGTCTTGCGCCCGGCATCATCAGCCTGATCAACTGGGTGGTGGGCGCGCTGCTGCTGCTGATCTTCGCCCTCACCCTGGCCATTGCCCTGATCTGGATCGAGCGCAAGCTGGCCGCGCGTTTGCAGGATCGGCTGGGGCCCAACCGGGTGGGGCCGTATGGCCTGTTGCAAATGGTGGCCGATGTGCTGAAGCTGTTGACCAAGGAAGACATCACCCCCCTGGAGGCGGATCGCGTCACCTACAACCTGGCTCCGGCGTTGGCCGTATTCCAGGTGATGATGGCCATGGCCGTCATTCCCTTTGCCAACGGTGTGATCGGGGCCGATGTCAATATCGGCGTGCTCTACCTGATGGCGATCGGCTCGGTTGGGGCCATGGCGGCGTTGATGGCGGGGTGGTCATCGAACAACAAATATGCCCTGGTGGGCGGCTTCCGCGTGGTGGCGCAGTTGCTCAGCTATGAGATCCCGCTGGTCATGGCCATGCTCATCCCGGTGTTGGTGGCGGGCACCATGCGCATGAATGGTCTGGCAGAGGCGCAGGGAGGGTGGTTCGGGTTGGGGTGGTATGTGTGGACGCTGCCGACCGCCTTCTTGATTTTCTTCATCGCCGCCCTGGCCGAGGGGGAACGCGCCCCCTTCGACCTGTTGGAGGCGGAGTCGGAGATCGTGGCCGGGTTCAACATCGAATATTCGGGCATGAAATTCGCCTGGTTCTATCTGGCCTTCTTCCTCAACAGTTGGGTGTTGGCGGCTGTGGGCGCCACCATCTTCCTGGGCGGGTGGCAAGGGCCATTTGTGGCGCAGATCCCGGCCCTGGGGGTGATTTATTTCATCGCCAAGACCCTTCTCCTCTTCTTCATTCAGGCCTGGGTGCGGGCCACCTTCCCCCGCTTGCGCATCGACCAGATGATGAGTTTCTGCTGGAAGGTGTTGGTGCCGATGGCGCTGCTCCTGTTCATCGCCGTGGCGGTAACGCTGAAACTGGGTCTGCCCCAGCCGGTGCAGGGTGTGGCCTTGCTGGGCCTGAACCTGGTCATCCTGTTGGCAACCCTGGCGCTGGTGAGCCGGGCGCAGAAACGCTCTGTCGGCGCCGGCAAACGTGCTTTCGCCCCCGAACTCCCCCGCTTGTAAGGATTTTTCTATGGCACAGCAAGCACTCTTCCTGATCATGGCGGTGTTCACGCTGGGCATGGCCCTGGGCACCGTCACCTCCCGGAACATTTTCCATTCCGCCCTGTTCCTGGTGGGTTCCTTTGCCGGCGTAGCCGTGATCTACTTCCTGCTCGAGGCGGAGTTTGTGGGCGTGGCGCAGATCATCATCTACATCGGCGCCATTGCCACCCTGATCATCTTCGCCATCATGCTCAGCCGCAGCGTCACCGGGCAGAACGGCAGCCCGATGAACCGGCAGTGGGCTTTTGCCGCCCTGGGCGCGGCCCTGCTCTTTGCGGCCCTGGCCTGGCTGTTTAGCCGCGTCGATTTCGGCTCGACTGCCCAGCCCGTGCCCGAAGACGCCATCGCCCTCATCGGCGCCGGGTTGGTGACCGAGTATGTCATCCCCTTCGAAGTAGCGTCGATCCTGCTGCTGGTGGCCCTGGTCGGAGCCATCCTCATCGCCCGCGAGCGCCACAGCTAACCAACGTAACGTTTTTATCATCCGTTCTCTGTTCAGAAGTGCGCTTATATGCGCGTGATGAACGATTGCGAGGAGGAAACAGAGTGGTCATCCCCCTATCCTGGTATCTCATTCTGGCGGCGGCGCTGTTCAGCATCGGTTTCTTTGGTGTGCTGGCCCGGCGCAATGCCGTCGCCGTGCTCATGGGCGTGGAATTGATGCTCAACGCCGTGAACATCAATCTCTTGGCCTTCTGGCGGGCTATCCACCCTGCCGAATTGACCGGGCAGATCTTCGCCATCTTCGTCCTCACCGTGGCCGCGGCGGAGGCGGCCGTCGGTCTGGCCCTGATCATCTCCATCTACCGCAGCCGCCGCACCATTCAGGTGGATGCGCTGGATCTGATGAAAGGCTAATCTCCGGCCATGGCCAAAGCGCAGCTCAGCGGCAGCCTGGAAGAGCAATTGGCGACTGTGTATGCCCTGGTCGAGCAGCGCATGGCCGAGGGCCGCTACAGCGGGGCCGTTCACTACGCCAAAGAGATCCTGCGCGTCGCCCCCGACTATGGCAACATCCAAGAGATCTACCATCAGGCCCGGATCGCCCGCCGCGAACAAACCCTCACCCTCCTCTTCAGCCTGCTTGCCGCCATCCTTGCCATTGCCCTCAGCCGCGCCGCGGGGTTGCGGCAAGATTGGCAAAGCCTGTTACTCGCTTTTGTCGGCCTTGTCCTGGGATTTCTCCTGGCCAATGCCTGGTTCCAACACCGCCGCCCCCCCATCGACTGACGCCACGTTCGCTCGACTCAGCAACGAGGTCACGCTATGACACCTACCTTCCTCAACCTGGCCTGGCTCGTGCCCTTGCCCCCCTTGCTGGCCTTCTTCGCCATCATCCTTTTCACCAACAAGAACAAACGGCTCAGCTCCAACGTGGCCATTGGCGCCATCCTCATCTCCTGGGCGCTGGCCTGGCTGGTAGCCTTTGCCTTCTTCGTGCAGCCCGAGTTCATCGAGCATCCCTTCGATGTGGCGGTGCCCTGGCTGCCCACGGGCACGACCCTCTTCAGCATGGGCGTGACTGTGGACGCGGTCACGGCGGGGATGTTATTCATGGTCGGGTTCGTGCTGGCCATGATCTTCATCTACAGCTCCGGCTACATGACCTTTCCCGGCCATCTGGCTGCGGCCCTGAACAAAGATGGCCTGGACCCGCGCTACAGCCGCTTTTTTGCCTACATCTCCCTCTTTGCCACCGGCATGTTGGGGCTGGTGGTGGCCAACAACCTGCTCATGCTCTTCATCTTTTGGGAGATCATGGGATTGTGCTCCTACCTTTTGATCGGCTTCTGGTACGAGAAAAAATATCCCGATCCCAAACAGATCACCCCCAAAGAGGCGGGATTGAAGGCTTTCCTCACCACCCGCGTGGGGGATGTGTTGCTGATGATGGGCCTGATCTTCCTCTTCATCCAGGCCGGCGACCTCAATTTCCAGTACATTTTCGCGGCAGAAACCTTGCATCACCTCGCCGAGGCCAGCGTGACCCTGCCCCTGTTTGGCGAAGTCTCCTGGGCCGTGCTGATCTCCGTGCTGATCTTCTTCGGCGCCATTGGTAAATCGGCCCAGTTCCCCCTGCACGTGTGGTTGCCCGATGCCATGGAAGGCCCCACCCCGGTCAGCGCCCTCATCCACGCCGCCACCATGGTCTCTGCCGGCGTCTATCTGATCGTGCGCATGCTGCCCCTGTTCGCGGCGGATCATCATGGCGAGAATGGGGCGATGACCTTCGTGGCCTTCATCGGCGCGTTCACGGCCATCTTCGCCGCCACCATCGCCCTGGCGCAGAACGACATCAAAAAGGTGCTGGCCTACTCCACCATCTCGCAATTGGGCTACATGTTTGCGGCCCTGGGCATCGGCGCCTGGGTGGCGGCGATCTTCCATCTGCTCACCCATGCCTTTTTCAAGGCTCTGTTGTTCCTCGGCTCCGGCTCGGTCATTCATGGCGTCGAGCATGGCCACCATCACGCCCACGCGCACGGCCACGGCCACGATGATCATGATGGCCACGGCCACGGCGCCTATTTCGACCCGCAAAATATGCTGAACATGGGCGGCTTGCTCAAGCGCATGCCCCGCACCGGCTGGACTTTCATCCTCGGCGCTGCCTCCCTCTCCGGCTTCCCCCTGCTCACTGCCGGCTTCTGGTCGAAGGATGAGATCCTGGCCGATGCCTTTGTCAACGGCCACACCCTCGTCTTCTGGACGCTGGCTGCGGCGGCGCTGTTGACCGCTTTCTACACCTTCCGCGCTGTCTTCCTCACCTTCTTCGGCCAGCCCCGCACCGAGGCCGCGGCCCACGCGCCCGAAAGCGTGTCGGCCATGACCCTGCCTCTGATGCTGCTGGCCATCTTTGCCGTGGCCGGCGGCTGGGTGGGCATCCCTTCCATCTTCCCTGGGCTGGGCGGCCTCCTCAACAACCCCTTCGGCTCGTTGATGAAGGGTCAGGCCGAGCATTACGGGCTGCACGCCGAAGAGGTCTTCAGCAGCTTTGCCCTCGGCGTCTCCCTGGTGGTGGCCTTGGGCGGCATTTTCCTGGCCTGGCTGGTCTATGGCCGCCGGCCCCTGCAAACAGGCCAGCAAGACCCCGTGGCCCGGCTGCTTGGCCCGGTCTACACCATCTTGCAGCGCAAATATTACTTCGACGAGTTGTACGCAGCCACCATCGTGCGCTTCACCAAGTGGCTGTCGCAGATCAGCTTCCGCTTCGACGATCAATGGCTGATCGACCCCATTGTCGATGGCGTGGGGCGTTTTGGCCGCTGGCTGTCGGGCGCGCTGCGGCGCTTTGTGGATGAGCCGATCATCGATGGCGCGGTCAACGGCGCCGGCCTCGTTGCCAGCGCCGCCGGCTCGGCCCTGCGCCTCTTACAAACCGGCCAGGCGCAGAACTACCTGCTGGTGCTGCTGCTGACCGTCCTTGTGCTCCTGGGTCTGGCCCAGTTTGTCTAAGACATCCGGCTGGCTGCTCCCCCTGCGTTGGTAGCCGGCTTCTCGATCATCATCATCAGTCATCTCCGCAAACAATACCCCGAGGAGGAGATTCAATGGATTTGCTACGCAATCTCGTGTTGACTTTGATCGTCTTTCTGCCGCTGGTGGGAACGATTGTCGTCATGTTCATGCCCAAAGAAAATGAAAGGGGCATCAAGCGCTTCGCCACCTGGTGGAGCCTGCTGCCCCTGGCCCTGTCCATTTTCTTGGCGGTGGATTATTGGGTTGGTTTTGTGGCCCGCGGAGCCGGCGACATGGCCTACGAGGTGAAGTTGCCCTGGATTCCGGCGCTCGATGTCCATTACCACATCGGCGCGGATGGCCTGAGCGTGCCCCTGATCTTCCTGACCGCGCTGCTGACCACCCTGGGCCTCTATTACTCGGCCCGCACCATCAAAAAGCGGGTCAAGGAGTTCTTCGCGCTCTTTCTTTTCCTGTCCACCGGCATGTTCGGCGTCTTCGTTTCGCTCGATCTGATCCTGTTCTACGTGTTCTGGGAGATCGGCCTGGTGCCGATGTACTTCATGATCGGCATCTGGGGCCAGCAAAAGGATCGCCCGCAGTACGCCGCCATCAAGTTCTTCCTCTACACCCTGGCCGGGTCGGTGTTCATGCTGCTGGCGATTATCGGCATCTACCTCAGCGCCGGCACCTTCGACATCATCGAGGCGGCAGAGAAGGGTGTGTGGGCCGCCGGCACCCTGGCGGCCACGCTCAGCTTCTGGGCTTTCTTCGTGGCTTTCGCCATCAAAGTGCCCAGTTTCCCCTTCCACACCTGGCTGCCCGATGCCCACACCGCCGCGCCCACGGCCGGCTCCGTCATCCTGGCCGGCGTGTTGCTCAAGTTGGGCGCGTATGGCTTCCTGCGCATCCTCCTGCCCATCTTCCCGGAGACCTTCGCCTATTTCGGCTGGGTGGTGGCCCTGCTGGGCGTGATCGGCATCGTCTACGGCGCCTTCGTCTCCCTGGCCCAGACCGACCTCAAACGGCTGATTGCTTACTCCTCGGTAAGCCACATGGGGTATGTGATGCTGGGCATCGGGGCCGCGGCCTTCGCCCTGAACAGCAATGGCGGCGAGGGCATGCTGAACAACGCTGCCATGGCCATCAACGGCGCGGCCTTGCAGATGTTCATGCACGGCATCATCACCGGGGCCTTGTTTTTCCTGGTCGGCGTCATCTACGAGCGGGCGCACACCCGCGATCTGGCGCAATTCGGCGGCCTGAGCAGCGTGGTGCCTGTGTTCTATGCCACGATGATGTTTGCCGGCTTTGCTTCGCTGGGCCTGCCCGGTTTGGCCGGATTCTGGGCCGAGTTCTTCACCTTCCGCGGCGCTTTTGGCATCGTGCCGGTGCTGGCCACGGTCGGCGTGATCGGCATCGTCATCACCGCCGCCTACATCCTCTACCGCATCATCCAGAGTGTGTTCCTGGGCGAATATGACGCCAAGAAACTGACGCACTGGAGCACCGGCGCCGGCGAGCACGCGGACGGGCCTACCGACATGATGCGCTTCGAGAAGGTCACGCTGTGGCCGTTGGTGGCTCTGATGATCCTGCTCGGCATCTACCCCGCCCCCGTCCTCAACTTCTTCAACACCACCGCCGTTGCACTTCTCGGTAGATTGGTAAATTAGTTGGTTAGTTGGTTAGTTGGTTAGTTGGTTAGTTGGTTAGTTGGTTAGTTGGTTGGTTGGTTAGTTGGTTAGTTGGTTAGTTGGTTAGTTTGTTAGTTGGTAGACGGGAAACCTTACCAACCAACCAACTAACTAACTAACCAACAAACAAACAAATCAACAAACTAACCAACAAACTAACCAACAAACCAACAAACCAACCAACCAACAAACCAACCAACCAACCAACCCAACTGATCAACAGGAGCCTCATCTTGAACGCATTGGACATTTTGCAGCTTCTTTCTCCTGAGCTGATCTTGGCGCTGACCGGTTTTGTGGTGGTGAGCGTGGATCTGGCCATGCGCCGGCGGGATGAAGGCCGCACCGCGGCCACCATCGCCCTGCTGGGCCTGGGCGGAGCCTTGGTCGCCACCCTGCTGCTGGCGTTCGCCGGCACCAGCACGGTCGAGGCCTTCACCCTGGCCATCGATCCCTACAGCCTTTTCTTCAAGGCGTTGGCCATCGTCAGCGTGGGATTGGTGATCCTGGCCTCGATCAGCTTCATGCGCGGGAAGAGCCGCTACCTCGGCGAGTACTACGCCCTGTTGGTTTTCGCGGCCCTGGCCATCAGCCTGGCCGTGAGCGCCACCAACTTGGTGATGGTCTATCTGGGCATCGAGTTTCTCTCCATCACCTCCTACATCCTGGCCAGCTATTTCCGGCAGGATCTGCGCTCGCAGGAAGCGGGCGTGAAGTATTTCCTGTACGGGGCCGTGGCCGGCGCGGTGATGCTTTACGGCATCTCCCTGCTGTATGGCGCCACCGGCTCGGTGGACCTGGCCACGGTGGGCGCACTGTTCAGCGCGGAGGGCGATCAACGACTGCTGGGCATCGCCGCCATCATCCTGCTGCTGGCCGGATTCGGCTTCAAAGCCAGCCTCGTGCCCTTCCATCAGTGGGCGCCCGACACCTACGAGGGCGCGCCCACGCCGATCACTGCGTTCCTCTCCACCGCGTCCAAGGCCGCGGGCTTTGCCGTGGCCGGGCGGGTGTTCATGGTGGCCCTGCCCAATCTGGTCGCGGATTGGACCGCCATCCTCGGCAGTCTGGCCATCCTGTCCATGACCCTGGGCAACTTGGTGGCCCTGAAGCAGACCAACCTCAAGCGGCTGCTGGCCTATTCCTCCATCGCTCAGGCCGGATATATCGTGCTGGGGCTGGCCGCGCTGAATCCGGGCGGCGATTTCGACGGCGTCGGCGGCCTGTTGATCTACCTGTTGGCTTACCTCTTCACCAACATCGGCGCGTTCCTGGTGGTGATGGCCATCGAACAGCACAGCGGCAGCGTCGATCTGGCCGCGTACAATGGCCTGATCAAACGGGCGCCGGCCCTGGCGCTGTGGATGACCCTGTTCTTGCTCTCGCTGGCAGGCATTCCGCCCCTGGCCGGGTTCTTCGGCAAGTTCTTCGTCTTTGCCGCCGTGGTCGAACGGAACCTGCTGACGCTGGCCGCTATTGCCGCGGTCAATGCCGTGGTGGCCGCGTTCTACTATCTGAACATCGTGCGGGCCATGTTCTTTGTCGAGAGCGAAGAGCAGAAGCCGGTTTCTGTGGCCGCCGGACTCAGCGCCGCCCTGGCGATCAGCGGGATCATGGTGCTGGTGATCGGCATCGCCGCCCAACCCTTCATTACCTGGATCAGCCGTTCCGTCGAGATGGTGCTGGTATCGGGGATGTAATCTTGATCGGGCATGATTCATTCCACCGCAGTCTGTTCTTGAAAAATGATTAAAGATTAAAGATTAAAGATTAAGGATTAAGGATTAAAGCGTCGTGTACGAGAGAGACTTTTAATCATCAATAATGAATCATGAATCATTAAATCGTGACGAAAAGCCCGCTCCCCCGGAGTGGGCTTTTTTCTACCGTGGCGTCCAACATGCATTTTCCTGCCATCCCCACCGCTAATCTCCAGCGCCAGCGCCTGACGGCGCCAACCGATCTGGAAGGGCGTTTCAACCTGGCGCTGATCGCGTTTCGGCAGTGGCACCAGGGTTTGGTCGACACCTGGCTGGATTTCGCCAGAGCATTGGAGGCAGAGACCGCGGGCGGGGTCAAGTATTACGAATTCCCCACGATTTCGGCGCGCAATTCCCTGGCCCAGTTGTTCATCAACGAGGGCATGCGCGCCGGCATCCGCAACAGCACGGCCCGCGAGCGCACGATGACCTTGTATGTTGACATGAATGCATTCTTGCAAGCGCTGGAGATCGAGGATGTCGAGACGATTTATGCCCTACTCATCGACCGCGCGGGCGCGGTGTGGTGGCGCGCCCGCGGCCCGTTCCAGCCTGAAAAAGGGCTGGATTTGCGCAAACGGTTGGCAGAGATAGATGCCACGCACGGCCCGCTGTGAAATAAACATGCCGCACAGCGCCCGACCAGGATCGCGGCCATGCAAGGTCTCTTTTCTGGCGCTGCTGCCTGCGCTATAATGGCGGCGAGATTCCTCTACATTCAATGGAGCTGTCATGGACGATCGCGACGCCGGCTGTCTTTCCGGCATTCTCAAACTCGCTTTCCTCACCTGGATCTTTGACTGGCTGCAAGACAACTTCGGCTTCGGCAAAGGCTGTTCGATCAGCGGCTGCGGCTGCGGTTTCATCTTCCTCTGCCTTTTCCTGATCTTTGCCTGTTCCATCCTCTTTGGCACCGATTGGACGGCAATTCGGTTTTAGGGTGATTGGTTAGTTGGTTGGTTGGTTAGTTGGTTGGTTGGTAGATTGGTAGATTGGTAGATTGGTCCACACAGCACGCATTACGTTTTACGTTTTACGCATTACGCCCCCATGTCTCTGACGCTCGACCCTGAAGCTATTGCTGCGGCGCCGCCGGAAGCGCCGCGACCTAACCTGCTCAAGCTGCTGCTCGGCATCTGGGTGCGGCCGCGGGCCACGCTGGCCGCGGTGGCTGCCGGGCCGGGCTGGGTGTGGCTGATCCCCCTGCTGCTGGCGGCGGCGTTCTTGATCGGCCGTGTGCTCGTGGCCGGCCCTTTGCAAATCGAGCAGCAGATAGCGCAGCAGCAACAGATGCAGGAAGAGAGCATGGCCAACATGCCCCCCGAAATGCGCGAATCTTTGTCCCCCGAAGCCTTCGAGGTTCACCAACCCCCCCTTTCCGCCGTGATCACACTGCCCCTGGTGGCCGGGCTGGCAGGCATTGTGCTGGGCTGGCTGGCGCGGGCGGGCATCCTCCACCTGGGCAGCATGCTTTTCGGCGGGCGGCAGGGTTTCGCCGGGCTGTACCGCGTCGGCGCCTGGGCCGGCTTTCCCCTCATCCTGCGCGATGCCGTGCAGATGCTGTACATGCGCCTCTCCCACTCGCTGATCGAGGGGTCGGGGCTTTCGGGGCTGGCCGCATCCACGGCAGACAGCAATCTCGTCGCCGGAGGCGGGATGGTGTCTGCCGTTGCCGGCGGCGGGAGCGCTGCGCCCACGGCCCTTTCCCTTTTCCTGGGCCGGATCGATCTTTACACCCTGTGGTTCCTGGGCCTGCTGCTGGTGGGACTGATCGCCGGCGGTCTCAGCCGGGGCAAGGCGCTGATCGTCATCCTCTTCTACGCCGGGCTGACCCTCCTTCCCGCCTTTCTCCCTCTCCTCTTCGGCGGCATGACCGGAGGCTTCTGAGCCATGATCCAGGCTCGAGGTCTGCGTAAAACCTATAGCATGGGCCGCAATCAGGTTCACGCCCTGGCCGGCGTCGATCTGGCGGTTGCTGCCGGCGACTGCGTGGCCGTGATGGGCCCCTCCGGCTCCGGCAAATCGACCTTGCTCAACGTCATCGGTGGGTTGGATCGGCCCAGCGCCGGCAGTTTGCAGGTGAACGAGCGAGAAGTGAGCCAGTTGGACGAAAATGAACTGGCCGCGTATCGCCGCAGCACCATTGGCTTCATTTTTCAGAGCTTCAATCTGGTCAGCACAATGACGGCATTGCAGAATGTCGAATTCCCCATGATGTTCGCCAACGTCTCCCCACGTCAACGCCAGCGCCGCGCCCGCTATTTGCTGGAAGCGGTGGGACTGAAAGCGCGGATCGATCACAAACCCACCGAGCTTTCCGGCGGCGAACAGCAGCGCGTTTCCATTGCCCGCGCCCTCAGCAATTTGCCGCGCATCCTCCTGGCCGACGAACCCACCGGCAATCTCGATTCGCACACCGGGGCCGAGATCATGGCCCTGCTGCTGCGCGCCCAGCGCGAATCGAACCTCACCCTGCTCATCGTCACGCATGACCCCGCCGTGGCCGCCTACGCCGGCCGCATCGTGCACATGAAAGATGGGTTGATTGTGGAAAATGTTTGATATTGGGTATTGGGTATTGGGTATTCGTTATTGAATATCAGGTATTGATTTTACAAGATGTCGAATTTAACCAATAATACCCAATAACCAATATCCAATACCTAATATCCAATACCCAATATTCTTTTAATACCAAAGCCATGAGACGATCTCTAATTTTTGCGCTTATCCTTGTTTTTACGATGATACCCGCCCTGCCTGCGCGTGGTCAGGAGGGGCCAAAGCCTTACATCTTCGTGCGCAGCAGCCGGGCCGAGCCTGCGCCCGTGCCCCCTGGCGGCGTGTTCGAACTGTTCGTAGAGTTGCACAACGTGGGCAGCGCCGGGGCGCAGAATATCTTCGTCAGCTTCTCCGGGGCCGGCTTCATCCCCGAAGGCAGCAGCAGCGTGAAAAATGTGCCCAGCCTGCAACCGGATGAACATGGCGTCATCTCCCAGCGCCTGCGCGCCGCCGATAGCATCGAGGGGGGCGCGCACAGCATCACCATCGCCCTTGATTACGAAGATGCCGGCGGTGAAAGCTACACCAGACAGGAAGTCGTGGGCGTGACCATCCTCACCCCCACGCCCACGGTGGCGGTCAAAGCCGGACGCCCCCAGATCGTGATCGAAAATTTTGCTACCGACCCTGCTCTGCCCAGGCCGGGCGATCCCTTCACGCTCACCCTCACCCTGCACAATTCCGGCACAGGCGCCGCCCGCAACATCCTCCTCACCAACGGCTCGCCCAGCAAATTCGCACCTGTGGGGTCGGGCAATGTGACGGCGGTGGGGGCTATCGGCTGGCAGGAAACCATCCAGACCGCGCTGCAGTTGGTGGCGGACCGCAGCACCGAAACCGGGCTGCATGTCCACCCCCTCATCCTCGACTATGACAACTGGGCAGGCGAGCACACCAGCAGCCAGCAGAGCATCGCCCTCCAGGTCGGGGCCGTGACCCAGCCGCAGCCGTCGCCGCAGCCGCTCGTCATCATCGATACCTATCAGGTGACTCCGCCCACCCTTTCCCCCGGCGCGCCCTTCACACTGACGCTGCATGTGCGCAATGTGGGCGGGGCCGCGGCCCGCCAGGTGACGGTGGAGATGGGCAGCGCCCGTAATCAGACCAGCAGCATCGACGTGGCCCCCCTGGGCACGGGCAATGTCCGCTTCCTCGCCCGCCTCCCTGCCGCCGAAACCGCCGAAGTCTCCATCCCCTTCATCACCAGCGGCGCCACCGCCTCCGGTGTTTATGTGACCGAGGTCAGTATCGATTATATCGATGAAAAAGACGCCAAAATCTCGCGCACCGAACAGATCAGCCTGCAAGTGGTGGCGGCGCCGCGCTTGCTGCTCAATTTCTACCGGCCCATCGGCCAGGTTTTTGCCGGCCAGCCTATCGATCTGCCGATCGAGATATTGAATATCGGCCGCAGCCGATTCAACAGCACCACCATCACTTTCAGCGGCGATAATCTGGACGTGCAGGCGCAATCGCACTATGTCGGGCCCATCGACAGCGGCTCCTCGGCCACCGTCGACGCTACGGGCATGACCCTGACGCCTGGCGAAGCGCGGCTGATCGTGCGGATCGAGTACGTCGATGACTTCAATCAGATCAAAACCTACGAAGACGCGCTCAGCTTTCCGGTCGATGAAAACCTGTTCCCCGAACCTGAGCAGCCGTTGGGCCCCGACGGGGGCCTGCCCCCGGTCGAGCCAGAGCCTTCGCCCCGCCCCTTCCTCCTGCGCCTCCTCCGCGGCCTCCTCGGCCTCGGCAGCGCGCGGTGAGTCAGTGGTCAGTATTCAGTGGTCAGTATTCAGTATTCAGTATTCAGTAAGCGGTAAGCAATGTTTGAATTGCGTAAGAAAAATAAATGAATAAAGATTATTGAGTATTGAATATCAAACATTGAATACTGAATACTGACCACTGAACACTGACCACTGAATACTGACCACTGAATACATGTCTACGCGTGATCTCCTCCGCCTGATCTGGGCCAATCTCAACCGCATGCGCGGGCGGGTGGCGCTGACCGCGTTCGGCGTCGTGATCGGCGCGGCAGCGGTGCTGGTCTTGGTCAGCCTGGGCGCGGGCCTGCAACGCAGCGCCATCTCATCCCTGGGCGATATCGGCGAACTGAAGAAAATCTACGTGATGCCGTCCGAGATGTCAGACATTCCTGTCATGGTCACAGAGCCAGGGGGCGCGCCGGGCAAGCAGGGGGGCGGCCAGGGCAACAAGCCGCGCGGGCTCACGCAGCAGCGGCTGGAAGAACTGCGCGGCGTACCTGGCGTGGCTGCCGTCATCCCCACGGAAGAGCTGATGGGCGGGGTGGAGATGAAGCTGGGCCGGGCGGTGGGCTGGAGCCAGATCATGGGCATTTCTCTGGACGATATGGCCGCTTTGGGCATGCAAATCGTGCAGGGCGAGCTCTCGCTCCTTTCCGGGCAGATGGTGGTCGGCGCCCGCGTGCATGAGAACTTCTACGACCCGATCCGGGGTAGCAATGTTCCCATCTCCAACCTGTTGGACGAGACCATCATCCTGGTAGCCCAGCGCTGGAGCGAAACCGGCGAGATGAGCGAGCGCACCCTGCGCCTGCGCGTGGTGGGGGTGCTGAAAGAGGGCGGACAGAGCGATTATCAAGTCTTCATCCCGCAGCGCGAGGTGCAAAAGCTGAATGAATGGTTCACGGGCAAGCGCATCGACCGCACGCGCGAGGGCTACAACCAGGCCATTGTCGTGGCCCAAAGCACGCGCGAGGTCGCTGCTGCTCAGGAGCAGATCCGGGCGTTGGGATATCAGGCCTATTCAGCGATGGACGCATTGGCATCGATCAACAGCTTTTTCACCATCTTGCAGGCGGTGTTGGGCGGGATTGGCGCCATCGCGTTGCTGGTGTCTGCGTTTGGCATCATCAACACCCTGAGCATGGCCATCCTCGAACGCACGCGCGAAATTGGGCTGATGAAGGCCCTGGGCGCGCGCAACCGGGATGTGATGAGCATCTTTTTGGGCGAGGCGGCCTCGATTGGCCTGCTGGGCGGGCTGGTGGGCGCGGGCGTGGGCTGGGGCCTCAGCCGGCTGGGCAATCTTGTGGCACTCAGCTACATGCAGCAGAGCGGCGGCGGCAATCCCTTCGGCCCTGCCGATGCCGACATCGTCTACACGCCGCTGTGGCTGATCTTGATCACGATTCTTTTTGCCACCCTGGTCGGGCTGATCAGCGGCATCTATCCCGCCCTGCGCGCCGCCACGCTGGATCCACTGAAAGCACTCAAATACGAATGATTTTTGTTATTTTATAGTGGATATTAGGTATTGGGTATTAGATATTAACGAAAACATGAAACTCTAAAGATTTTAAAAATCTTTAGGTTTTTCCCATTAGTACCGAATACCCAATATCCAATATCCAATATCCAATACCCGCTTTTAGCTTACCCATGACCCTTTCTCTCGGCCTGCTTGCGGCTGCGCTCGACCTCAGCACCGACCAGCCCGACCGCCCCATCACCCATATCACCGCCGACTCGCGGCAGGTGACGCCCGGCGCCCTGTTCGTGGCCTATCGCGGCGTCAGCGCCGATGGCCACCGCTTCATTCCTGCCGCCCTCGCGGCCGGGGCCGCGGGGGTGGTTGGGGAAGAGCCGCAAAGCCTGGATGTGCCATTCCTGCTCGCGCCCGACGCCCGCCGCGCCCTCGGTTTGCTCTGCGCCGCCTGGGAAGGCCAGCCCAGCCGGGCCATGGGCGTCATCGGCGTCACCGGCACCGACGGCAAAACCACCACCAGCGCCTTCATTCACAGCATCCTCAACGCCGCCGGCCTGCGCGCCGGCCTGCTCACCACCGTCAATGCCCAGATCGGCGACCGCGCCCTCGACACCGGCCTGCATACCACCACCCCCGACGCCCCCGACCTGCAACGCTACCTCCGCCAGATGGTTGAGGCCGGCAGCCAGTGGGCCGTGCTCGAAACCACTTCGCACGGCCTCAGCCAATGGCGCGTGGCCGGCGTCGCCTACGACATCGCCATCGTCACCAACATCACCCACGAACACCTGGACGAACATGGCGACTACGCCGGCTATCTCGCGGCCAAAGCCCGCCTGCTCGAACTGCTCTCCGCCTCCGAGCGCAAACCGGGCATACCCCGCGCCGCTATCCTCAACGCCGACGACCGCTCCTTCGGCCCCCTCAGCCGCTTTCCCCTGCCCCGCCTGCTCAGCTACGGCATCGCCGCCGGCGACGTGCGCGCCAGCGCCATCCAGCACACCCCCGGCGGCACGAAATTTCATGCCCGCTGGGGCGATCACCGCGGGCTGGATGTCACCCTGGCGCACGTGGGCCGCTTCAACGTCTACAACGCCCTCGCCGCCGTCGCCGCCGGCTTCCTGCTCGACCTGTCCGACGAAGCTGTCCAGCGCGGCCTGGCCGCGGCCCCGCCCGTGCCCGGTCGTATGGAACGCATCGACCGTGGCCAGGAGTTCACCGCCCTCGTCGATTTCGCGCACACGCCCTTTGCCCTGCAAGCCGCGCTGGAAACGGCCCGCACCCTCACGTCCGGGCGCGTCCTCGTCGTCTTCGGCTCGGCAGGATTACGCGACCGCCAAAAACGGCGGATGATGGGTGAGATCGCCGGGCGGCTGGCCGACGTCGTCATCCTCACCGCCGAAGATCCCCGCACCGAAGACCTGGCCGCCATCATCGCCGAAAGCGAACAGGCCTGTCGCGCGGCCGGCGGCGCGCCTCTGACCGAGCCGGATCGCTACCGGGCCATGCAACTGGCCCTGCAGCAGGCCCGGCCCGGCGATCTGGTCATCGTCTGCGGCAAAGGGCACGAACAATCGATGTGTTTTGGCGAGACCGAGTATCCCTGGGATGACCGCATCGCCCTGGCCCACGCCCTCGACGTTCACCTCGGCCGCACCGCCGCGCCCCCGCCGCAGCAGCTTCCCACGTTTTTCGATTAATCAATCATCAATCGATTAATGATTGATCTTTTTTTGCTTTTTGCTCGCTTTGGCAGGGTTCGCACGGGCAAAGGATTGCTTATCGACTGCTTTCTTCGGCGGCGCGGCGGCAGGCGGGGGCGCAGGTTGCTGGGCTTGCTGCTGGCGCTGCTGAATCAGCATCTCCAACATCACGAACAGGGCCAGCAACACGAACACCAGCGCCCCATCCAACGCTTGCAGCAGGCGCAGCAACAGCACCACCCCCGCAAACAGCCCTGCCCACAGCCCCTGGCGCAGGGCCAGCCACGGCAGCTCGGCCTGCGGCGTCTGCGCATCCAAGCGCTGCTGCACCCGCCACCACAGCGGCGTGGTGGTGGCTGTCACTGCCGCTGCCACCAGGGCCAGCGCCGCGGCCTGCCACACCTGACTGGGCGCAAAAAAATGCACGATCGCGGCCAGCGCGCCCCAGAAAAGCAGCGCCAGCGCCCAACTGATCAGCAACAAGCGACGTAATGACATCGAAATCGGCATTTGCGAAAGAATCTGCTAAGATGTTGGGGACAATAGCACAAATCGTCTTGTCCGTCTAGCCCGTGCGGCGGCTTGATACCCGCCGATCGTCCCTCAGCCGTCCACCCTCTCGTCCTGTCACAGCCCATGTCTATCCCCAGTCTGCACCACACATACGCGCCGATCATGCATTTCTCGCGCGGCGAGAACTTCCATCCCATGTCGGTCGCCGATTTCCTGACCTACAGCGCCCTGCACGCCAAGGGAGCGGAGAAGCCCCTGGTGCCGCGCGGCGCGCTTTCGCCCACGGGCCTGGCCCCGCGCCGCCGCCACACCGAGACTTTCCTGCGCTCGGTTGATGCCGGCCCCTTCGAAGGGGCGGAGGTGGTGCGACAGTGGAGCGCGGCCACCCTGCGCCTGCTCTACGATTGGATGCAAAAACCGACGCTGGCCTGGTCCGAGAGTCTGGCTCGGCAGGCGTACGAGTGGTTCAGCGACAAGACCAGGGACGCGACCAAACTCTTCTGGTGGAACGATCTCCTCTTCCGTGGCCTGAATAAAAATCGGCTCAGCCGTGAAGACCTGCCCCGCTTTCATCTGCCCGACGATGTGCGTCAATCGGCTCTGGCCGCGTATCAGGAAAGCCAGTCGCCTCATGCCAATTTTACCTATTACTACCGCATGGTAGCGCATGGCGGCTATCTTAACTTGCAATACTGGTTTTTCTACGCGTACAACGACTGGGCCAACGGTTTTGGCGGGTTCAACGATCACGAAGGGGACTGGGAGGGCCTGCAACTCTTCTTCAAGTTCGACGGCGACCGCGTGATCGAACCGCCTGCATTCATCACCTATCTTGGCCATCACTCCCGCATCACCAAGCCGTGGCAGCACCGCGAGGTGGAAAAACAGGGCACGCATCCGGTTGTCTACGTGGCCGCAGGCTCCCACGCCAGCTATCCCAACGCCCGGCAGTATCCCCTGATGGCCTTCTACAATCTTGTCGATTACGCCACCGGCGACGATTTCACCCTCGATTATGACGCGTGGCGCAGTCGCATCCACCTGGACGAGGCGCCCTGGCTGCTCGATTACCGCGGCTCTTGGGGCACCCGCTATTGGCTGAATGTGCGCTCTTTGCTCGATATGCTGGCGCTGGTGGGATTTCGGCCCCCGCAGTTGCCCAAAGAATTGAGCTTGCCCGGGGTGAGCGCGCCGCGCGGGCCTCGCTTCGATGATGAAGGCCGCGAGCGCGCCACCTGGAACCGCGCTCTCGACTTCGCCGGTATTGGAGCGTAGAGTTTTTTAAGGCAAAGACGCAGAGTTTTTTAACGCAAAGACGCGAAGGAACGCAGAGAAACGCAGAGTTTTTGCGTTAAAAAACTCTGCGTCTTTGCGTTAAAAAACTTATTGTTTCACGCCGACGCCATCCTATCGTCTATCGTCAATCTTTGATCCTGATCAGGGGCAAATACAACGGATCCAGCCCCACGCAAAAGCGCACATTATCGATCAGGAAGGTGGTGGCGTCGGCGTCCGCGTCATTCTGCCCGGAGAACCACAGCGTCACCTCGCCCAGCTCCCGCAGCAGCGCCAGATCGGAAGGGCTGAACAGATGCAGGGTCTCATCCCAGGCCGCGGCCGCGCCGATGTTGCTGCCGCGCATCAGGTCGAGCAGGGGTTCCTCGCCGGTCGTGGCCAGCCAGGCTCGCACCTGATCCTCCCCCGGCAGGGCCGGATCGCTGCCCCAGCCGCGGTCACGGCTGGCCGCGTAGCCGGCGAAAGCCAGAGTGGCGCT
>JABWBG010000226.1 GCA_013360575.1 Caldilineales bacterium
TCGCCGCCTGGCGCCGCCACGCCCCCTACGAGTTCACCCCGGAACTGCGCGGCCACCTCGAAGCCCTGCTCGATCCCCTGGCCTCGCCCGCGGGCATCGAAGTGCTGGGCGAGCACGGCGAACCGTGGGAGCCGGGGGATACAGCCTGGTGGTGGCTGCTGGATCCGCCCGATCCCTGGTACGCTGCCAGCGATCAGACAGAAATGGTCGCTCTGACCCTGTTGCGCCAGGCCGCATTCCCCGATCTCGACCAACTCGCCTGGGCAACGACCCTGCGCCTGCCCCTGGAGATGGCCCCCGACCGCCCCTGGCTGGCGGCCGTGGCCGCATCCTACACCGATGCCGGCGCGGGCCTGCGCCTGCGCCCCGAAGATGAACCGGATCGCCGCCGGGCCGAATTGGCCGAACTGGCCCACCTCCTGCTGGCGCAGGGGCAGGCCATGGGCTTCGAGGCCGCGCACTGGGCCGAAGCAGAGCACTGGGTGGTGGAATGGCAGCGGCAGGGCCAGCGCCGGGCCAGCTTCACCCTCGCCGCGGTCACCGCCCTCACCCCCCGCGTCTGGCGCAGCCGGGCGCTGATCCCCGGCCATTCCCGTTTCCTCGTCCTGCCTGGCAGCCGGGCCAGCCTGTTGCAGTGGCGGTTCGATCATCACCCCCTCTGGGCCAGCGCTGCCGCCAGCGGCGGCTGGACTTTCGTCAAATTCCGCCATCTGCGCGAGATGCTGGCCGACCGCGACACCGATCCCGACATCTGGCTGGCCCATCTTGGCCTCGACGCCGTCACCACTGCTCACGGCGAACAGATGCGGCTGTTCTGAGCGCCCTGCGCCCCGAAATTCATCTTTTGGCTGCTCAGCTTGCAGGGGCGTGCAAGCAGCGACGCTGGGACAATGGCCGATTAACTTGGGCAGGCGTGGGCGGTCGGGTATAATGCCGGCATTGCATCAGGCGGCGCGCCCGGTCTGCGCCTTCTCCTGGTCACCTTCCCTCGCACGATTCATGGAAACCGTATGGAAATCTCCTGGTATGGCCTGGCCTGCTTTCGTTTGCGCACCCGCGGCCTGACGATCATCACCGATCCCTTCGATCCCAAATTTGGGTGGGAATTGCCCAAACTACGCGGTGAAGTGGCCACCATCAGCCACGATGCGCCCGGCCACAATTGCCTCGCGGCCCTGCGCAAGCCGGATCACGTCTTCGCCGGCCCCGGCGAATACGAAGTCAACGGCGTCTTCATCACCGGCGTGCCCACCTATCACAAAGGCGAGGTGGGCCAACGGGAGCGCAACACCGCCTTTGTGTTCGAATATCCCGACATCACCATCTGCCACCTCGGCGACATGGGCGTGCTGCCCGCCCGCGAACAGGTGGAACTGCTCAGCGGCGCGGATGTGCTGCTGCTGCCAGTGGGGGGCGGCGCCGCCCTGGACGCGGCCAAAGCGGTGGAGATCGTCACCGAATTAGAGCCGAGCATCGTGGTGCCCATGCACTACGCCTTGCCCGGCCTTCATCTTGACCTTGACCCCGTAGAAAAATTCCTCAAGGAGATGGGCGTGCCCCGGCCCGAGCCGATCCCGGTGCTGAAAACGCTGCGCTCCGAGTTGGGCAGCGAGGAGACACGGGTGATACTGCTGGAACCCCAGAGAGCGTGAATGATGAACAAACGCCTTTTCTCGCTGTTTTTGTTGATTGCGGCCCTGATGCTGGCCGGTTGCGGCGCCGCGCCCGATGCCGGCAATCAGGGCGATGCTCAGGCCTTGCTGACTTCGGCCCAGAATGCTTTCAGCAGCGGCAACTACGAGCAAGCCGCGGCCGATTTCCAGGCCGCGGCAACGGCCGCGGCCAGTCTGGATGCCTATTTCGGCCTGGGCAACGCCCTCACCCGTTTGGGCCGGCTGGCCGAAGCGCAGGCTGCGTATGAGAAAGCGCTGGAAATCAATCCCAACCACACGCCCACCCTCTCCAACCTGGGCGTGGCATACTACCAGTTGGGGCAGCTCAGCCAGGCCCAGGAGATGTTCAGCAAGGTGTTGCAGATCACGCCTCAAGATGCCGAGACGCATTATCTGCTGGCCGCCACCTACATCCAGCGCCAGAATCTAGAGGCAGCGGAGCAATCCTTGCAACGCGCCCTGGAGATCAACCCCACCCTGCCAGAAGCGCGCTTTGGGCTGGGCATCTTGCGCCGCGAGCAGGGCCGTGTGCAGGAAGCGATCGCCGAGTTCGAGGCCTTTTTGGCCGGCCCCCCCGCCCAAGACCCCCGCGCCCGCAGCGAAGCTGAAGCCATTCTCCGCCAATTGCGTGGGCAATAACCCTTGAATCTGCAAACCTACGAACGTGCGCAACTGGACGCCGGCCTGACGGTGCTGTGCGCGGCCATGCCCCATGTGCGCTCCGTCAGCATGGGCCTCTACATCCCTATCGGATCGCGCTACGAAGAAGCAGCGCAGGCAGGGATCAGCCATTTTCTGGAACACATGCTGTTCAAAGGCTGCCAGGGCTGGCCCACGGCCCTGACCATCGCCAATGAGATCGAGGGCCGCGGCGGCTATCTCAACGCCTCCACCAGCCAGGAATTCATCAGCCTGTGGGTGAAGGTGGGGACGCGGCATTGGCGGCAGGCCCTCAGCCTGCTGGCGGGCATGGCCCAGCAGCCCCTGCTCGACCCCGCCGAGTGCCTGCGCGAACGGGGTGTGATCCTGGAAGAGATCGCCATGAACCGGGATGAACCGGAGGATTTCGTCTCGCAGTTGAGCAGCCAGGCCCTGTGGGGCGACCACCCCCTTGGCCGCGAGATCGCCGGGGAGGCGGAAACGGTGATGGGCCTGGATGCCGAGAGCTTGCGCGCGTTTCACCAGCACACATTTCATTGTGGCGGCATGGTGCTGACCCTGGCCGGCGCCATCGGCATGGCCGAGGTGGTGTCGGCGGCGGCAGCAGAGTTCGGCCCCGCGGTGGCAGCCTCCGCCCGCCCCACCTTTCTGCCGGCGCCGCACCTGCCCGATCATCCCCGCTGGCGCGTGCACAACCGCGCCACCGATCAGGCGCATGTGCAGTTGGCCGTGCCCGGTCTGCCCCGCAACTCGCCCGACCGCTTTGCCCTGCGTCTGCTGGATGTGCTGGTGGGCGATGGTATGAGCTCGCGGCTGTGGCAGCGGGTGCGCGAAGATCTGGGGCTGGCCTACAGCATCGGCTCCTACCGCGCCGCCTATGCCGACAGCGGCGTCTTCGGCGTGTACGGCGGCTGCGACGCTCGCCGCCTCTACCAGATGCTCGATGCCATTCAAGCAGTGTGGCGGCAGGTGCAGGAGGCCCCGATCAGCGCCGACGAGCTGCAACACTGCAAGGAGTACATCAAGGGCCGCATGGAATTGGCCAGTGAAGATTCCTCCTCTGTCGCGGCCTGGTGGGGCTGGCAAGCCGCCACAGGCACGGAGCCGTGGACGCTGGATCAGACGCTGGCGGCCATCGACGCGGTCACCGCCGCGGATGTGCAGCGGCTGGCGCAGCAGATATGGCGGCCCCAGGCCCTGACCCTGGCCTACGTGGGGCCGCGGCCGAACGAAAAAAAGCTGACCAAGTGGCTGGCCGCAGTCTAGCCGGCCCGCGACCTGGCGCTCACTGACGGAACAGGGCGCGTTTGAGGCCGGCAGGCAGGCGCAGACGGCGATCGAGCCAATTGCGCCACAGCAGCGGGCGCAACTCCATCCAGGTCAACTGCGCCTGGCTGGCGTCATCGAGCGTGATGGGGTGGGGGCTGAACAGATCGCGCGTGTACAGATCGGCCAGCGCCGCCGCGCCGGACGCGGCCTGCGGCACGGCGCCGGCGAGCGCGCCCGCCCGTTCCAACGGCGTCTGGCTGGGATCGTCGGCCAGGCCAAAGCGCCGCGCCCACTGCATCAGCTTCTCCCACAGGCGGGCGGCAAAGCCCTGCGGCACGCTGTGGAAGGTGGGAGCGCGTTGCCCCACGGGCCGGCGCAGCCGGCGCAGGCTCCACACCCCGATCCAGAGGATGCCAACCACCGCGGCCAGCAGCAACGCCACCCCCCGGCCGCGCGTGACCAACGATTGGATGACCCCGATAGCGTCAGACGATGCCTCAGGCCCCAGGGACTGATCGCGCAATTCATCCTCGAGATCTGCCAGATTGCCGGCCTGCCCAGAGGGGCTAAGCCCCCGTTCCAGATCCAGATCCTCGCCGCTGGGCCGCAGCAGCACCGGCTCCGCCGCGGTCGGTTCGAACTCCACCCAGCCGAAACTGGGGAAGAAGACCTCGACCCAGGTGTGCAGATCTTTGTTGCGCAGGCGATAGAGGCCCGTGGCCGGCTGGTACTCGCCGGTGGCATAGCCGGTGGCCAGGCGGGCAGGGATGCCAAGGTGCCGCAACATCACCGCCATGGCGCTGGCGTAATAGGTGCAATAGCCCTGCTGCTCCTCGAACAGGAAATAATCCACGCCATCCTGGCCAGGCGCAGGCCCGGGGATCTGGTCGTTGTAGGTGTAATTGCGCAGATGCCGCTCCACCGCCTTGGCGATGTCATACGGGTTGGACCCGCCGGCCGCCACCTCTTCTGCCCGCTGCCGCACGCGGTCGGGCAGCGTTTCCGGCAGTTGCAGATAGCGCTCGCTGATAAAATCGGGATAGCTGGCGCTGTCTGCGCGCAGTTGCAGCTCGGTGGCGCTGATCACGGCGCTGACCACCACGTAGCTATCCCCCTCCGCCAGATCGTCGCGGGCGAAGATCATGGCCAGTTCCACTTTGGGCGGAATCTGGGCGTCGTTTTGCACCAGGTCCGGCTCGGCGTCGATCAGATACGCGTCCGCAGGCAGGAAGACGCGCAGGGGTTGCGGCGCGGCCACAATCACACTGTCCCCCAGGTAGGTGGTCACCGTCTGCGTGATCACCTGACGCTGCGGCCAGGCGATCACCGTGAAATCGTTCTCCTCCTCCAGGTGCGCGCCCGCGGCGCGCGTCAGGCTCCAGCCGCCGCCGTTGGGCAGATAGAAATCGTGCACCGCGCCCCGGTAATAGCGATTGACCGGCGTGTCTACATCCAACACCAGATCATCGGTGACTTCGCGCGGGCCGCCCAGGCCAAGGGTGGTGCCAAAGGTGGGCACATTCACCGCGCGGCCATAGCTGACCGTGCTGAATAGCCGCTCCCATTCCCGCTGAAAGGCCTGCCAGGGCCGGCGCAGCGGCTCGAACATGGGGGAAAGTTGGCCGTCGCTGGCAGCGGAGGGCAGGATCCAGGAAAGGAAGATGACGAAAAGGGCGAAAATCAGGCCATCGCGCATGAAATCGAAGCTGATATCGAGGGGAAAACGCACGCGCGCCTGTCGCCATTCGATCTCCCGTTCGCCCAGGGTGGCCCGCACCAGCAGCAGGATGGCGCAGAGCAGGTAGAGGACGAAGTAGCCGTTGAGCCGGGGAGGCCCGTAATAGAGATTGACCAGCATGGCCAGGCCGATGGGCAGGACCGCCTGCCATTTGCGCTGATCGCGAAAATAGGCCCAGGCCGCGCTGTAGGCGAGGATCCAGACCAGGATCGCCATCCACAGCACGAACACCAGGTTATCGGGCTGGGGAATGCCGGCGTAGGCGTTATAGATCCAGGCGTAGGCGCGGTCGAGCAGGAAGTAGACCTGTTCCTGCCCGGTCAATCCGGCCGGGGCCAGGTTGGAAAGGCTGAGCAGGATGGCAGCGGTTCCGACCACGAGTTGGTAGAGGGCGGCGAAGAGCCGGCCAAAACCGCTGCGCGCCACGGCTACGCCGGCGATGGTGGCCAGAAGCACCAGGGTGTATAAACGGTCGAGTCCGGGCGCCCAGCCGGCAGACTGCATGGCCCAGGCCATGTTGGTGGACATCAGGGCCAGCAGCAGGAAGTCGCCCCAACCGCGCAGGCTGGAACGAGCAGCCGTCGGGGGCGCCGATGTGTAGGGAGCGGGGACTGTGGCGGTGGTCATGGGGGGCGTGGGGGGCGTGGGGCGTGGTGGCTTCGCGCAGGGGCAAGCATAGCCCGATTTGCCCGCGCGCACAAGCTGGCGCACTACCAAAAATGATTAATAATTAATGATTAAGGATTAAGGATTAATAAGCGATCGTTGCATTTCATTAATCATTAATCATTGACAATTGTCAATTGACAATTCTCTACCGGACACTTTTTTGAACGAGGTCCAGCAACGATTATGAAATAAGGTCAGTCACGAGTACCCTTCTGAAAGAAGACTAATTCAAATCAGG
>JABWBG010000227.1 GCA_013360575.1 Caldilineales bacterium
CCGCCACGGCCACAGCCGTTGCGCCCGCCACGGCCACAGCCGTTGCGCCCGCCACGGCCACAGCCGTTGCGACCGCCACAGCCGCCGTTGCGACCGCCACGGCCACAGCCGTTGCGCCCGCCACGGCCACACCGGGTGGGCCGGTCGTCTACGTGGTGCAGCCGGGCGATACGCCGATCGGCATCGCCAACCAGTTTGGCGTGACCGTGGCCAACCTGCTGGCCTACAACAACATCAGCGACCCCACGACCCTGCGGGTGAACCAGGAGTTGCGCATCCCCCCCGCCGGCTACACCCCGCCCACGCCCACGCCGCGGCGCCCCACCGCCACACCCACACCCGCAGCCACGCCCACACCCAGCATCACCCTGGCCGCGCCGGTGCTGAGCAGCCCCGGCAACAACGCGCCCTTCAAAGGCATCGAGAATACCGTCGTCTTGCAGTGGCAGAACCCCGGCGGCCTGCCGGCGGGCGTCGAAAACGTGCTCTACATCGGCGTGCTCGTCGCCCCCGACGCCATCGACTGGCGTTTCAACGATCCATTGGGCGCGGTCACCGAGTTCCGCGTGCCCGAATGGTTGTTCGGCCAGGCCCCGCAAGAATTCGGGCGCACCTACGTCTGGTATGTGCAGGCGGCCCGCGTCACCCGGCAGGATGGGCAGGTCACAGCCGTTTCCCCCGTCTCCCCACCCAGCACCCAGTTCCGCTTCCAGTGGAATTGACTCTTTTCGTACAAAATGATTAATGATTAATGATTAAAAATATACTTACCACAGAGCGTTTTTAATCTTTAATCTTCAGTCTTTAAGAATAATTATGAATCGTGATCTTTCCGGCTTATTGACCAGTTTGAGCGATGCGAACGCCAAGATCGTGTATCGCTCGCTCATCGCTCTCTCCGATCTAGATCGCCAGGAATTGCAGGTTTTCCAGACGGCCTGGGCCACCTTCGCGCCCGCACTCCGGCGGGAATTGCTGGCAGCCCTGGCCGAATTGGCCGAAGAGCATGTCGAATACGACTTCCGCGCCATCTTCCGCTGGGCCTTGGCCGATGCCGACCCCGCCATCCGCGTCCTGGCCATCGATGGCCTGTGGGAGGATGACTCGCCGCAGCTGCTGCCGCACTATCTGCGCCTGTTGCAAGACGCCGAAGCGCCGGTGCGCGCGGCCGCAGCCCTGGCCCTGGGCCGCGTCTGTTACTGGAGCGAATGCGGCGACATCCCCGAAGCGCCAGGCGAAAGCGCGGCCGCGGCGTTGTGGGACGTCTACCAACAGCCGCAGGAGGCGCTGGAAGTGCGTCGCCGCGCCCTGGAGGGGCTGGCCGTCTCCTGCCATCCCCAGGTGGATCAGGCCATCAAGCAGGCCTATTACGATGGGGAGACGCTGCTGCGGGCCAGCGCTCTCTATGCCATGGGCCGCAGCGCCGACCCGCGCTGGATCCCCTTCCTGTTGCCCGAACTGCGGCAACCGCAGCCCGAACTGCGGCTGGAAGCGGCGCGGGCGTTGGGCGATCTGGAAGCGCGGGCCGCGGTGCAGCCTCTGCTGGAGATGATGGTCGACGAGCCCGATCTGGAAGTGCTGCTGGCAGCCATCGCCGCCCTCAGCCAGATCGGTGGCGCCAAAGCCCGCCGCGCCCTTGAAGCCCTGACCGGCAGCGACAACGAAGCCCTGGCCGATGCAGCCGTGACCGCGCTCGATGAATTCTCGGATATCACCGTGGGCGATTTCGCCCTGATCGCCGAAGTGTTGGGGCTGGGCGAGGAAGGAGAGGAGGATGAGGATGAGGAGAAGTTCCCCTGGGAAGATGACTACGAAGAAGACCCATTGGAGGCGGAGATCCGGCGGCTGATGAATGAGCGGGACGCCTGAACAGGAGCCATGCCGGCATGAGCGCGCAGCTTGGGCGGGTGATGTTCGAGGTGATCGGCCCCATCGCCCTGATGACCGCGGCGGGCTATCTGTTGCGGCGGGCGCTGGTGCTCGATATCCGCTCGATCAGCCGTGTGGTCTTCTACATCCTCGCCCCCTGCCTGGTCTACACCTCGATCCTCAACCTGGACTTTGACCCGGCCACGACCTCCCGCTCGCTGATCTTCGCCGCCATCTACATGGCAGCCATGACCCTGTTGGCCCTGGGCCTGAGCCGCCGCTACAATGGCCCCCTCAGCAGCGCCTTCGTGCTGGTCATCATCCTGCTCAACAATGGCAACTATGGCCTGCCCCTCAATCTTTTCGCTTTCGGCGAGGAAGGCTTTGGCTACGCCCTGATCTTGTACATGTTCAACAGCCTGGTTGGTTCCACCATCAGCATCTATCTGGCGGCGCGCGGGCAGCATGGCGGGCGGCTGGCCCTGCGTCGCACCCTGGCCACCCCCATCATCTGGGCCATGCTGGCCGCGTTTGTCAGCCGGCAGCTCGACTGGCGGCCCAACGGCTCCTTTTTCGAGATGCTGACCATGGCCGGCAAGGCCGCCATCCCCATTTTTCTGATCGTGCTGGGCATGGCCCTGACCGAGACCCAGGTGCGCCTGGGCCGCAATCCCATCACCCGCGCCACACTGGTGCGCATGCTGGCAGGGCCGGCCATCGCCATCGCTCTGGCCCGTTTGGTGGGCTTGCAGGGCGTGGCCTTTGCTGTGGCCGTGTTGCAAGGCGCCATGCCCACCGCGGTCAATTCCATTGTGATCAGCAATGAATTCGAGACCGCGCCCGATTTTGTGGCCGGCGCGGTGCTCCTCACCACCCTGGTCAGCCTGATCACGCTGCCCGGCCTGCTGATCTGGCTGCTGTGAAGCGACGTTTCGCCCCATGACCGACCTGCCCCCTGCCTCATCCGCCGACGCTCAGGCCCGCGTGCACGCCCTGCTGAATGAGGGCGCGCGGCTGTTGCGTTCTCAGCGCCCAGAAGAGGCGCTGGCCCCCCTGCGCGAGGCGCACAAACTGGCGCCCCACGACCCCGACATCGCCATCAACCTGGGCGGGGCGCTGGTGATGGCGGCCAAATGGAGCCGGGCCGTGCGTTTTCTGGAGGAGGCGGTGGCCCGGCATCCGCACAATGCCCACCTGTGGCTGAATCTGGCCGCGGCCTATCTGGGCCGGCTGCCCCTTGCCTCGCGCCAGGCCCAGAACAGGGCCATCGCCGCGTACGAGCAGGCCCTGAGCATCGATCCGCAGGCAGCCAACGCCCAGTACAACCTCGGCCTGATCTACGCGGAGCGCCAGGAGTGGGAGCAGGCGCGCGCCCGGTTCCAGGCGGCGCTGGCAACCGACCCGCAGGATCGGGATGCGGCGCTGTGGTTGCAGCGGGTCGCGCAGATCCTGGAGGAGGAGAGATGAACAAACGTTTGCACGCTGAAGTGCACGGCCGCGTGCAGGGCGTCGGCTTCCGCATGTTCGTATGGCGGCAGGCTCAGGCCCTGGGCCTGCACGGCGCGGTGCGCAATCTCTACCTGCCCCGCCGCCTGGTGGAAGTGACCGCCGAAGGGCCGGAAGAGGCGCTGGCGCGCCTGCTGGAACTGCTGCATCAAGGCCCGCTTGGCAGCCGCGTCGACCGGGTGGAGGCGACGTGGGCCACAGCCACCGATGAATTCGACGCCTTCTCCATCCGTTGACCCTTCCCGCGCCGACGCCGGGCGAGCAGCGCCCCCGCCGGCTTTCGATCCCCAAGAGCCATGACTACCGCGCCCTCCCCCCCCCTGCCGCCTGTGCCGAGCGAAGCAGCCTATGAACATGTGGGCCGCCAGGCCTGGATCATCCTGTGGGCGGCCTTCCTAAGCTTTCTGTTCCTGCTGATCGGCACGCCGCTGGCCATCAATTATGCCTTGCACAACGCCACCCTGCCTCAGCCAACTGAGGTCGAGTCCCTGCGCGGCATCACCCTGATCTACACCCGCGACAGCGAGGCGCCCATGCCGGTGGTCAATCAGGTGGGGCTGCGGGCGGGAGATGTGATCCGCACAGATGAGAACGCCCGCGCCAACATCACCTTCTATGACCGGGAGATGGGGGGCGAAAGCCTGGCCCTGCTGCAACTGCGCAGCTCCAGCGAGTTGATCTTCAATCAGGCCCGCACCCCCCGGTTTGGCCTCAGCGCCCTGCCCGACCGCATCGATCTGAAGCTGGCGCAGGGCCGCGCGCGCATCACCGCCGCGCCCGCGGGCGCCCGTCCCCTCCACATCACCGTGGAGACGCTGCACGGCGTGGTGCGCATGCAGGGCGGGGATGATATCGCTATCGCCGTCAACAACGAAGTGACCGAAGTGATCGTGCGCGGGGGCGGGGCAGAGGTGGAGGCGATGAATCGCATCGTCATACTCGGCAATGGCCGCCGCGCCACCATCGCCCTGGGCGAGCCGCCCAGCCACCCCCTGCACGCGGCCATCAATCTGGTGCGCGATGGCAATTTCCAGCAGCCGCTGGGCGCGGCCTGGACGCCGGAAGCCCTGGTCACCGCGGCCAATCCAGAAAACGTCGTCATCGGCGCGGTATCGATCATCGACAGCAGCGACCGCAAAGCCGCCTATTTCCAGCGGGAGGGGAATGACGGCCTGCATTCCGAGACCTCGCTGGTGCAGCAGATCGATGCGGATGTGCTCGATTTCGACAGCCTGATCCTGCGCATGGATGTGTTGCTGCTCAGCCAGAATTTGCCCGGCTGCGGGCAGCTCTCCTCCGAGTGCCCGCTGATGGCCCGGATCGACTTCATCGACGCCACCGGCAATCCCCGGCACTGGGTGCACGGGTTCTATTTGCAGGATCCGGTACAGAACTGGCCGATCGAGAACGCGGAGAAGATCCCCAGTTTCGTCTGGTTCGAGTACGAATCGCCCGACCTGCTGCAAAGTCCCAGCCTGCCGCGACCGCAGAAGATCACCAGTATCCGCATCTATGCCAGTGGCCACGATTACCGCAGCCAGGTTTCCGGGGTGGGTTTGATCGCGCGTTAGTTTCAGTGGTCAGTATTCAGTGATCAGTATTCAGTGGTCAGTTTGTTATGATGTTTTAGTAACAATTTATCTCATTTTGTTATTGCGAGAGATCATTTTTCCTTGCAATGACAAAAAATAAACAATTTTCAAAAACCAACAATAAATATCAAATATGTGTACTATTAAAAATACATGACAGTTCCGTGAATGAATTCACGGTCTGGTACCAAAAACCTGCCAAAGCAGGTTGTTATGGGCACGAGAACGTGATCAACAACCCGTTTTAACGGGTTTCTTCGTATCAGACGCCGAATTCATTCGGCGGCTCTGATTCGGCGGCTCATTCGGCGGCATAGCAGCCGCCCCGTGAATGGATTTACGGTCTGGTATCAGCCCCGTGAATGAATTCACGGTCTGGCACCATCCCCGTGAATGAATTCACGGTCTGGTACCAGAAACCTGCTAAAGCAGGTTGTTATGGGCACGAAAACGTGATCAACAACCCGTTTTAACGGGTTTCTTCGTATCAGACGCCGAATTCATTCGGCGGCTCTATTTCTTCACCCCCCCCATTATTGAGCACATACCCAAATATCCAATACCCAATACCCAATACTGAATACTGACCACTGCCCACTGAATACTGACCACTGAATACTGACCACTGCCCCCTGCCCATGTCCCCTCGCCTCTCCCCCTTCCTCCTGCCCCTGGCCCTCTTTTTGGGGCTGGCGCTGTACCAATTGGCGCTGCCCGGGCCCAATTATGATGAGGCGGTGGAAGCCAAAGCCGCGGTGCAACTGCTCGGGGGACAGCCGGTGGAGGCGCACCGCCAGGCCGTGGCGCGGGTGGGGGGCCGATCGTTGCCCCTGATGATCGTGGATTATGTCGGCGCGCTCAACACCTATGCCCTGCTGGCGCTGTTCAAGCTCGGCGGCGTCAGCGTGATCACCCTGCGCCTGTGGCCGGTAGCCGTGGCCGCGGCCATCCTCTGGCTGACCTACCGGCTGGCGCAGGCCCTGGCCGGGCCGCGGGCCGCGTTGCTGGCCGCCCTGATCCTGGCCGTGCACCCTTCCTTCCTCTTCTTCGCCCGCCAGGGCATCTACGTCACCAACACCACCATCGCCTTCATGCTGGCCATCCTCCTGGCCCTGTGGCGGCTGGCCGGGGATGGGCGGCTGCGCTGGTGGTACGGGGCCGCGTTCCTGGCCGGCCTGGGGCTGTGGGCCAAATTCATCATGCTCTGGCCGCTGGCGGCCCTGGCCATTCTGGCCCCGCTGGTGTGGTGGGGCCGGCGCTGGTTC
>JABWBG010000228.1 GCA_013360575.1 Caldilineales bacterium
ATAAACCGTCATTCTACTGCTTCCTCTTATATTCTGCAACGACTCTATTGATAAACCGTCATTCTACTGCTTCCTCTTATATTCTGCAACGACTCTAATATTTGATCGACACATTTGGTTGACCCGGCCGCGCGCCCCTGTCTTGGCCCTGCCAGGTTTTTGCCGGCAGCGCGCCCCGCGGGCTATCATGGCCGCACCCACTCCCCCTCTCCAGACCCTCTCTCACCCTTCCATAACCACCATGAACATTGCCATCCATCAAGCCACTATCACCGAGTTCGCCGCGGATGCGGTGATCGTCAATCTATTCGAGGGCGTGACCCGCCCCGGCCAGGCCACCGGCGCCGTCGATAAGGCGCTGGGCGGGCGCATCTCCGACTTGATCGCGCTGGGCGATTGCACAGGCAAGTTGGGCGAGACGGTGCTGCTGCACACCCACGCCGCCCTGCCCGCGCCGCGCGTCATCGTCGCCGGGCTAGGCCCCGCGGCCGAGTTCGATCTGGCCAAGGCCCGCATAGCCGGCGCCCACGCCATCCGCGCCGCGGCCAACGCCGGGGCCAGGACCGTGGGCACGATCGTGCACGGGGCCGGGGTCGGCGGGCTGGACGCGGCAGAGGCCGCGGCGGCTTTGGTCGAGGCCAGCCTGCTGGAAATGTACCAGATGCCGCGGCAGGCCAGCGTCGCCAGGGAAAAGAAAGAGATCGCGCAGTTGACGGTGGTCGAATTGCATCCTGGCCAACTGCCGGCGCTGCAGCGGGGCGTGGCCAAAGGCCGCATCCTGGCCGAGAGCGTCAATCAGGCCCGCGATCTGGCCGCGTACCCGGCCAACGTCGCCACGCCCACCATGATCGCGCAGACCGCGCAACAAATGGCGGCAGAAACCGGCCTGCGCTGCCAGATCCTGGAGCAGGCGGAGATGGAGGCGCTGGGCATGGGCATTCTTCTGGCCGTGGCCAAAGGTTCGGAGCAGCCGCCCAAGTTCCTCATCCTCGAACACCACGCGGACAGGGCCGCGACGCTGCCCAGCATCGTGTTGGTGGGCAAGGGCGTCACCTTCGACACCGGCGGCTACTCCCTGAAGACGGCCAGCCCCGGTACGATGTGGCAGATGAAGGATGACATGACCGGCGCCGCGGTTGTGATGGCCACGCTGCGCGCCGCCGCCCTGCTGGCGCTGCCCCTGCATGTGGTGGGGCTGGCCCCGCTGACCGAAAACCTGATCAATGGCCGGGCGCAAAAGCCGGGCGATGTCTTCCGCGGCATGAGCGGCAAGACGATGGAGGTGATCTCCACCGACGCCGAGGGGCGCATGGTGCTGGCCGACGCCCTGGCCTACGCCGCCCGGTTCCAGCCCGACGCAGTCATCGACGTGGCCACCCTCACCGGCTCCATCGGCATCGCCCTGGGCCCCAAAGCCGCGGGGCTGTTCACCGAGGACGCGGGCCTGAGCCAACGGCTGTTGGCCGCGGCCGCGGTCACCGGCGAGCGGGTGTGGCCCATGCCGATGTACGCCGACTATGCCGAGGACATAAAATCAGAGTTTGCGGATGTGAAGAACTCGACTTCGCCCGATGTCAGCGCCGGGGTCAGCACCAGCGCCAAGTTTTTGCAGCACTTCACCGAGGGCTATCCCTGGGCGCATCTCGATATCGCCAGCGTGGCCTGGGCCAAGAAAGCTCGCCCCCTTTACCCGGCCGGCGCCACCGCGTTTGGCGTGCGGCTGCTGGTGCAGCTATTGGCGGATTGGTCGTAACACCTGCCTGCCCAAACCCTAAAGGTTTTAAAAACCTTTAGGGTTTTTTTGCCCTCGGATCATGGCTGCCCTCTCCCTTTTCCTTGCCGTCTTCCCCCACCTCCTGGGCGGGGTTGGCCTCTTCCTGGCCGGCATGATCCTGATGTCCGACGGGCTGAAGGCCGCGGCGGGAGGCAAATTACAACGCATCCTCGAACGCTCCACCGGCACACCCCTGGCCGCGTTCCTCTCCGGGGTGGGCCTGACCGCGCTGGTGCAGTCCTCCAGCGCCACCACCATCACCACCATCGGCTTTGTCAGCGCCGGGCTTCTCTCCTTCTCGGCCGCCATCGGGGTGATCATCGGCGCCAACGTCGGCACCACCAGCACCGGCTGGATCGTGGCCCTGCTCGGTTTCAAGCTGAATGTGGGCGCTATCGCCCTCCCTTTCATCGGCGTGGGCGCGCTGATGCGGCTGCTGAGCCGCGGCGCCCGCGCCCAATTGGGCATGGCCTTGGTCGGCTTCGGCCTCATCTTCATCGGCATCGATTTTCTGCAGGCAGGGATGGGCGGCCTGACCCAACGCATCGATCTCAGCCTCTTCAGCCGGCCCACCCTGGCCAACCATCTCTGGCTGGCGCTGATCGGCGCGGTGATGACGGTGCTGCTGCAATCCTCCAGCGCGGCTGTGGCCCTGACCCTGACCGCGCTCAACAGCGGGGCCATCGGCCTGGAACAATCGGTCTTTCTGGTCATCGGCCAGAACCTGGGCACCACGGTGAAGGCGGTGCTGGCCGCGGCCGGCGCTGCCACCCCGGCCAAACGCACCGCCCTCGCCCACATCCTCTTCAATGTGGCCACCGGCTTGATCGCCTTCCTGCTCGCCGGCTACCTGCTGGCGTTGGTGCACTCCTGGAGCAGTCGCCTGGAAAAGGATGATCCCGCCGTGGTGCTGGCCTTGTTCCACACCACCATGAACCTGCTGGGCGCCATCCTTTTCCTGCCCATCATCCCCCTCTTCGCCCGTTTGGTCGAGTGGCTCATCCCCGATCGCGGCCCGGCCCTGACCCGGCATCTGGACAGATCTTTGCTGCACCTGGCCGATGTGGCGGTGGAGGCCGCGGCCCGCGCCCTGCACGAGATCGTCATCCTCACCCTGGGCGAGGCAATCGCGTCGTTACGCGCCGTTCCCCACCATCGCCAGAACCAGGAACATCTGGTCGCGGCGCAGGCAGCGATGGATGAGACCGGCCGCTTCCTCGGCCAGATCCCGTTGCCCGGCCATCGGGACGACATCTATGCCCGCCGCCTGGCCCTGCTGCATGCCGGCGATCATGTCGACCGCCTGATCGAGGCCTGCCAGGAGACGGAGACGCCGATCCATGGCGCCGATGCGCAGGCCGCGGCCCTGCGTATGGCCGCGGCGCTGGAGCAGGCCCAGGCCTGGCTGCGGCAGCCCACAGCAGCGCGGGAGGGGCTGATCCAGGCCCTGGCGCAGACTTCATTGCAGCAGGCGGAGGCTCGCCGTCGCCAGCGGGCTTATGTGTTGGAAGAAACCGCTGCCGGTCGCCTGCAGCCGGACGCAGCCCATCGCCAGTTGGAATCGATGCGCTGGGTGGATCGGGTTGGCTACCACACCTGGCGCACCTTCCATCATCTGGTCGGGTCGCCGGCGGCTGCGGCCACACTCGATTCTGCAGTCTACGCCGAGGCAGAGACCGCAGCATAACCTGCCCCGGCCCCCATGCCCCGATCAGATTCAGATAATGGCGGGTGCAGCCGGCAGGAATGAATTCATTCGTCCAGGCCAACAATTCGATCAAAGATTAGCATCGCGCAGTCGGCGCAGGCTGCTTTGACCGCCAGCCAATCGCGCCAACGCGGCGCCAGGCTCTTGTATTCAGCCAGGTTCAATTCTTCGAGATCGTACGGCAGCGGGTTGGCAAGCTGAATCTGTAACTGCTGCAAGGCCGATTCGGCATTTGACTGAGGATAGAGCCGGTCGAAAGACCGCAGGGCTTCCACCATCTTCTCAACGCCCAAATGATCGGTCAGGGCCACGAAATCGAGATAGTCACGCGTAGCGTTGCGCCGCAGGATCAGCACCGCCTTGATCCGTAGCATCTCGGCTTCTGTCGGGAGGGTCAACATCTCTCCCCGATACGCTATCTGGGTGGTTTCCAGCGGTTCTTCCCGGATCAGTTGCCGCACCCCGGTTTCGATACCGTCCAGGCTGCCGAGGATTTGTATCGGACGCCGCACGCGGGCTGTTTGCCAGCCGGCGACCGACTCCAGTTCAGCCAACACCTGGTCGAAGCGCGGTCGAAGATCGGTCAACACGTGATCAGCGTCAGTGGAGAGCCGATGCGCCGCGTACACCACTGCGGCGCTGCCGCCTACAAGCACCGCACGCGGCAGGATACGCTGGAGGTGAACAGCTGCGGCCAGTACTTGTTCCCAATCAGGCAAGGTGTCGCTCGGCATAGTGTTTCCAGAAATGATAGCGCTGGGCATAAGGATCGGCCACGTGGGCCTGGCAGACGCGCAGCACCTTTTCCAGCAGGACGCGATCGGCCAATGCCGCGCGGCGTAAAGCGGCCCAGTCTCGCCGCTTGCCGCGCGCGATCACGTCGTCAATCGCAGCCAGGGTAAATTCCTGATGGGTTAGATGGCGGTGTAACATGACGAAATTATACCGTAAAGCGGTCCTATATCAAACGCTTTCCGGGAGCGCGCTTCCCCCTCCTCTTGCCGCCGCGCGGCTGTGTCGACGTTTTTATTGATCGACAAAAGGAACTGCTCAACCTGCCCCGGCCAACGCCACCGCCCGCGATAGGGTCAGATCCGCCGGACGCGAGGCCGGGTCGCTCTGCCCGCCCCACCCCGCCAGGATAGGCGACAGGCGGGCGCGGCCCGCTTCAGCCAACTGCGGCTGCGCGCTCACAAAAGACAAGATGGCCCACGCGCTGGTGGTATCCCCCATCCCAATCTGCAACAGCCCGATCTCCAGCAGCGCATCCAACGCCAGGGGCAGTTCCTCGATCTCGTAGGCCAGGGTCAGGGCCTGGCGGAAGTGACTCAAGGCCGCCTCCACCTCTCCCGCGTCCGCCTCGATCTGCCCCAGCCGGTAGTCACCGTCCGCCTCCCCGGAACGGAAGCCGATCTCCTGGCTGATCCGCACGGCCTGGGCGTGGAACTCCCGGGCCTGGGCGACCTGGCCCAGCCGTCGGCTCAACTCGCCCAGGGTCAGCGCCGCCTGGATGATGCCGTAGCGGTCGCCCAAGTCCTCGTAGATGGCCTGCCCGCGGCGACCGTAGTCCAAAGCCGCCTCCCATTCCCCCAATTCCCGGCAACTCAGGCTGAGGCCAGTGAGCAGATGGGCCGCGGTCTGGCGATCCCCGGCCTCTTCCGCCAGAGGAAGCCCCTTCTGGCAGCGGCTTATGGCCGCGGCGTACTCCCCGGCCATAAAGGCGATGCCGGCCAACTCCAGCAGGGCCACAGCCTGGCCGCCCCGACTGCCGGTCTGCCGGCGCAGGGCCAGGCATTCTTCGATCAGCCGGCCGGCCAGGGCCAGGTCGCCTTCCATGCGGGCGACGCCGCCCAGGTGGTTGAGGGCAAAGGCCATCTCCTCCGCTTCGTTCAGCTCCCGGGCGATGGCCAGCCCTTCGTGCAGCAGGGGCTTGGCCTCGGCATAGCGGGAGAGGAAGGAGAGGAAGCGGCCTTCCCGGGCCAGCGACCGGGCGAAGACCCCACGGGCCGTGGGGTCGGCCGCGGCCAGGGGCTGCGCGGCCCGCCGGGCCGCGGCGAAGAGTTCCACTCCCTGGTGAAAACGGCTGCGGATGGCCAGGAAGTGATAGAGGCCGTCGGTGGCCGCGGCCAGATCGCCCAGCGCGCCGCTCGCGGCCATCTGTCGCCAGGCCGCGGCCACATTCTCCTCTTCGCGGGCGATGGCGTCCAGCCCGGCCTGTTGATCGTGGCCCTGCAGCTCGGCGGCCTGGCGGGCCAGGAAGCGGGCGTAGTAGCGGCCGTGGGCCGTCTGGGCCGCGGCCAGCCCTCCCGCCTGCTCCAGTTTCTCGCGGCCGAACTGTTGCGCCACCTGGTGCAGTTGGTAGAGATCGCCCCGCCGCCAGACCAGGGATTTGTCGGCCAGCCCGGCCAGGGTAGACAGCCCGGCCTCGGCGACCTCTTGGGCCGCGGCGCGGGTGAAAGGGCCGGGGAAGATGGCCAGGCGGGCGAAGGTCTGCTGCTCCTCTGCGTTCAGCCGGCCCCACGACCAGTCGAAGACCGCGCGCAGGCTGCGCTGGCGGGGCGAGACGTCCCGCCGCGTCGTGGCCAGGAAGTCGAAGCTGCGCTCGATTGCGGCGGCGATTTCGGCCGGGCTGAGTTGGTGCGCCCAGGCCGCGGCCAGCTCGATGCCCAGGGGCAGCCCCTGCACGGCCCGGCAGA
>JABWBG010000229.1 GCA_013360575.1 Caldilineales bacterium
GGCCATCCCCCCGCGGCCAAGGTTGCGCCGGCCAGCAAGCACCACAGCGGCGCCAGACGCAGGGGGCCATCGGCCACCCACAACCGCAGGGCCAGGAACCCCGGAGCGCTCATCCCGGTTGCGTCGCCTTGCCGAACCGGGCGCGGGCCAGCGCGGCCGCGCCCAGGACTACCGCGTCATCCCCCAGCGCCGCGGTGACGATCTGCACCCGCTCCACATCCTGCTGCAGGAAGAAATGGGCGTAGGCCTGGCGGCGCACCGGCGCCACATACAGATCACCCAGGCTTTCCACCAGCCCCCCGCCCAAGATCACGCATTCCGGGTCGAGCAGGTTGACGATCGAAGCAATCAGCAGGGCCACGATCTGCTGCGACTGCGCCACTGCCTGCACGGTCGTGGGGTCGCCCGCGGCCAGCGCCTGTTTGATCACGCTGCTGGTGATACCCGCGCCCTTGCCGGCCTTCTCCCGCTCGCCTACGATGCGGGCGAGGATGCGCGTCTTGCGTTTGGCCAGGGCTTTGTGCATCTGGCGGCTGATGGCCCCGCGGCTGGCGAAGGCCTCCACATCCGCCTGCATACCCCGGCAGTGCATGCTCATGTGCCCGATCTCGCCGGCAGACCAGCGCACGCCGTGGCGCAGTTCGCCGCCGAGCACCACGCCGCCGCCAATGCCGGTGCCGATGAAGATGCCCACCACATCGCGCAGGCCGCGGCCCGCGCCATACATCACCTCGCCCCACACGCCCAGGTTGACATCATTGTCCACCGCCACCGGCAGCCCGTGCAGGCGGGTGGAGAGTTCGGGGCCGAGGGGGAAGGGCTTCTCCCAACCGGGCAGATTCACCGCGCCCAACACTTCGCCGCTGTGCACATTGACCGGCCCCGGCGCGCTGGCGCCCACCGCCGCCAGATCGGCCAGTCCCAGCCCGGCCGCGGCTGCGGCCTCCTGCACTGCCAGGGCGATGCGATCGGCGATCAACTCGGGCCCGGGCCGCTGATCGCTCTTAGCAGAGACGCTGGGCATCTTGTTGCGGCTGCGAATGGCGCCGGTTTCATCGACGATGGCGGCCAGGATCTTGGTGCCGCCGAGATCGACCCCGGCGACAAAAGCAGGTGTGGTCATGAGAAACTCCCGTTGTCGAGTCGGAGGATCGCTTTGCCGGCCAGGCGGTCGGCCACCGCGGCCTCGATGCGCTGCAGATGGGCTGCGTGCTGCACGAAATCGAGATCATCGGCCTGCACCGTCAGCACCGGGCAAAGGCTGAAATGCGCGATCCAGGCATCGTAGAGCCGGTTCAGGCGGTGCAGATAGTCGGGATCGATGGCCTGCTCATAGGCTCGCCCGCGCATGCGGATGCGATCCAGCAGGGTGGGGACTTCGGCCCGCAGGTAGATGACCAGATCGGGCGGGGGCAGCAGCGCGCAGAGGATCTCGTACAGTTCGCGATAGCTTTGGTAATTGCGCTCGTCGAACGCGCCCTGATCGTAGAGATTGTGGGCGAAGATCTCGGCATCTTCGTAGACGCTGCGATCCTGGATCACCGAGTGGGGCCGGCGCAGCAGGTCGTGGTGATGGCGCAGGCGCCGCGAGAGGAAGAAAATCTGCGAATGGAAGGCCCATGTGCGCATGTCCTGATAGAAATCGGCCAGATAGGGGTTGTCGTCCACGGCCTCGAAAAAAGGCTCCCAGCCCAGCCGCTCGGCCAGGCGCTGGGTCAGGGTCGATTTGCCCACGCCGACATTGCCGGCAATAGCAATGAACCGCTTGGTCATGGTATCTCCTCTGCCGGGCCGGCAATAGCAATGAACCGCTTGGTCATGGTATCTCCTCTGCTGGCTGATCCAGCCCGGCCCGCGCCCAGGTGCGCTGCCAGTTGCGGCCCATCTTCTCCACGTACGCGGCTTCGAGATCCACGCCGGTGTAGTTGGCCAGCTTGAGCAGGTAGGCGAGGACGTCGGCCATTTCTTCGGCCAGAGAGGCGCGGCGCCCGGCCAGCACCTGATCCATGGCGGCAGCAAGGTTGCCGGCGCGCTCCATCTGTTGCGCCGCCTGAATCCAGGCCAGCTTCAGTTCGCGGCTGACCTCGCCCACTTCCTCGGTCAGCCCGGCCAGATTCAGGGCCAGATCGGCGCCAAAGCCTTTTTCGCGGTCGAGGGCGTGGTGAAAACGCTGGAAATCGCCCAGCCGGCGGCGCCCGCCGTGCAGAATACGCAGCCCGCTGCCCGTGGCCGCGGGGGCCGCGTCCATCTCTGTTGCGGCCACGGCGTTGCCCAGGTGGGGCAGACTCTGTTGCAACGCGCCCTGCTCCAGCGCGGCGCGGATCAGCCCGGTCACATAGCTGCGGTCTTGCTCCGAACGCACAAAATCGAGATGGGTGGTGTCGATGCGCAACACCGGCGCGGCGCGGTACTGGCCGAAATAATGATCATAGGCCTGGCCCAGGGCGTCGATGTAGCCGGCATCCATGTTGCGCTCGTAAGGGCGGTCGCGCTGCGAGATGCGCTGCATCAGCGTATCGGTGCCGGCTTGCAGATAGACGACGAGATCGGGGGTGGGGATCTGCGCCGCCAGGATGGCCTGCACCCGCTCGTACATCTCCAACTCATCGTTCACCAGATTGAGTTGGGCAAACAGGCGATCTTTGTCGAAAAAATAGTCACTGACCAGCCGGCTCTGCGCCAGGGTTTGGGGAATGACCCGGTGCTGCTGGTGATAGCGGCTGATCAGAAAGAAGATCTGGGTCTGGAAGGCGTAGCGGGCGCGGTCTGCATAGAAATCACTGAGAAAGGGGTTTTCCTCGAATACTTCCAGCAGCGTTTGCGCGGGCAAGGTCTGCGAGAGAAGCCGCGCCAGGGTGGTTTTGCCCACGCCGATGGCGCCTTCGATAGCGATGTACTCGTAGTAGCCCATGAGAATCCAGAGGAGTGGGAGGGGACGCGATCGCGTGGACGCGATGGCGGCAAGCTTACCGCGGCCTCAGGTAAAAGTCAACGCTTGAAACCCGGACGCGCGATCGGACGTATTCAGTGATCAGTATTCAGTGATCAGTGTTCAGTGTTCAGTATACTGGTGGCTGAAAAACCGTCTACCACCATCCCCCCCGAGGCTCCGTGACCGCTGTCGCTGCACAACAAGATGTCGAACGCCTGTGGATCCGCCAGACCCTGACTGGCGATCAGACCGCGTTCGCGGATCTGGTGCAGGCCTACCAGCGCCCGGTCTACAACCTCTGTTACCGCATGCTGGGGGATGTGGCCGAGGCAGAGGACGCGGCGCAAGAAACTTTTCTGCGTGGCTACACGAATTTGCATCGCTATGACCCCGACCGCCGCTTTCTCAACTGGATCCTGTCCATCGCTTCCAACCACTGCATCGACCGGCTACGCCGCCGCCGCATCCACTGGCTTTCTCTGGAGGATACCCCTCTGGTCGAGCATGTGGCCGGCAATGGCGAGCCGGCCCAGCGCCGGGTGGAACGCCACGAACAGGCCGCCGAGGTGCAGGCCTGGCTCGATCAACTCCCTCCCCCCTACCGCGTTCCTCTGATCCTGCTCTATTGGCACGACCTTTCGTACGAAGAGATCGCCGACGTCCTCCAGCTTTCGGTGCCGGCGGTGAAGTCACGACTGCACCGGGCGCGCAAACAAGTGGCAGAAATCATCGCCAAGGACGCAAAAAGCGCGGAATCCCCAAATCCTAAAGGCTTCTAAAACCTTTAGGATTTTCCGCAACACGCAACACGAGGCTCATCATGCACGATTGCGACACACTTCTCACCCGTTTCTCGCTGGCCCTGGATGGGGCGCTGCCGCCGGCTGAGGCGGCGCAGGTGCAGGCCGACCTGGCCAACTGCCCCGAATGCCACGCCCGCTGGCGGGCCATGCAGCGCTTCGACCAGACGTTGCGCCGCAGCCCCCTGCTGGCGCCCCCCCGCGATCTGGCTGCCGCGGTGCTGGAGCGGATCGCCAAGCAGCACGCGCACGACCGCCGGCTGGTGGGCATCACCCTGCTGATCGGGGGTGCGCTGTCGCTGGGCCCTTCGGCTTTGGTGGGCGGTGGCCTCTGCCTGTTGCTGCTCCTCCTCATCCAGCCGGGCCTGCTGCAAGGGCTGATCGCCCTACTCGTGTCGGCGCTGAGCACGCTGCAAGCGCTGCTGGTCACCCTCGGCGCCTTCCATCAGGTGTTCGGCGTCTGGCTGCTGCCCCTGCTGGCGGCGATGCTGGGCGTGGGCCTGCTCTCTCTCACCCTGCTCTGGGCCTCACGCACCCTGCCCTCCCCCGTTATAATGATTAATAATTAATATTGGTAAATTGGTAGATTGGTAAATTGGTAAGTTGGTAAATTGGTGAAGATCGTCCGTCTACCAACCAATCTACCAATCTACCAATCTACCAATCTACCAACCTTTCCACTTTCGGAGGCGTTCATGTCACGTCTAACTTCTCTCAAGAGCCTGTTGCTGTTTGTGCTGTTGGCGGCGGGGCTGCTGCTGCCCACGGGCGCAGCCTGGGCGCAGGAGCCGATCAGCGGCGATAAAATCATCTTCGGCGGCAGTTTCACCCTGGAATCGGGCCAGACCCTGGCAGGGAACCTGGTCATCTTCGGCGGCAGCGCCCAGGTACAGGAGGGCGCGATCGTCGCCGGCGACGTGGGCGTGATCGGCGGCAGCGCCCAGGTCGATGGCGCGGTGCAGGGGGATGTGGCCGTCATCGGCGGCAGCCTCACCCTGGGCCCGACCGCGGTCGTGTCTGGCAGCGCCGCCAACTTCGGCGGCGCCCTCAACCGCCACCCCGACGCCGTGGTGCAGGGAGATACCGTCACCGGCTTCCGCTTCGAGGGCCTCGGCGAAGGGGGCGAGGTGATCGTGCCGGGGTTGCCGCCGCTCGAAATCGGGCCTGATGGGGCGGATATCCAGATCCAGCCGCCGCAGCCGCGCACTTTTGGCGATTGGTTGCTGCACTACCTGCTGCGCGGGCTGAGCGCCCTGGCCTGGGCCCTGATCCTGGCCGTCTTTGGCGTGCTGCTGCTGATCATGGCCCCCCAGCCCACGGCCCGCGTGGCCGACGCGGCTGTTGCCAATCCCCTGCTGGCCTTGCTGGTGGGGTTGATCGTGCAAGTCGTGGGCGTGGCGCTGGTCGTCATCCTGGCCATCACCCTTTGCCTGGCGCCTTTTGCCGCGGTGCTGGGGCTGGCGCTGCTGGCGGCCTGGTTCTTCGGCTGGCTGGCCATGGGCTGGTATCTGGGCCGGCGGCTGCTCGTGGCGCTGCACATCGCCAACCCTTCGGTCATCCTCGAAGCCGCGCTCGGCGTCGTCCTGCTGACGCTGCTGTGGCGGATGCCGCAGGTCGTGCCGCTGATCGGCGGGCTTGTCTTCTGGCTGGTCGGGCTGATCGTGGGCTGGCTGGGGCTGGGCGCGGTGACGCTCACCTACTTCGGCACGCGCGCGTATGAAAAACAGTGAACGCGGCGCCCGATCCGGGGCGTTTGCCAAAATGTCCCGGATCGGGTATGATTCTGCTCACGCAACACACACCGTGCCGCGTGACCCGTCGGGGATGAAAGGCTTCGACGGGGCAGGTTCCGGTCACGGATCGCAAGCCGAGGCGCCTGACCTCGTAAAAACGGGCACAACCACAAGTGCCAAAAACACTGGCAACGTCTTCAACTTCGGTTTCGCCCGCAGCAATGCGATGGCGATCGCTGCCTAAGCAACCGTTGCTGAGACACTGGTCGCCCGCGAGGTGACCACGGCCCCGGAGTTGGGTCCTGGCGGCAACTCCGGATCGCTGTCATAAACCGCAAGGCGCGGCCCGGTCGACGCCGATACACCGGGTCAAAGGTCATCGGCTAGCCTGCTCCCAGGGCGATGTTCCAGGCGCCCGGCAGGCAAATCTACCACCTGAGAACTAAGCTTGTAGACGTTCGTGGGCGGCTGTCTCGGACCGGGGTTCGATTCCCCGCATCTCCACCTCCCCAGAAAACCCGCTGATGTGGCAGCGGGTTTTCTTTTTTTGGTAAGTTGGCCCGTTGCCGCGGCGCTGGGCTATAATGGCGGCATCTTCCTTCATCTCCCCTTTCCCCGATACGAGTGCACCTATGGACTATCAATTGCAGGGCCGGGTGGCGGCGGTGGCCGCGGCCAGCAAAGGTTTGGGCAAAGCCGTGGCCACGGCGCT
>JABWBG010000230.1 GCA_013360575.1 Caldilineales bacterium
GCTGAGATCGGCCAGCGTGGGCGCGCGGCCCAGGTCGGCCAGCAGGCGGGCGTAGAGATAGTGGCCCGGCTCGTCCGGCGCGGCCCAGGGCGGGGTCAGCGCCCACCACAGCAGGCCGTGGGCCAGAGTCAGGCCCAGCGCCAGCAGCCAGTGTCTGCGTCTGGCCCGGTCAGAGGGGATCTTCGCCAAAATAGACCGCGGCCACGGCCAACAGGAATCCGAAGAGCAGCCCGCCGGCCAGCGCCAACCCCAGATTCAGCGGCCAGTTGGGCTGCGAAGGGCGTTCGGGCAGGGGGGCCGGGTCGATCAGGCGGACGCGCGAGCCTTCGATCAGGCGTTTCATCTGCAGTTCCACCTCCCGGCGCTGTATGGCGGTGACCGATTCCAGCCACACCCCGCGGTCGCGCAAGATATTTTCCCATTCTGTGGTCAGTTCGGATGTTTCTTGCTGCGCGGCGATGGCTTGCTGGCTGAGCAGGGCGTAATCGCGCTGCATGGTCGCGGCGATCTCCCGCAAGCGGGCCAGCAGTTCGCCGGCGGGCAATTGCAGGGCCTCATCGTAGGGCAGGGCGTAGATGGCGTTGATCTCTGGGACGTTGAGCAGGGTGCGGGGCAGCGGCTCGCCGGCCGCGCCCGCGTCCAGCACCATCTGCACCCGGCCCAGGGCGTGTTGCAGGGCGGCGCGGCGAGAGTTGGCCAGGGCCATCTCCTGTTTGACCGCGCTCTGTAGGGCGATGACCTCCTCCTCGTTCAGTACCACCGCGGCTCCGCTCATGCCCAGGCCCATGCCAGAGCGGGCGCGGAACGCGGTCAGAGCGTCATCCCACACCTGGAATTGCGCCAGGGTTTCTTGCAGCGCGGCCTGGTTGGCGGCCAGATCGCCGCTGTAGTAATCGGCTGCGGCCTCGGTCAGGGCCTCGGCCAGGGCGTTGGCCAGCAGTTGGGCGTCGCCGGCCGACGCGGCGCGCACCTGCAAGGTGAAGAGGCTGCCCGCGCCCACCCGCGCCTTGGTGCGGCCGGCCAGGGTCGCGGCGTCGAGCGGGTGCTGCAACTGATCTCCGACTTTGGCCAGGCCCCGTTCGGACAGGTTGGTCGTGGTCAGCAGGGGCAGGATCTCGGCCCGCCAGTCGAACCGCGTGTCCACGACATCGGAGACTTTGTTCTCCCACCGCCACACCAGTTGCGGGCTTGGGGCCAGCAGGGTGGCGGCGGCGGTGTAGTGCACCGGCGTCAGGAAGCTGAGGAGTGCAGCCGTGAGCAGGGCGATGAGGGTCGGGATCAGGATCAAGCGCCACCGCCGCCGCAGCAAGCGAAGGTAGTGAATAGGTGAAAAGGGATGATCCATGGTTAGATAGTGGGTATTAGGTATTAATGATTAATGATTAATCATTAATTTTGTGAAGGTTTCGTGCATGATTTGGGCGGCGTGGGCCCAGGTGTAGTGCGTTTGGGCGCGTTCTCGCAGGCGTTGGCCGCGGGCGCGCAGTTCGTGGCGGTGTTCCAGGGCCCAGCGCAGGGCCTGGGCCAGGGCTTCCGGCTCCGGCGCCTCTGCCCACACCCCTTCCTCGCCCAGATAGGCGCGGTGCACAGGTGTGGCGGTGGCGACGATGGGCAGGGCCATGCTCATGTAGGGCAGCAGCTTGCCGCTGCCTTCGGTGGTGGAGAGCTTGGGCGCCACGGCGATGTCGCCAAGGGCCAGATGCTGGGGGGCGTCGGCGTAGGGCACGGCTCCGGTGAAGATCGCCCGCCCGGCCACGCCCAGGGCCTGGGCCTGCGCCCGGTAGCGATCGACGTCGGGAAAGCCCATGATCAGGAACTGGGCGGGAGTGGCGGCCAGCAAGGGGTGCGCAATCGCCGCCAACAGCAAGTCGATGCCCTGGTAGGGTGCCAGCAGGCCCAGATAGACTACTACCGGCTGGCCGGGATCGAGGCCGAGCCGGGCGGCCAGGGCAGGATCAGGGGGGCGCGGGGCGAATACATCGACGTCGACGCTGTCGGGCAGCAGGTGCAGCCGAGCCGGAGGAAGGCCCCGCCGAGCCGGAGGAAGGCCCCGCTGAGCCGGAGGAAGGCCCCGCCGAGCCGGAGGAAGGCCCCGCCGAGCCGGAGGAAGGCCCCGCCGAGCCGGAGGAAGGCCCCGCTGAGCCGGAGGAAGGCCCCGCGCTTGCAAACGGTCGCGGGCGGGGGCGGAGGAGGCGAAGATGACCTGCGGGCGCTGTTCGATCCAGTCCTCCAGCCGGCGCAGCAGGGGCAGCCAGGGGGAGCGGGGGCGGAGAAAATGGTGATCCAGCATCTCGGCAGTGAGCGAGCCCTGGTAATCGAAGCTGAGGTGTGCGCCCAGCAGCCGGGCCAGCGGCCAGCCCAGCAGCGCGCCCTCGTGCAGATAGGTGTGGAGGATGTGGGGGCGGAAGCGCAGGGCCGCGGCCAGGGCCGTGGGGCCTAGCAGGGCGTCGAGCAGGAGCTTGCGTCGGGAGGAGCCGACCGGCAGGTTACGGATCAGCGGCAGGGGCGGGCGGAGGATGCTCAGGCCGGGCAGGTCGCGGCCGGCGGGATAGGTGACCAGCCGCACCTGGTAGCCCAGGTCTTGTAGCGCCCGCAAATGCCCCTGAATGCGTACATGACAACCGTAATCCGCAAAAAAACCAGTTGGAGCAATCGCCAGCAGACGCATGCGTTTTCAGTGTTCAGTGTTCAGTATTCAGTAGTCAGTGTTCAGTAGTCAGTGTTCAGTGTTCAGTGTTCAGTGTTCAGTGTTCAGTGTTCAGTGTTCAGTATTTGGTATTTGGTTTTCGTCCATCGTCCATCGTCCATCGCCAGTAAAACCGTTAAAGTGGATCTGCGATTAACTTGTCGTAAATCCCCGATAATTCCTCTTCCGAATAAAAATGGATGACGATGCGGCCTCCTTTGCGGCTGCGGAAGAGGGTGACCTTGGTGCCCAGGCTCCGGCGCAGGCGATCCTCCAGCGCGCGGGTCTCCGGGCTGACTTCCCCCGCCTCCTCCGGTTCGGGGGTCGGCGTCGGCGTGTTCAGGCGGCGCACCATTTCCTCCGTCTGCCGCACCGATAGCCCGCGGTTGATCACCACGTGCAGCGCCTCGACCATGCTCTGGCCATCGTTCAGGCCCAGCAGGGCGCGGGCGTGTCCCTCGCGGATCGTCTCTTCGATCAGCGCGTTTTTCACCGGCTGCGGCAGCCGCAGCAGCCGCACGATGTTGGCCACCGCCACCCGGCTCTTGCCCACACGATCGGCCACCTGCTCCTGCGTCAGGCCGAACTCATCCATCAGCGTCTGATAGGCCACCGCCTCCTCCAGCGGGTTCAGATCCGCCCGCTGGATGTTCTCCACCAAAGCCAACTCCAGCATTTCTTGTGGGCTGGCTTCCTTGATCACCACCGGCACCGTGGTCAGCCCGGCCAGCCGCGCCGCCCGCCAGCGCCGTTCTCCGGCGATCAAAAAATAGGGCGTAGGCTCGCCCGCAGCGGCAGCAGTGACCACGATCGGCTGAATCAGGCCGTGCGCGCGGATCGACGCGGCCAACTCGGCCAGCGCCTCCGGCGGGATTGCCTGGCGCGGCTGCCGCGGGTTGGGGCTGACTTCGTCGATCGCCAGCAGCCGCACGCCCGGCTGCGCGGCTGCCTCCTCTGTGGCGGCGGCGGCGGCGGTGGTGGGGATGAGGCTGCCCAGGCCGCGGCCCAGTCCTCGCCGGCTCATTGCATCCCTCCGTGCGCGCGGTTGCGCGCCAGCAATTCTTCGGCCAGCGCCTGATAGGCCTGCGCGCCCGGTGAATTGGGCGCGTAGGAACTGACCGGCTCGCCATAACTGGGCGCCTCGCCCAGGCGGACGTTGCGGGGCACGATGGTGTGGAAGACTTTGGCCCCGAAATAGGCCCGCACCTCCTCCTCCACCTGCTGGCTCAGCTTGACGCGGGCGTCGTACATCGTCAGCAGCAGGCCGGCGATATCCAACTGCGGGTTCAGGGCCTTTTTCACCCGCTCGATCGTGGCTATCAACTGCCCCAGCCCTTCCATGGCCAGATATTCACATTGCACGGGTACGATCACGCCGTGCGTGGCCGCGGCCAGGGCGTTGACCGTGATCAACCCCAGGCTGGGTGGGTTGTCGATGAAGATGTAATCGTAGCGGTGTAGGGTGGGGCGCAGGGCGTTGCGCAGCAGATAGCTGCGCCGGAATACATCACTGATCGCCTCCACGGCCTCAGTCTCCAGCGCCGCCAGGCTGTGCGAGCTGGGCGCCAGATCCAGCCGCATGCGGTTGGTGAGGGTGATGACATCGACCAGATCCGCCTCGCCGCTGAGCACATCGTACACCGAACGGGGCAACTGGCTGGCCACCAGGCCCAGCGAGCTGGTGGCGTTGGCCTGCGGGTCGATATCTACGATCAAGACGCGTTGCCCGGCCGCGGCCAGATACGCGCCCAGGTTGACGGCGGTGGTCGTCTTGCCCACACCGCCCTTTTGGTTGGCGATTGCGTAGACGTAGGTCATGGCGGGACCGGCAGGGGAGGATCGGCGCAGGGGTGGGCGGCGATATAGGCTTCGACGCGGGCCTTATCGGGGATGCCGTGGGTGCCGGGCGCTTCCACGCTCATGCTGGCAGCGACATTGGCAAAATAGGCGGCGCGGAAGGGGTGATGGCTCTGCAACAGATGGATGAGGAAGGCGGCGGCGAAGACATCTCCGGCCCCGGTGGGGTCGATCTCCTGGGCGGGGCGGGGCGGGGCGTGATGGTAAACGCCATCCACATAGAGAATGGCTCCGGCCGCGGATTGGGTCAGCGCCACCAGGGGCGTGGCTTCCAGCAGCGTGGGCATGATGCCGGGGTCGCCGGCGATATCGGGATCGGAGAAGATGAGGGCGTCGAGATGAGGGAGCAGGCGTCCGGCGCTGACCCAGGGTGTGGGGCGGACGCGGCCGTTGGCGTCCCATTCGCGCAGCCAGCCCTGAGGGGTGGCGCCCAGCAGCCCCCGCACACGGGGGGCGATGGCCGGATCCACCTCCTGCACCAGCGGGGCCAGCAGCACGATGTCCGCGTTGAACAGGTGAGGGGGCGTCTCTTCTGCTCGGATCGGCGCGGCCACGGCTCGCAGATATTGTGTGCGCACGCCCTGGCGGTAGACGTTGTGAAAGGTCGTGGTGAGGGGGGAGGGCAGGTTGATGATCTCGATGCCGGCGAGATCGGGGTGCTGGACATCTTCGGGCTGGGCCCGTGTCAGCAGCGTCACCTCTGCGCCCAACCGTTGGGCCGCGATCCCGGCGTAACTGGCCGTCCCTCCCAGGGTGTAGCCCTCTGGCGTAACATCACGAGTGATATGGCCGATGATAACGAAATGCACGGGCGAAAAAGCTCCTGGCAGGGATGGGGGGAAGGACCGCTGGCAGGGGATTGTAGCACAGGCAAGAAGGGGCCGACAAAGCCGCCCCAAAAAGAAACGGGACCTGGGTGAGCAGGTCCCGTTTGGGTCAGTGGTCAGTGGTCAGTGGTCAGTGTTCAGTATTCAGTATTCAGTGGTCAGTATTCGGTGTTTAGCGCGTTAGCGACTGATTACTGAATACTGAATACTGAATACTAGTAATTCTTGCGGAAGACCACCGAGAAGCTGTTGTGGAAGAGGGTGTTGCCGCCGCCGCCATCGCTGCAATTGACTTCGTCGGTGAAGTTGCTGTGCAGAGGCAAGGCTGCATCGGAACTGGCGGGGTTGACGCCATCCAGGGAGATGTAGACCATGTACTCCGCGCCCTTGAACATGGCGAAGTCGGTGCGACCGGCCTGTCGTTCCATCACCCAGTAATCCTTGTCCTCCGTCACCCGTTTGTCCAGCACCTCGCCGGCGTTGCTGGCCGAAGCCTGGATGGCCCAGAGGCCGTTGACGCCGTTGCCGGCAGCATCCACCACACGCACGTAGATGTTGTGCTTGCCCCGGTTTTCACACGGGTCCAGCCGGCGCATTTCCACCAGACTGAATTGGGCGCTAGGCGTGGGGATGGCCGTGGGCGCAGCCGCGCGTACCGCCGCTGCTGCCCGTGCAGGCGCACGGGTGGGGGTGGGCACAGGCGTATCGGTGGGCGTGGCGGTGGGTACGGGCGTGTCCGTCGGCGTGGCAGTGGGAATGGGGGTGTCGGTGG
>JABWBG010000231.1 GCA_013360575.1 Caldilineales bacterium
TACGACCGCGCCCCGGCAACAGCTGCGCCCGCGCCCGCGCCCGTCGCGGCCGCAGCCTGGCAAAGGCGGCTGCTGATCCTGGCCCTGCTGCCGGCGCTGGCCAGTCTCTTCCTTTTCCAGACAGGAGGAGAGACCGCGATGGTGCGCTGGCTGTGGCTGGCCAGCGTCGCCCTCTTCCTGGCCGGGCAGACGCTGTGGCCGCTGTGGCAGAGCAAGGGCCGCGGGCAGGATCCTTCCCCCCCCTTCCAACGCCGCCACCTCCTCATCCTCCTCCTCATCCTCGCCGCCGCCTTTTACCTGCGCTTCGACCGCCTGGAAACCCTGCCCGACGACCTGCACGGCGACATGGCCTCCATGGGCCTGCAAGCCCGCGACTGGCTGGGTTGGCAAAACAAAGTCATCTTCCGCGAGGGCTGGGCCAACATTCCCCTGCTCGGCTTCCTGCCCGCGGCCTTCTTCCTGCACTTCTTCGGCAACGACCTCTTCGCCCTCAACCTCAGCGCCGTGGCCGCGGGCATGCTCACCCTGCTGGCCACCTACCTGCTGGCCTGGCGGCTGTTCGACTCGCACCGCCTGGCCGCGCTGGCTGCCGCCATCCTGGCCATCAACACCCCGCACATCCATTTCTCGCGGCTGGCCGCGTACATGGATCCCTGGGCCTTCCTCCTCTTCGCCCTCTTTTTCGTGATCGATGGCCTGCGCAGCCGTCGCCCCGCCGCGCTGGCCCTGGCCGGCCTGCTGCTCGGCTTCGGCTTGCAGATGTACTACTCCGGCCGGGTGATCCTCGTCATCCTCGCCCTGGCCTTCCTCTACCTCTTCATCATGCGCAGGCGCTGGATCCTGGACAACCTGGGGAGCATCGGGCTGTGCATTTTGGGCGGGCTGATCGCGCTCGGCCCCTCCCTGCTCTACTTTGGCGGCAATTATGAGGCGCTGGCCGAGCGCAGCCGCGCCGTCTTCCTCTTCTACGAGCCGGTGATGACGCACCTGTTCAACAAATATGGCGTCAGCACCCAAACCGCGGTGCTGCTGGAGCAGATCAAGCGCTCGCTGCTCATGTTCAACCACTTCATCGACTCCAGCACCCAATTCGGCTACCCGCACCCCCTGTTCAGCAGCCTGATCTCCCCCCTGGTGCTGTTGGGTGCGGCCGCGGCCCTGCGCGGCTGGCGGCAGATCGGGGCGGGGCTGCTGCTGATCTACGTGGCCATGCAGATCCTCTTCGGCAGCATCCTCACCAACGACGCCCCCTTCTGGCCGCGGCTGATCGGCGTATTGCCCGGCGCCGCCCTGCTGGCCGGGCTGGCCCTCGACCGCGTGTGGGCCGCTGTGACGGGCGCCTTCCCCGGCCGTCGGGCGCTGCCCCCCCTGCTGGCCGCGGCCGCGCTGGCGCTGATCGGCGTGGCCGGCTGGCAAAACTACACCCTCTACACCGCCACCGTCAGCCACAACGCCCGCGCCCAGGCCTTCATCGGCCGGTTCCTTTATCCACTCCCCCCCGAGATCGCGGCCTGCGATTTTGCCGACCCCTTCGCCCTGAACGTGCGCGAAACCGCGTTCCTCGCCTACCCCCGCGCCCTCATCGACCTGCCCGCGGACGCGCCCGATGGGCTGGTCTCCGCCTGCCCCGGCCCTCCCTTCGTCTGGATCCTCTATCCCAACCAGCTCCACCGCCTGCCCCTGTTGCAGGCGCGCTGGCCCGAGGGCGTAGCGCAGGAACATTTCTACGGCAACGGCGGCTTTGCCTTCACCAGTTACCTGGTGCACGAAGGCCAGCCCGCGGCTCGGCTAAGCTCGCCGGCAGCAGAGGAGACGCCGCCCGCGCTCACCTCCCCCCTCGCGCTCCCCTCCGCCGCCCCCTTCAGCGCCTACGAAACGGATGGCGCCCCCTTCCAGCCGGATCAGATCTTCCAGGGTAACACCGGCAGCAGCCTGTGGCGGATCGACGCCGGCCCGGTGCAGGTGCAAGGGGGCGAACTGCGCCTGCACCTCGGCCCCCTCCCCGGCCATGGCGCTGTTTATGATTATGTCGAGCTAACGGCGGCGGACGGCCAGATCATTCGCTTCGAGGCGGAGGAAGAGGCCACAACCACCGGCGGCGCGCCCTACGCCGAGCGCGAAGGGGGGGATGGCCGCTGGTGGCGGCAGGCGTTCGCGCCCTTCAGCGGCGGGCTGGGGCTGGTGGCCCAGGCCGATGAGTTGGTCCCCGTCCTCACCACCACCCTCGCCCTGCCCGATGGCGATTACCAGTTGGCCATCGGCTCCTTCAGCGGCGACCCGGACAACGGCGCTTTTGCCCTGGGGCTGCGGGTGGATCCATAGACCGGGGATGAGGACGCCGCGGCGTCCTTTTCACCCCGCGGGTTCCGCCGCCAAAACCTCGGCCAGATGGCGGACGATCGGGGCCTTGCCCTGCTGGATCAGGCCGCCGTTCATCTGCGTCATACAGGAGGCGTCGCAAACCACGCAAACCTGCGCGCCGCTGGCCGCGATGCTGTCCAGCTTGCGCTGCAACATGGCCGCGGAGATGGCCGGCAGCTTGACCGCAAACAGCCCGCCGAAGCCGCAACACTCTTCGGCATGCGGCAAAGGCACAGACTCGCCGCCGGGGATGGCTGCGAGCAACGTCTCGGCGGCCCCGCGCACGCCCAGAGCGCGGGTGAGATGGCAGGTGGGATGATAGACATAGCGGCCTACCGCGCCGCCGGCGGCGCCCAGGCCCAGATCCTCGACCAAAAACTGCCCGAACTCACGGATGCGCCCGGCCACAGCCTGCGCCTGCGCGGCCCGGCGCGGGTCATCGGCGAATAACTCGGCGTAATGGTGCTTGACCATGGCCGCGCAGGAGCCAGAAGGACACACGATCGGCCCCGCGGTGGCGGCAAAAACATCCAAAAAATGCGCGGCCATGGCCCGCGCCTCCGCCCGGAAGCCGCCGTTGAACGCGGGCTGACCGCAGCAGGTCTGCCCGGCAGGAACCTCGACCTGCACGCCCTGGCGTTCCAGCACCGTCACCACCGCCTCGGCGATGTGGGGATAGAGGTGATCGAGCAGGCAGGTGATGAAGAGTTGGATGCGCATGGCTATGGTTAGATATTGGGTATTGGGTATTAGATATTGGGTATTTTCGTGGGTTCGGTATTATGAAAAAAAATCTCGCTATCGATGCAAGCGCCTAATATCAAATATCCAATACCTAATATCAAATATCCAATACCCAATACCGTCAATCCTTGAAACGTTTGAGAATCAACGCCCCATTCTGGCCGCCGAAGCCGAAAGCGTTGGCGATGCCGGCGTCGATCTGCACCTGGCGGGCGTGGTTGGGCAGATAATCGAGGTCGCACTCCGGGTCGGGCGTCTCGTAATTGAGGGTGGGGGGCGCCCAGCCGGTGCGCAGGGCCTGCACAATCACCAAAGCGCCGAACGCGCCCGCCGCGCCCATGGCATGCCCGATCATCGGCTTGATCGAAGAGATGGGGACGGTGTAGGCATGCTCGCCCAGCGCCCGTTTGATCGCCTTGGTCTCGGAAAGATCGTTCAATTGGGTGGCGGTGCCGTGCGCGGCCACATAGCCGAGCGCCTCCGGCGGCAGGTTGGCCTCGGCCAGGGCCAGGCGCATGGCGCGGGTGGCGCCCTCCCCCTCCGGGTCGGGCGCGGCCATGTGATAGGCGTCGGAGGTGAAGCCGAGGCCGCCATATTCGGCCAGGATGGCAGCCCCGCGGCCCTGGGCGTGCTCCAACGATTCCAACACCATCGTCACCGCGCCCTCGCCGATGATCATGCCATCGCGGTGGCGGTCGAAGGGCCGGCAGGCGGTCAGGGGCGTGTCGTTGCGGGTGCTCATCGCCCCCAGCCGGCTGAACGAGGCCATGATCAGGGGCGTGAGATAGGAATCGCTGCCGCCGGCCAGCATCACATCCACCTCGCCCCGCTGGATGCGTTGGGCGGCGGCGCCGATGCTGACGGTGCCGGTGGCGCAGGCCACCACCGGCGAGTTCACCGGCCCGCGAATGCCGTAGTTGATGGCGATGTGACAGGGCGTGGTTGAAACCAGCACCGCCGGCGACACCGTCGGGTTGATCCCCCGCGGCCCTTTTTCCCGAATTTGCCGGGATTGCTCCTCCACAATGTCCATCGCCCCGAAAGCGCTGCCGATCTCGACGCCCACGCGGGTGAGGTCTTCCCGGCCCAGATCGAGACCGGCGTCGGCGAGGGCCTCGGCAGTGGCGGCGATGGCCAGATGCGTCACCCGGCCCAGGCGGCGGGCCTCACGCCGATTTAGATACTTCTCCGGGTCGAAATCTTTGATGGTGGCGGCGATCTGCGTGGGCAGATCGCTGGGATCGTAGTCGGTGATGCGGCCGGCGCCGCTGCGACCGGCGAGCATGCCCGCCCAGGTCGTGGCCACATCCAGCCCCAACGGGCTGACCGCGCCCATACCGGTGATAACGACACGTTTTTGTGAATTGTGTTGGATCAATGCAAAACCCTCAAAGACAATTTTTTTGAGAAAAAGATGAACAACTCAATCAACAACTTCACTACAAAACTCCCAGCCACTGACCACTGAATACTGAATACTGAATACTGACCACTGAACACAGACCCCGGAGGATAGCACAAACCCGCCGCCAGCGGCAAGGCTTTGTCCCGCCCTGTGGAGATGCTACAATGCGGGGGCCATACCAAGGGCCGGCGCGCGCCGGCCCCCTTCCCCTCCGCAACTATTGGGCGGCGGTGGTGTTTTCAACACTGCACGACCGGCGCCAGCGAGACTGCACGTGTCAGCCTACGATTCCCTGGATGAAGCCGCCCTCGTCGCCCTGGCCAAGCAGGAGCCAGAAGCCTTCGGCGCGTTGTACGAGCGCTACGTCGACCGCATCTACAACTACATTTATTACCGCGTCGGCAGCCAGGAAGAGGCAGAAGACTTGACAGCACGCACCTTTTTCAAGGCGTTGGACAAGATCGGCGATTACGAAGATCGGGGCGCCCCCTTCACCGCCTGGCTCTATCGCATCGCCCACAATCTGGTGGCCAACTGGCACCGCCAGCGCTCCCGCCATCCCATCCTCTCGCTGGAAGATCTGCACACGCCGCAGCAGGCGCCAGCCAATCCCGGTCAGGTGGTGGAGAAACGGGAAACACGGGCGGAATTGCTCGCCGCCATCCACCGTCTGCCCAGCGACCGCCAGGAATTGCTGATCCTCAAATTTGTCGAGCGCCTGCCCAATGCCCAGATCGGCGAGATCATGGGCCGCACTGAATCGTCGATCAAGTCCCTCTACCACCGCACCCTCAACACCCTGCGCAGCGATCTCAACGAGCGAGGCCTTTTCTGACCATGACCCGTATCGCCTTTGTCACCGATTCCACCTGCGATCTGCCCCCAGAGTGGCAGGGCCGCAGCCGCCTGCACGTGCTGCCTGTGCACATCCATTTCGGCGAGAGCAGCCTGCGCGAAGGCGTAGACATCGACGAAGTCGCCTTCTACGAGCGGGTCAACCGCGAGGGCGCCATCCCCCGCACATCGCAGCCCAGCCCCGGCGAATTTGCCGATCTGTACCACAGCCTGGCCGCGACGCATGACGCCATCCTCTCCCTGCACATCGGCGGCAAACTCAGCGGCACCTACCAATCGGCCATGCTGGCCAAAGAGATGATCGGCGATCAGATCGCCATCTATCCCTTCGATTCTGATTGCGGCTCCTTGGGCCTGGGGTTCATGGCCATGGAGGCGGTGCAGATGGTCGAAGATGGCTCGACCATCCCCCAGGTGCTGGCGCGCCTGGACTACATCCGCCGCGGCATGAACATCTTTCTCTCCCCCGACACCCTGAAATATGTGCAGATGAGCGGCCGCATCAGCGCCCTGGGTTCGGCGGTGGCCTCGCTGTTGAACATCAAGCCGATCATCCAGCTGCACGAAGGGCAGTTGCTGGCGGGGGAACGGGTGCGCACCCGCAAGCGGGCGCTGCACACCATGGTCGAGCGGATGGCCGAGCGGCTGAATGGCGCGCCCGCCCGCGTGGGCGTGGCCGACGCCCGGGCCGAGGAGGAC
>JABWBG010000232.1 GCA_013360575.1 Caldilineales bacterium
GGTCGCCTTGGTCTCCAGCACCACCTCCTGGCGGCTGCCGGTGACGTAGACCGTCAGCCCGCGGCAGCCCAGATGCCAGGCCAGCTCATACGCTTCTTTTACATCCTCGACGCTGGCATCGGGCGGGAAATTGCAGGTCTTCGAGATGCTGTTGTCGACAAACCGCTGCAGCGCTGCTTGCATGCGCACATGCTCGATGGGCGTCACATCCTGACTGACCACGAAAGCATGCAAGATCGCTTCGGGCAGCTCTTCGACGCCCTGGCAACTGCCGGTGTGCAGAATCTCGGCGATGATGCGCTGGCGCTGCTCTCCTTCGATGCCGGCGTTGTCCAGCGCCCGCAGGAAGAGGGGGCTGCTGTAGGTGAGAGGCACATCCCCGCTGGCTTCTTTGACATAACGCGTGTAGGCCAGGGCAAAGACCGGCTCGCAGCCATAGCCTTCGCAGCCGGTGACGGTGCCAATGGTGCCGGTGGGGGCGATGGTAGTCTGGGCGCCATTGCGGATGCCGTGGGCCATGATCCCGGCCACGATCACATCCCAATTGAGGGGGGGGCGGCCAAAGTCGCGGGTGTAGGGTTGCAGGGGGGTGGGCGGCGCCCATTTGAGCTGGATGGGATCGTAGATCGAGCCGCGGATGGCCGGGAAGGCCCCGCGCGTGCGCGCCAGGTCGATCGAAGCGCGCATGCAGTGATAGCGCACGAATTCCATGATCTGCCCTGCCAATTCCTCCGCTTCTTCAGAGCCGTAGCGCACGCCCAGCACGTACATCACATCGGCCACGCCCATGATGCCCAGCCCGATGCGGCGCACGCGGTGGGCCGCATCTTTCAGTTGGGGCACAGCCGGCACGTAGGCGTTCGCTTCTACTACATTATCGAGGAAATGGGTGGCCGCAACCACGCTTTCCTCCAGCGCTTTCCAGTCGATGCCGCCCCGATCGTCGACATGCCGGGCCAGGTTGATCGAGCCGAGACAGCAGTTTTCATAGGGGCCAAGCCACTGCTCGCCGCAGGGGTTGGTCGCTTCCAGTTCGTAGAGGTGGGGCACGGGGTTGGCGCGGTTGGCCGCGTCCACGAAGAGCATGCCCGGCTCGCCGTTGCGATGGGCGTAGGTTGCGATTTTGTCGAATAACTCGCGGGCGTCGATGGCGCGCCACACCGCGCCATCGCGCGGGTTGATCAGATCGAAAGCCTCGCCGGCCATCGCTGCCTGCATGAAGGCGTCGGTGATGCCAACAGAGATGTTGAAGTTGGCGATGCGGCCCTCTTCCGCCTTGCAGGTCACGAACTCTTCCACGTCAGGATGATCGACGCGCAGCACCGCCATGTTGGCCCCGCGGCGGGTGCCCCCCTGCGCGATCACGCCAAAAGCCTTGTCGTAGGCTTCCAGGAATCCCACCGGCCCGGTGGCAATGCCGGCAGAGGTCAGCACCTTGTCCCCGCGCGGGCGCAGGCGGCTGAAGGAGAAGCCATTCCCCCCGCCGGTCTGCTGGATCAGGGCGGCGTTGCGCATGGTTTGGAAGATGCCATCGGGATGCTTGCCCATGTCATCTTCGATCGGCAGCACAAAACAGGCGGCCAATTGGCCCAACGGCGTGCCGGCGCCGGTAAAGGTGGGCGAATTGGGGAAAAAGCGCAGCGAAGTCAGCAGATCATAGAAGCGTTTGCTGGCCATGGCGGCGTCGCCGCCGAATGATGGCTCCACCGCGCCCAGATGGGTGGCCACCCGGTAGAACATTTGCGCCGGCGTTTCCACCGGCTTGCCGTCCAGGCCTTTGCGCAAATAGCGCCGGCGCAGCACTTCCTGGCTGTTTGGCGATAGGTCGATGGCGGCATCTTGCACGTAGGCGGGGTGGGTGGGTGAGGTGGTGATGCTGCCTGTCCGTTCGGTCATGGTGCAGGGCTCCTGTGAGGGGTGAGGGGGGAGGGTGTCAGCCGCGGCCCATCAGCCGGTCGATCTCGGCGCGCACAGCTTCCAGATCGGGCAAATCCATGTAAACGGTGGCAAAGCGGATGTAGGCCACCGGATCGATGGTTTTGAGACTGTCCAGCACCATGTTTCCGATCACCTGGCTGGGGACTTCAGCTTTGCCCAGGCTGTGCACATAGTCGTCGATGCGATCGACCACGCCATCCAATTCGGCGCTGGCGATGGGGCGTTTGGCGCAGGCCACGCGGATGCCGTTGAGCAGCTTGATGCGGTCGAAAGGCTCGCGCCGGCCATCCGATTTGATGATGTGGACAGCGGTGTTTACCTGTTCGTAGGTGGTGAATCGCTGGTCGCAATGGACACAGCGGCGGCGGCGGCGGATGCCGTCGCCAGAATCGCGCGTGTCGATGACGCGCGTGTCGTTGCCGCTACAATGAGGACATTTCATGATCCTAACAATTCACCCGCCGGTGCGGGCGCCCGAAGTGTGGCTGATCCGCCATCCTGGCTGCCCGGCGATGAGGCGGCTGAACCGCGCCGATCATCGCCGTGATGACATTGGATCACTAGATATTGTGTCTGTTATTCCAATCGACACAACATCTAGGGGATAAGGGAGCGCCAGTATAGCACAGCCTGGGCGTCCTTTCAAGCCCTATCGTCATCATTTTGGGGAATCTGCGCAGAAATTTAAGGATGGCAGAGCAGCGGTTGGAGGAAAAAAGCAGCGCCCGGCCGCGAGTAAACCGGGCGCTCCTGGACAGTTATTGGTTGCGGGTGCGGGCCCGGCGCAGGAACGCGGGGATGTCGAGATCCTCGCTGTCGTAGGGCCGGGCGGGGAAGTCGATCGTTTTGCTGGAGGTGGCGGGTTGGGGTTTGGCATGAACGGCATCGAACCCGGTGGCGATGACGGTGATGCGCAGTTCATCATGCAGGTTGGGGTCGACCACGGCCCCGAAGATGATGTTGGCTTCGGGGTGGGCGGTGCGACGGATGATCTCGGCGGCTTCGTTGACTTCGAACAGGCTCATATCCATGCCGCCGGTGACGTTGAAGAGGATGCCGCGGGCGCCGTCGATGGAGATATCGAGCAACTGGGAGTGGATGGCGGCCTCCGCGGCTTGTTGCGCCCGGTTGTCTCCTCGCCCGATGCCGATGGCCATCAGCGCCGCCCCGCCCTCGCTCATGATCGAGCGTACATCGGCAAAGTCCAGGTTGATCAGGCCGGGGATGGTGATCAGTTCGCTGATGCCCTGAATGCCCTGACGCAGGACATCATCGGCAGTGGCAAAGGCCTGCTGCATGCTGGCCCGTTTGTCCACAATCTGCAACAGCCGGTCGTTGGGGATGACGATCAGGGTGTCGACATGCTGGCTGAGGGCGGCGGCGCCCTCTTCAGCCAGTTGCCGGCGCCGCGTCCCCTCGAAGGTGAAGGGTTTGGTGACGACGCCGATGGTGAGGGCGCCGGTTTCGCGGGCCAGCCGGGCGATGATCGGCGAGGCGCCGGTGCCGGTGCCGCCGCCCAGCCCAGAGGTGACGAAGATCATGTCGGCGCCCTTGAGCATCTCTTTCAGCTCATCCGCCGATTCGTTGGCGGCCTGTTCGCCGATGTTGGGGTGGCCGCCAGAGCCAAGGCCCTTGGTCAGTTTGTCGCCGATGCGTACCCGCAGCGGCGCTTCTGACATCATCAGCGCCTGGGCGTCGGTGTTGACGACCACGAATTCGACGCCCTGAATGCCTTCGGCGATCATGCGGCTGACAGCGTTGCCGCCGCCTCCGCCCACACCGATGACTTTGATCTGGGCCAGATTTTCTACGTAGGGTCGGGATGGTTTGCTCATGGTTGGGAAAAGCCTCCTCGAAGTGTTGTCGGACAGAAAGGCACTGCACGGGGGGAAACAACGCCTGAAGGGGGCCAGCATACCCCGGATGCGGGGAAATCTCAAATCGCTGGTCGAGGGGGCTGTGGCGTGCAGTAGGGTGTTTTTGCTTGGGTGTCAGGTAACGTGGGCAGGGGATCAGCCGGGCAGCAGGTTGCGCAGCCAGGTTTGCAGCCGCGGCAGCAGGGGGGAAGCGCGGCGGGGCGGCGCGGTGGGGCCGTGGCGTTGCCCCCACAACAGCAGGCCGATGCCGGTGGCATACGCCGGCGTCAGCCACTGCCGCTGGGCATTGCTCAGGCTGTTGGGCGCGCCGGTGCGCACCGGCATGCGGAAGATTTCCCTGCCCACCTCTTTCAAACCCGGCAATTGAGCGGCGCCGCCGGTGAGGACGATGCCTGCAGGCAACAAGCCATCATAGCCGGAGCGTTTGACCTCGCGCAGGATCAGGTTCAGGATCTCTTCGCAGCGCGCTTCCAGGATCTCGGCGATGTAGCGCCGGTAGACCGACTGGATCTGGTTCTCGCCGAATGCCGGCGCGCTCACCGTTTCCTCTTCGGCGATGCGTTCCGGTTGCACATGGCCGTAACGAATTTTAAGGTATTCTGCCGCATCCAGGGGCGCGCGCAGCCCCACGGCCAGGTCACGGGTGAGATTGTCCCCCCCCACATCGAGCACGATCGTGTGCCAGACCGCGCCGTCGATGTAGATGGCGATGTCGGTGGTGCCGCCGCCGATGTCGGCCACGGCCACGCCCATGCCTCGCTCATCCTCGTTCAGCACGGCCTCGCCGCTGGCCAGCGGTTCCAACACCAGCTCCTCGATGGTGACGCCATTGGCCTGGATGCATTTGACCAGATTGTTGATCGCCGCCGACGCGCCGGTGATGATGTGCGCATCCACCGCCAGCCGGTAGCCGTGCATGCCGATCGGCTCTTGCACGCCGGCCTGTTCGTCGATGGTGAAGCTGCGGGCGATGGTGTGGATGATCTCGCGGTCGTTGGGCACGGGGATGGCGCGGGCCGCGTCCAGGGCGCGATCCACATCCGCCCGGGTGATGCTGCGCCCGCGGGGGATGGCCACCGCGCCGTTGCCATTGTGCGAGTGGATGTGCCCGCCGACAATGCCGACATAGGCGCTGCGGATGGTGAAGCCGGCCGCCTGCTCCGCCTGTTCGATCGATTCGGCGATCGATTGCGTAGCCGCGGTGACATTGACGACCACGCCTTTGCGCAGGCCCTGGCTGCGCGCCTGGCCGGCGCCGATCAGGCGCAGCTCCCCCTCTGGCGTGGCCTCGGCGATGAAGGTGCAGATTTTGGTGGTGCCAACATCGATGGCTGTGATGATCTCAGACACGGTCAGGTTCTCATAGACAGGTGGGGGGAGGGGATCAGTGCCAGAAGGGAGTTTTGAAGCGCAGGTCGATCTCGCTCAATAGCGCGCCTTCGGCGGCGATCTGGCGGCGCACCGCTTCCCAGCGTTTCAGTTTGGCGTCCATGTCCGCGGCCTCGCCCAGATTCACGCGCCACCCTTCGGGGCTGAAGAAATAGAGGCCGTAGGGCCGCTGGTAGCGAAAGGTGGTGACCTGGGGCAAGGTGGTGTGGATGTAGTGCACCGCCTGCAGGATGGCCGCGTCCAACTGCGCGCCCGCCTGGCTGGCCGCGGCGCCGTCGTCGTCGATCAGTTTGATCAATCCTTCTTTCTGCGCCACTGCTGGCGCGATCACGCCCTCATCATCCACCCAATAGCTGGCGCCCAGAACCTGATAGAGGATGGTGGGCTGGCGCTCCTGCACCTGGATGTGCACGCGGTTGGGCAGGCTGAGGCGCACGCTGGCGCTGCGCACGTGCGGCAGTGTCTGCACGTTGGCCGCAATTTTTGGGGGATCGAGGTAAAAAATGCTCTGATTGCGCACGTTGCTGACTTCGTAGGCTGCGTCTTCAGAAGTGTAGGCGGCGTCGACGATAGCGGCGCTGAAGACGTAGAAATCGAGGCTGACGAAGACAAAGATGAGCGCGGCCAGGGCGGCGATCAGCAGCAGCCCGGCAGCGAGATGGCTGGCATCCCACACGCGTTGCGCCACAACCCGCCGCGCCCGCGTCAGGGGCGACACCCGGCGCTGGCCGCGCGGTTTCTGGC
>JABWBG010000233.1 GCA_013360575.1 Caldilineales bacterium
TTTCGTAGTCTGCGGTTTTGAATTTTCTTGTCATGTCTCAAGTGTACGTTATCCTGACCGTCTCATCACAACCCGGACTTCTCCGACAAACTGCTAGCATTAAGTATCATCCAGTCACAGATAATATTCGACTTAGACCAGCTACATTAGATGATGTAGACATTGCATTGCCTTGGTATCAAGATATGGAAATATTGAAATATACGGCTTGTATTGGAAGAAATACCCCGTACGATCGTGAAACGGTTAGAAATATGTATCAATATTTGCTGAAAATCGGTGAGTACTACATCATTGAAGTAGAAAAAGACTCCACTTGGTCACCCATTGGAGATGTCACTTTATCTGAGGAAACCATTCCAATCGTTATTGGCAGAAAGGAATATTGGGGACACGGGATCGCCAAGAATGTATTGCTATATCTCATTCAACGAGCTAAGGATATTGGTTACACTCATATCAAAGTGCAGGGAATATACGATTTCAATACTAGGTCGTTAAACCTCTTCAACTCACTTGGTTTCAAAGAACTACAGAAAACCGAACACGGTATAGAAATGGAACTCCGATTTGAAGAATGAGAGGATTATTATTTGCGCTAAACTTAGTAATAGAATCTTTTTAGTCAGCGAATCTGCATAAAAACCGCCGAACAAAGCGTGCTAAGAAACAGCCTCCCAGGCCGCGTCTTGAAGAAGGGTCATGAATCTGCTATCCTCCCCCGCAGGCCGCTGCCCCTGTTTCTTCGGGCCGGAATGATGGCCCCGCCATCTGGGGCTGTTGCCCCTGACGTGTGGGATTGCCGCTGTACGGCGGACGGCATTTGGCGATGCCAGCATCGCTCAGCATTTTTCTGGCTTCGAGTTTTTTCTGCTCCCGAACAGAATCCGCGCTCACACGCAGGTAACGCCATCCGCCAGGCGGCTTCCGTCAATGAAAAAATACGAGAAACGCGATCAGCAAGCGATGGCGATATGGGCGGCAGACTGCGCCGAAAGGGTGTTGCCCCTCTTTGAGAAGGCGTATCCGCAAGATGCCCGGCCCCGTACCGCGCTTGAAGTGTGTCGAACCTGGGCCCAGACGGGTGTATTCAGGATGGCAGAGATTCGTGGCGCGTCCCTGGCTGCTCATGCCGCCGCCCGCGCCGCGAAAGAAAACCATGCGGCCTGTTACGCGGCGCGGGCGGCGGGTCAAGCGGTGGCGACGGCGCATGTGGCCCAACATGCGTTTGGGAGCGCCCTGTATGCGCTCAAAGCTATTGCAGCGCTAGACATGGTTCAGGCTGCGGTCAGTGTGGTCGACGAGTATGAATGGCAAGTGCAGCGCGCGCCCGCCAGGCTCCGGCCAGAAATTCGAAAGCGGGTCATAGTTCAGAAATGTGGCGACAAAATCGCGATCAAAATCCCCAAAGACAAGGATTATTGACGAACTGGCCCGCATCACAAACCACGCCGCTTAACGCCGCTTAACACCGCTTCTACCCGATTTTTCTCCACTGCACTTCGCAAAGCAGGTGAAGTTGGCCGCTGACCGGCAACCCGACAGCGCTGAGTCTGTAAATCAGCATCCGAGTTCGAGGCGACGCATGCGCGATATCATTTTGACAGCACTCGCCCCCATCTTTTGGGGCACAACCTATGTGATTGCGACTGAACTGTTGCCCGACAATCGCCCCCTGCTTGTGGCAACGATCCGGGCGCTTCCCATTGGCATCCTTCTGCTCCTGACATACAGAACCCTGCCCAAGGGGATCTGGTGGTGGCGCAGCCTCGTCCTGGGCGCGCTGAATATCGGCCTGTTCTTCGCGCTGCTTTTCCTGGCAACATATCGCATCGCCGGGGGCGTTGTGGCCACAACCGGGGCCATTCAACCCCTTTTGGTGGTCTTGCTCTGTTGGCCTCTTTTTGGAGAGCGCCCCGCCCCAGCCGTGCTTCTTGCCGCCGGCATGGGCGTTGGCGGCGTCGGCCTGCTCGTGCTTGATCCGGCCGCGCGGCTTGATGCTCTGGGCGTCGCCGCGGCCGTGGCCGCAGCCCTGGCGATGGCAAGCGGAGTGGCTCTGGCCAAGTATTGGCCCCGCCCCGTGCCGCTGATCGTTTTCACCGGCTGGCAGCTGACGGCCGGCGGGCTTGTCCTCGCCCCCCTGGCCTTGGTGATCGAGGGCCGCCCGCCCCTGTTCACCCCCATCAACCTGGCCGGATTCGTGTGGCTTGCCCTGGTCAACACCGCGCTGGCCTATGCCTTGTGGTTCAGAGGTATTGAGAGGCTGAAGGCCTGGCAAGTCTCTTTTCTCGGTTTGCTCAGCCCCATCGTTGCTGTGTTCGTTGGACTTCTCCTCCTCGGCCAGACCCTGTCGCCTGTCCAGATTGCCGGTTCGATCCTGATATTCTGCAGCCTCGTGATCGCCCAAAGGCTAAGCGAAGCCCGGACAACGCCCTCCCCCCGAATGTGAGGCCAGCCGTCAAAGGCCGCACCTCGGTGCGCCAGCGATGCGCCGCCAGAGTGTACCCGCGAATGGGCGAGACCTTCGTCCGCCTGGCAAAATCGTCTCAGCCAGGTTAGGCGGCTGCCGGGGGAGGAGGCTGGCCCTCCCAGTTTATCAGGGGCCGCGGGTTGAAGACAACCGTGTTGTCTGGTATCATCCCACTCGCCCGGCCCGTGACGAATAGCTGCCGCCGCAGGCGCCGTTCGGCCCCCGTCGTGATGAGGGCAGGTTTGGGCGGACAGGTCGCACACAACCCATGGGCCTGACCTGCTGCCGCCTCAATTTGCAACCACATCGTGCTAGCGAAGTCACTTTAACATGAGCTAGAGACATGTCGAAAGAGATCTTTCCTTCATCTTATGTATGTGATTGCGGTCATGAATCTCATTTCTTTGAAAATACCATTCGAGAAATAGTAACAATTCACCTTATTTTGTCATTACGAGTGACCCATCCCGCCGCAGCGGGATGCGCCCTGGCAAGAAATTCGCAGGAGCCGGGAGTTTCTAGGTAGGAAGATGGAGAGGCTGCGCCCATGGCAGTCGGCCGCGGCCTCGCCCCCGCCGTCGCCCTTTGCGCGTCTCAGCAGCAGCTTGACTTTGACTCTGCCCGGCCTCTCTGTTAGAATGCGCAGGCTGCTTGCCCCCATCGTCTAGTGGACTAGGATGTCAGCCTTTCAAGCTGAAGACAGGGGTTCGAAGCCCCTTGGGGGCATGTCCCCAAGCCCCCGGTTGCATCCGCCGGGGGCTTTTTTTTGCGCCTGCGGGCGGGGCGCTCGCCGGGGTATGGCGCCATGCTATAATCCACGCGCCTGTGCAACGGAGCGTTGCCTTTTTGCCAAAAAACCTGCCCAACGAGGAAAAATAGCCCATGCCCTCTCCCTACACCCCCCAACCGCATCATCGCTTCACCTTTGGCCTGTGGACCGTGGGCAACATCGGCCGCGACCCCTTTGGCGAGCCGGTGCGCGCCCCCCTCTCCCCCGTGCAGATCGTGCACCTGCTGGCCGAGGTGGGCGCGTACGGCGTCAACCTGCACGACAATGACCTCGTCCCCATCGACGCCACCCCTGGCCAGCGGGATCGCATCGTCGCCGCGTTTCGCCAGGCCCTGGCCGAGACCGGGCTGGTCGTGCCCATGGCCACCACCAACCTCTTCAGCCATCCCGTGTTCAAGGATGGCGCCTTCACCAGCAACGACCCGCGTGTACGCGCCTTCGCCCTGCAAAAAACCATGCGCGCCATCGACCTTGGCGCGGCATTGGGCGCGCAGATCTACGTCTTCTGGGGCGGGCGCGAGGGGGTGGAGACCGACGCGGCCAAAGACCCGGTCCTCGCCATCCACCGCACCCGCGAAGCGATGAATTTCCTCTGCGAATACGTGCTCGACCAGGGCTACGACCTCCGTTTCGCGCTGGAGGCCAAGCCCAACGAGCCGCGCGCAGACATCTACAACGCCACCACCGGCCACATGCTGGCCTTCATCGCCACCCTCGACCACCCCGAGATGGTGGGCGTCAACCCGGAAGTGGCGCACGAGCACATGGCCGGCCTCAACTTCCTGCACAACGTGGCCCAGGCCTGGGAAGCGGGCAAACTCTTTCACATCGACCTCAACGACCAGGCCTTTGGCCGCTACGATCAAGACTTCCGCTTCGGCGCGGTCAATCTCAAGGCCGCCTTTTTCCTCGTCAAGTTCCTGGAAGATGTGGGCTACGCCGGCAGCCGCCATTTCGACGCCCATGCCTATCGCAGCGAGGATGAGGCAGGGGTCAAAGATTTTGCCCGCGGCTGCATGCGCACCTATCTGATCCTGAAAGAAAAAGCCGCGGCCTGGAACGCCGACCCCGAGATCCAGGCCCTGCTGGCCGAGATCCACCAGGATGACGGCAGCGCCGCCCCCTTTTTGGGCGCGTACAACCGGGCCAGGGCCGATGACCTCAAGGCAGCGACTTTCGACTACCAGGCCCTGGCCGCCCGCGGCTTGCGCTACGAACGCCTGGATCAGCTCACCATCGAGCTGCTGCTGGGCGTGCGCTGATCTGTCCCGTCAGCGGCCCAGCCGCTTTTTCACGCCCTTGCGGAAGGCATAGAGGGGCAGCATCACCGCCATGGCCGCGTCAGAGGCCTTGGCGCGGGCCTGCACCTGCATGCGCCACATCCCCGAACGCACCTGCTGCGCCGCGCTCTGCAACGATTCGGGCACCGGCCAGTTGCTGATCAGAATCGGCTCCTCGCTGACCCTTTCCGGCTGCCACTCCCACACGCAGCCGGCGTACGTCAGCCCGGCCCCGAACGCGATCATGCACAGGGTGTCGCCGGGCTGAATGCGGCCATCGTCCAGCGCCTCGCACAGGGCCAGCGGCACCGACGCCGCCGAGGTGTTGCCATAACGATCCAGGTTGATCACCGTCTTCTCGCGGGGGAACCCCAGCCGCCGCAGCGCCAGGTCGATGATGCGGTCGTTGGCCTGGTGCGGCAGCAGCCAATCGATGTCGGCCATGGACAGGCCGGCGTTGCTCACCATCTGCACCACCGCGTCGGTCATGGCGCGGGTGGCGAATTTGAACACCCGCTTGCCATCCATCTTCAGTTTGTGATCTTTGCGATCCAGCCCCTCGTGGGTGATCGATTGGGCGCTGCCGATGCCGGGCACGATCAGCGCGTCCCAATCCGCGCCATCAGAGCCGAGCACCATGCTCTGCAAGCCGCCGGGCGTGTCGCTGCGGCTGACCACCACGGCGCCGGCGCCATCGCCGAAGAGGACGTTGGTGTTGCGGTCTTCCCAATCGACGGCATAGCTGACCTTTTCGGCCCCGACCACCAGCACATGCCGCAGCATGCCGGTCTGCACGAATTGCGCGGCCACGGCCAGGCCATAGACGAACCCGGAGCAGCCCGCCACCAGGGTGAAGGCGCCGATCTTGCCCGCGCCCAGGCGGTCTTGCAACAGGCTGGAGGCGGGAGGGCAGACATAATCGGGGCTGGAGGTGGCCAGGATGATCAGATCCAGGTCGGCGGGGGTGATGCCGGCGCGGGCGATGGCGGCGCGGGCCGCGGGCAGAGACATGTCCACCGTGGTTTCATTGGCCGCGGCGATGCGGCGCTCGCTGATGCCGGTGCGCGAGCGAATCCATTCGTCGCTGGTGTCCACCATCGCGGCCAGTTCCGCGTTGGTCAGCACGCGCTCCGGCGCGTACATGCCCCAGCCGCTGATGCGGCTGTAGTAATAAGTGCTCATGTTGTCGTTTCCTTGGGGATGAGAAGGCGTCGAACCGCCGGCCGGAATAAAAATGAAAAAGGAGGCGGTGCGCGCCTGTAAATACCAGAAAGGTGGGGAAAAGGTCAAGCTGCCAGGGCCGGTTTTTGCACCTCCTGCTGCCGGGCGCGGCGCCAAAAGGCATAGGCGCCGACGGCCGTGGCCAGGGAGACC
>JABWBG010000017.1 GCA_013360575.1 Caldilineales bacterium
CAGGGGCAGCGTCACCCGCAACAGCACCGCCCGCGGGCGCAGGCCCAGCCCGCGCGCGGCCTCCTCCAATCGAGGGCTGGACTGCATCAGCCCGGCGCGGATGGCGCCCAGCGCCTGCGGCAGAAAGAGCACGACATAGGCAAAGATCAGCATCGGCAGGGTCTGATAGAGGATGGGCAGGTAGTTGGCGCCGAAAAAGACCAGGCTCAGGGCCACGACGATGCCGGGCAGACCATAACCGATGTACGCGGCGCGCTCGCACAGCAGGCCCAGCCGGCCGGGGAAGCGTACGGCCAGGTAGGCCACAGGCAGCGCGGCCAGCGTCCCCGCGCCCGCGGCCAGCAGCGCCGCCTGCATGCTGCGCCACGCCACCCCGCCCAGCGGCGCGAATGATTCTCCCGCGGCCACGCCCCGGCCCAACCAGATCAAAATCACCAGCAGGGGGATGACCAGCGCGGCCATGGTGACGCTGAAGACGAAGAGCAGGGCCGGCCATTTCCACCGGCCCAGAGCCACGATGGTGGGGGGGCGGCTGGCGCCCGCGGTCAGCCGATAGAAACGGGCGCGGCCCTGACTGCTGCGCTCCCCCATCAGGATCAGGATCGTCACGGCCACCAACAGCAGGGCCAGCACCGCGGCCAGGCTGCGATCGAAACTGCCCCGGTACTGCAAATAGATGGCGCGGGTGAAGCTGTTGAAGCGCAGCAGGGACACCGCGCCGAAATCGCTGAGCGTGTACAACGCCACCAGCAGGGCGCCGGCAGCGATGGCCGGGCGCTGGTTGGGCAGCGTCACCTGCCAAAAAGTCTGCCACGCGCTCCTGCCCAGGCTGCGCGCCGCTTCCTCCAGGCTGGGATCCGCGCGGCGCAGGCCCGCGCGCACGCTGAGCAGCAGGTAGGGATAGGTGAAGAGGGTCAGCGCCCACACCGCACCCACCAATCCGTAGATCGAGGGCAGGCGTTCGACGCCAAAGCGCGCCAGCCATTCCTGCAACATGCCCCGCGGCCCCATGAAGGCGATGAGGGCGAATCCCCCCACGTAACTGGGGATGACGAGGGGCAGGGTGGTCAACACGGCCCACACTTTGCGTCCGGGCAGGTCGCTGCGGGCCGTCAGCCAGGCCAGGGGCACGCCCAGGGCCGCAGAGCAGCAGGTGACCAGCAGCACCAGCAGGGCGCTGTTGCCCAGGATGCGCAGGGTGCGCGGGCTGAGCGCCATCGCCCATGCCCGTTCGCCCACGTCTGCGGCCCGCAGCAGCAGATAGGCCAGGGGCAGGAGCAGCAGCAGGGTGATGATCACGCTGCCCGCTGCCAGCCAGACAGGGGGCCGGATCGCAGCCTGCGGCGCGCGTGCGGGCGCGGGCAGGGCGAGGGCGTCAGGGGATGGCATGGTGGACGAAAGACGAAAGACGAAGGACGAAGGACGATGGGCGGTGAACGGTGGACGAAAGACGAAGGACGTTCCCTTCGTCCTTCGTCCTTCGTCCGTCTACCGTCTACCATCTACCGTCTAGAACAGCGCCCCGACATCTTGCAGCAGTTCCAGGGTGCCTTGCAGATCGGAGAGTTCGCTCAGATCCAGATCCGGGGTGGCCAGATCGGACAGGGGGGCCAGGGTGGGATGCAGGGGAATACCGGCCAGCAGGGGATATTCGTTGGTGTTGGCGGCGAAGTAGGTCTGCGCGGGCTGGGAGAGGAGGAAGCGCAGCAGGTCGAGGGCCGCAGCCTGGTTCGTGCTGGTGGTCAGCACACCCGCGCCGGCCACGTTGATCATGGCGCCGGCGCCGCCGCCGGGGAAGAAGTAATTGCGGGCGGGGAAGGATTCGCCCTGCTCATTCAGGAAGCGCAGGAGATAGTAGTGGTTGACGAGGCCCACCATGATCTCGCCGCGGCTGACTGCTTCGACAATGGAGGTGTTGTTGGAATAGGGCTGGACATTGTTGGCGAGCATGGCTTCCAACCAGGCGCGGGCGCGTTCCTCTCCTTCCAGCAGGCGCAGGGCGGTGACGAAGGCCTGAAAACTGCCGTTGGTGGGCGCCCATCCTACCTTGCCCTGCCACTCCGGCCCGGTCAATGCCCAGATATCCACGGGCAGGGCCTGCGGCTGCACCAGATGGGTGTTATAAACGAGCACGCGGGCGCGGCCGCTCAGGCCCACCCAGTCGCCGTTGCGTCCGCGCAAGGCGGCCGGTACCTGATCGAGGATGTCAGCAGGCAGGGGGGCGAGCACGCCCGCGGCGGAAAGCGCGCCCAGCGCGCCCGCATCCTGGGCGAAGAAGAGGTCGGCGGGGCTGTTCCGGCCCTCTTCCAGGATGGTGGCGGCCAGTTCGGCGGTGTCGGCGTAACGCACTTCGATCTCGACGCCCTTTTCCTGGCTGTATTGGGCGATCAGCGGGCCGACGAGGTTTTCGTTGCGGCCCGAATACATCACCAGCTTGCCGGGCGCCGGTGCCGGGGTTGGGTCAGACGCGGCGGCGGGAGGGACGTCTGTGGCAGGTGGAAGGGGAACCTGGCACGCGGCCAGCAGCAAGAGAGTCAACCACAGTGATACGAGTGTGAGGGGCGTGAGATGGCGAGGTGAGAACATAGGGGTTAGTTGGGTGGTTGGGTGGTTGGTAGATTGGTAGATTGGTAGATTGGTAGATTGGTAGATTGGAGGGCTATCGTCCATCGTCCATCGTCCTTCGTCTGCCGTCCATCGCCCCCCAATCAGGGTTGGCTTTGGGGGATGCAGTCGGGGCAGAGGCCCTCGAAACAGATGCAGGCGTGGCGGATGTTGACGTTGTGCTGGCGTTTGAGATCGCTGCGCACCTGCGCGATCAGCGGCGTCTCGAATTCGATGATTTTGCCGCACTGCGTGCAGGTGAAGTGGTAATGCTCGGCCGTGGTGGCCAACTCGAAGTATTCGCGGCTGTGGTCGCGGGCGAAATAGCGTTGCGCCACCAGCCCGGCGCGGGTGAGCACCTCCAGATTGCGGTAGATGGTGGAGAGATTGATTTCCGGCATCTCCTGCTGCGCGGCGTGGAAGAGGGATTCGGCGTCGAGATGGCCGTCGCTGGCGTCGAGCAGGCGCAGCAAAAGCAGGCGTTGGCTGGTGATGCGCTGCCCGGCCGCGCGCAGGCGGTCTTCAGGCGAAAGGGAGGTGGTCATGGCATCCTTTTTGCGAATGATTTGCAAATATCGGGCGAGTGTATCAGCCCTGTAGGGAAGCTGTCAAATGGCGCAAGGGCAGGAGCTCAACCCGGAGGGTGCATAGATAGCGTACCGGGTCGGTGCGGCCCGCCGGGCTGACGAAGCGCCCTGGCTGCGCCAGGCGCCCTTGATCCATACCATTTCCCCCCTATTTTTGAGAAGAAACTCAAAAATTTATTTTGTGGCGAGTTTTAGTCTAAAGAACGCGGGCGGCGCCGCGCCCACGCGGATCGACGCAGATTCTTTCGATCACTCCCTTGGTTTTCCCCGTCCCCGTGCGTCGACCGGAGCATTTACCAAAAAGCACGCCCGGCAGGATTTGAACCTGCGACCTACAGTTCCGCAAACTGTCGCTCTATCCCCTGAGCTACGGGCGCGTGTCAAGACTGTGGCGTCAGTATACGCATTTCCCGCTGCTTTGGCAAACAACGAGGAGGCGCGCGCACATCGTCTCGCTGTCCCTCCCCGCCCCGTCCCCTTCTCTGCCGATTTGCCAGCATTGCCGCAGGATGCTAGACTGCGCCATGCCCTTCTGACGCCCGGCCCCGGCGCTTGCCGGCGGCGATCGAGGGGACTTTTTCTATCTCACCCTATTCGGAGAACAACCCGCGCATGCACCGCCGCCCGATCATTGGCATTCCCACCCAAACCCAAGAACCCAAAGGGGATGAGACGCCCCGTGTCTGGATCATGGGGCACAGCTATGTCCATTCCTTGATCTCCCACGGCGCCATCCCCTGGCTCATCCCCCTCCTCCCGCACGACCTGCCCACCCTGCGCGCCATCTACGAGCAGCTCGATGGCCTGTTCCTCGCTGGCGGGGTGGATATGGATCCGGCCAATTATGGCGAAGCGCGCACCGAATTGTGCGGCCGCGTCGACCCGGACCGGGACGCTGTCGAATTGCAACTGGCGCGCTGGGCCTTGGCCGATCACAAACCGATCCTGGGGGTGTGCCGGGGTGTGCAAGTGCTGACGGTGGCCGGCGGCGGCGCCCTGTATCAGGATGTGCAGGCGCAGCATCCCAGCGCCATCCGCCACGATTACTATCCCTACACCGGCAACTACAGCCGCGACATGCGCATCCATGATGTGATGGTGGCGCAGGACACCCGCCTGAACCACATCTTGCAAGATAGCCGCGTCGCGGTCAACAGCATGCACCACCAGGGCATCAAACGCATGGCCGCGGGCTTCATCCCCACCTCCTACGCCCCCGATGGCCTGATCGAGAGCATCGAAGCGCCCAACGGCCACTTCGCGGTGGGCGTGCAGTGGCATCCCGAGGAGTTCGTGGGCAAGGATACGGGCACAGATCGTCTCTTCTGTGCGTTCATGCACGAGGCCGGCAGCCTGTCACGTCCTACGACCTTCCCCGCCTTTTCCTGCGCTTTCGAGGTGTAAACAGCCATGTTGCGAGAATACCACCGCTGGTTCAGCCCTGCTTTGGGCCGGGAGATGGAACTGCTTCTCTTTGGGCACGGCGGCGCTCGCGTCCTGGTTTTCCCCACCTCGCAGGGCCGCTATTACGAATGGGAAGACCGCGGCATGATCGAAGCCCTGCGCCATCCTCTGGAGCAAGGCTGGATCCAACTCTATTGCGTGGACAGCGTCGACGCCGAAAGCTGGTACGCGCGCTGGAAAAGACCCGGCGACCGCGCCTGGCGGCAGGTGCAATATGACGCCTACCTGCTGCAAGAGGTGCTGCCCCTGACCCGGCGCAACTCCAACCCCTTTTTGATCACCACCGGGGCCAGCTTTGGCGCGTACCACGCTATCAATTTCGCCCTCCGCCATCCCGAACAGGTGGGCCGCGTGCTGGCGATGAACGGCATCTACGACATCAGCGGTTGGACCGACGGCCACCACGACGACAACATCTATTTCAACAACCCGGTGGCCTATCTGCCCAACGAGCAGGACGGCCAGCGCCTGGCCCTGCTGCGGCGTATGGACATCATCCTCACCACCAGCGAGGATGAGCCGTTGCGGGGCGAGACCGAGCGCTTTTCGGCCATGCTCTGGCAGAAAGGCATCTGGCACGCCCTGCGCATCTGGCGGGGCTGGGCGCACGACTGGCCCTGGTGGCGAGAGATGGTGCATCTCTACCTCAGCGGCCATGATTGAGTGGGTATTGGATATTAGATATTGAAATTGATTTTCTAGACAATAATTCCTCGATAATCGACTAATACCCAATACCTAATACCCAATACCCAATACCTATCAACTATTTCAACGAGGTGATGATTATGACGCTGAAAGTTGGTTTGTTGGTTGGCCGTGAGTGGTCTTTTCCGCCGGCATTCATCGAAGAAGTGAACAAACGCGACGCCGGCGTGGTGGCCGAGTATGTCAAACTGGGCGGCACCCGCGCCGAGGAAAGCACCGAATATGCCGTGATCATCGATCGCATCTCCCACGAGATCCCTTATTATCGTTCCTTTCTCAAATTTGCGGTGTTGCAAGGGGTGACAGTCGTCAACAATCCCTTCATGTGGACCGCGGATGACAAGTTCTTTGGCACCGCCCTGGCCCATAACCTGGGCGTGGCCGTGCCCAAGACCGTGGTGCTGCCCAACAAGGAATATGTGCCCGGCATCGTCCACACCGAAAGCCTGCGCAACCTGGCCTATCCTCTGGACTGGCGCGGCATCGCCGAGTACGTGGGCATGCCCTGCGTGCTCAAGGACGCGCACGGCGGCGGCTGGAAGGATGTGTTCATCTGCCATTCCCTGGATGAGCTGATCTATTACTACGATCACACCGGCCTGCGCACTATGATCGTGCAGGAATTCATCACCTGGGATCACTACATCCGCTGCCTCTGCCTGGGCCAGGAAGAAGTGCTGCCGATCAAATATGATCCGCACCAGCGCATGTACCATGTCGAGCACGAGCACATGACCCCGGAACTGGGGCAGCGGGTGGTGGGGGATTCGCTCAAACTGGTGCGGGCGCTGGGCTATGATATGAATTCGGTGGAATGGGCCGTGCGGGATGGCGTGCCCTATGCCATCGATTTCATGAACCCCGCCCCGGACATGGATATCAACTCGCTCACCCCCTTCTATTTCCAGTGGGCGGTGGAGCACATGGCCGATATGGCCATTCGCCTGGCCCAGAACCCGCGCAGCCAGCGCGCGGCCCTGGGTTGGGATGCGATGTTCACCGCCAACCGTTAATCAGGAGGGGCGCCATGACCGCCGACGCCATCCAGTTCTATCACGACCTGCTCGACGACAGCATGGGGCAGGATTCGCAGGATCAGTTGACCCGGCAACTGCGCAAGCGCAATCTTTTCTTTGGCGAGCGCCCGCTGTGCACGGTGCTGCGGCCCCGGTTCCTCAGCTTTGCCCAATTCCGCGGCATGCAGACGCGCGTGGCCCTGCTTTTGCGCGCGTTCGCTAAAATCCATCGCGCCGGGCTGGAAAGCGCGGCCTTCCGCGCCCAATTCGGCCTGCTCGACTGGGAGCAGGAGCTGGTGCTGCACGACCCCGGCTTTCACTCCCCCACGCCCCTTTCCCGTCTCGATGCCTTCTACACCCCGGCCACCGGCGAGCTGAAATTCACCGAATACAACGCCGAGACTCCCGCCGCGCCCGCGTACAACGACCAGCTTTCCAACCTGTTCTATGGATTGCCGGTGATGGGCGAGTTCATGAAGCAGTATCAGGTGCGTTCGCTGCCTGCCCGCGTCGGCGTGCTCCACGCCCTGCTCGACGCCTATTATCAGTGGCTGGGCCGCCGCGCCCGCCCCAACATCGCCATCATCGACTGGAAAGAGGTGCCGACCTACAGCGAGTTCGGCCTCTTCCTGAATTATTTCGAATCGCAGGGCTACAACTGCGTCATCGTCGACCCGCATGATGTCGAATACCGGCAGGGCAAGCTCTATGCCGGCGAGGGGCCTGTGGATCTGATCTACAAACGGGTGCTGATCAGCGAGTTGGTGGCCGAGGGAGGCCTGGATCACCCCATCATCCGGGCGGTGCGGGAGGGCGCGGTGTGCATGGTCAATCCCTTCGCCTGCAAGATGCTTTACAAAAAGGCCAGCCTGGCCGTGCTCAGCGATGAGCGCAACGCCGGCCTGTTCGACGCTGATGAACTCGACGCCATCGCCGCGCACATCCCCTGGACGCGCGTGGTGGCGGAGCGGCACACCACCTTTGCCGGCCAACGCGTCGATCTGATCCCCTTCATCCAGCAGAACCGGGTGCGGCTGGTGCTGAAGCCGAACGATGATTACGGCGGGCGGGGCATTGTCCTGGGCTGGACGGTGGATGACGCGGCCTGGGAAGAGGCGCTGCGCGCGGCCCTGGGCAGCCATTACATCGTGCAGGAGCGGATCAACATCCCCTGGGAACCTTATCCCAGCCTGGTGGATGACAAGGTGGTGCTGGCGGATCGCATGTTCGACACCGCGCCCTTCTGTTTTCATGGCGCGTTCATGGCCAGTTGCCTCACGCGCCTTTCCACCGCGGATCTGCTCAATGTCACTGCCGGCGGCGGCTCCTCGGTGCCCACCTTCATCGCCGATCGGCGTTGATGTCGTTCTGATCGTTGACGAAGGACGGTAGACGGTAGACGATAGACGATAGACGATAGACGATAGATCGTGTTTTGCGGTTATCCTGTATTGTCCCTCTTTCTGCTCATTTCTTTGGTTTATTCATCCAAGATCAACGCTAAGCGCAAAAAAACCATCTTCTATCGTCTATCGTCTACTTCCAGCACCGCATTGAACCCACCATAGCCGTCCGGTTCTTTGTCGGCGTTTTCGGGGTCATCCACCCAGCGGTCGCCGTCGATGAGGAATTTGTAGTGGTAGCGCCCCGGCGGCGGCGAGGGCATCGCCGCCTGCCAGCGGCCGGGATGATCGGCGTGCAGGGGCAGGGCGGCCCCATTCCAGCCGTTGAAATCGCCGACCACCGCCACCTGGGCAGCGCGGTCGTCGTAATAGATGAAGTGCACGGCGTCGCCATCGAAATGTGGGGAGAGGGGCGCATCGCCCAGCGCGCCATGGCGCAGGCGCAGGGCCGCGGCCACGGCCCGTCCCGGCGTGATCACCCCATGCCCCTGCCGTTCCACCGGCTCGTGGGGCAGCGGCGCAGCAGTGGCCACGATCAGCCCCTTCACCGCCGCGACCGAGAGACTGCGATTGGCCTCCAGCATCTGCGCGGCCACACTGCTGACAATGGGCGCGGCAAAACTGGTGCCATCCACGTGCTGATAATAGGGCGTGACAAACTTGTTCGCCACCAGCTTGTCCCGGATCCACAGCCGCTGCTCGCGCAGGGAGTGGTTGAGCAGGCTGGCCGGGGCCTTGAGGATCTGGTAGGTCGAGGCCAGCAGCGCCGGCAACTCCTCATCTTCGGCTTGCCACAGCCGATCCAGCAGCAGGTTTTGTTCGGCGATGTGGGTGCCGGGCAGCACCGGCGCGGCCAGCCAGATGCTGGGAGCGGTCACCTCCGGCTTCAGGCCGCCGCCGGCCATGCGCCCCCAATTGCTGCCATACATGCGCCGGTGCGCGGGGTCGAGCACGTTGCGGTCATCAATGCCGCCAACGGTGATCGCCTCTGGGGCTGAGGCCGGCGGGTAGAGATCCGACTGGCCGGCATTGCCGGACGCGGCCACCACCACCACGCCCTCCTCCACCAGACGGCGCACCAGGCCATCGATGATGCTGTTGCGATTCAGGCCGGAGCGGTCGCCGCCCACGCTGATATTGACCACGTCGATCGCATAGCGGCGGTGATTTTCCAGCAGCCAGCGCAGTCCGCGAGTGATATCCCGCTCGCGCACCCGCCCGCGGGCATCGCTGATCTTGACCAGCACCACCCGCGCCTCGCTGGCGATGCCGGCGTAGAGGCCATTGCTGAGCGCGCCATTGCCCGCCGCGGCCACGCTGGTCATCATGCCGTGCCAGGAGACCGGGCGCGGCTCGCGAAAGTCCGCGGCGGTCAGGATCGCGTCGGTGGTGGCGTCCACCATCTCCACGATGCGGTTGTGCGGCTGGATCAGGTCGGGATGGGGATAGAAGCCGCTATCGAGGAAGCAGAGGGTGACGCCGCGGCCGGTGTAATGCGGGTTGGCGCGCAGCCGCACCGCGGTGGGCAGCACGAACAGGTCGCTCTTGCCATAGATGGGATGCCCTTCCACCAGCAGGGGCATGGCGGGTTGGTGCAGGCGGTCGGCGATGGCGCGATGTTGGTGCACGCACTGCGGGCAGGCCCCATCTGCCCGCCGCCAGCCCGGATAGGCCCGGCGCAGGGCCTGGATCACGCCATCTTCCATGTCCCAGTGCTTCTCGAACAGGGGCGCGGGCACGATCTGCTGGCACAGGGGGCAGGCGCGCTCTTCCGCGCTCAATTCCACGGCCGCCACGACCACCCGTGGGGCGCGCTCGGCCAGCAGCGCCTCGATCTGGGGCAGGAGGGGCGCTTGCTTCAACGGCGTGGGCTGGGCGATCCACAGCGCGGCCGCGGCCGCGGCAAAGCGCAACGTCTGCTCCAATTCCCACTGCTGCGCCCACCCGAACAAGCAGCCGGCCTTGAAAATGTCGCCGGCGCCGGTGCGGTCTACCGGTGGCAGAGAGAAGGAGGGGAAGGTGCGCAGGCCCTGCCGCGGGTCGAACACCTGGATCGGATCGCTGCCGTTGGTAACGATCAGCACACCCCCGCCGCGCGCCTGCACCTCCGCCGCCAGATCGGGCAGGTGGTCGTCGATCTGAGCGCGGCGCAGATAGGTGGCCGAGGTGATCAGGTAATCGCTGAGGGGGATGAGGGGGTGTTCGGGGATGACATCGGTGGTGAACACAGTGCGGCCGTGGGTGCGGGCCAGGGTGGCCGCGGCCACCGCCGCCTCTCCCGATGCGATTTCGACGCTGAAGAAATGGGTTCCGGCCAACATGGCCCCGGTCAGGGGCAGCCAGCGCGTTTCGGCGTGACCGTAGCGCATGGCGTAGCGCTCGCGGTCGGGCAGGACGAAGATGCGGGTGAAGGGTGTGCGCACTTCCTCGTGCCGGGCCAGCCAGCGTGTATCGATCAGGGGATGCCGTTCCAGCTCGCTCTCGATCAGGTCGGCGTAGGCATCTTCGCCCAACAGGTTGCCGGCGAGGGTGGCGTGCACGCCCCAGGCCGCCAGCGCGATGGCCACATTCAGGGCGGCCCCGCCCGCACGATAATAATCGGCTGTGACCGGGCTGGCGCGGTCAGGCGTGGGCATGAAGGGCAGCTGTACACGGTTGACAACTTCGACGCCGCCGTAACAAAACACGCCGGCAGAGGAGGGGCTGGAAGGGGAAGATGTCATGGACGCGGCGATGGAGAGGAGGGCAAGGGCTGACCGGGAGGGTTTGGAAGCGAAAAACGGCTTGTAGTATACTCGATCTCGCGTCAATTATACGTTTTCACTCCCAAACATCTATCTTCGTCCCCCCCCATCTTGCCCGATCCTAAAGCGCCATGTCAGCCACTGCCGAAACCCACGCCTTTCAAACCGAGATCCGCAAGCTTCTCGACATCCTCGTCCATTCTCTGTACACCGACCGCGAGATCTTTCTGCGCGAGCTGATCTCCAACGCCTCGGACGCGCTGCACCGGCTGCAATTCGAGATGCTGACCAACCACGCGCTGCGCGATGCAGGGGCGGAACTGGCCATCCACATCTACGGCGACCCCGAAGCGCGCACCCTCACCATCGCCGATACCGGCATCGGCATGACGCGGGAGGAGTTGATCGATCATCTGGGCACCATCGCCCGCTCTGGGGCCGAGGCTTTCATGCGCTCGTTGGAGGCAGGACAGAGCGCAGAACAGATCGGCCGCTTCGGCGTCGGCTTCTATTCCCTGTTCATGGTGGCGGCGGAGGTGCATGTCACTTCCCTCTCCTACCGCCCAGAGGCCACGGCCTGGACCTGGATCAGCGCCGGCGAGGATAGCTATCGCCTGGAGCCGGGCGAAGCCACCGTGCGCGGCACCACGATCACCATTCATCTCAAAGAAGATGCGGCCGAATTTGCCGAGCGCAGCCGCCTGATCGACATCGTGCACCGCCATTCCGATTTTGTCTCCTTCCCCATCTATGTCCATGATACGGTCGTCAATCGTCAGGCCGCGCTGTGGCGGCAATCTCCCAGCACTGTCAGCGATGAGGCAGCGCACGAGTTCTACAAGCAGCTCACCTACGACATTGCGGATCCGCTGCTGCGGGTGCAGGTGAACACCGATGCCCCGGTGCAGATTCGGGCCTTGCTTTTCATCCCCGCCACGCTCGACCGCGGGCTGCTGGGCCTGCGCCAGGATTTCGGCTTGCGGCTTTACTCGCACAAGGTGCGCATCCAGGATCACAACAAGGATCTGCTGCCCAATTATCTGCGGTTTGTCGAGGGCGTGGTCGATTCTGATGACCTGGATCTGAATGTAAGCCGGGAGCGGGTGCAGGCCAGCCCCATCCTCTCCCGCATCAAGCGGGTGCTCAGCCATCGCCTGCTCGACGCGTTGCGCGATCTGGCCAAGAAGGATGAGGAGGCGTATGCCCGCTTCTGGGTCGCTTTTGGCGCCTTTATCAAGGAGGGAGTGGTCAGTGAATTGGGGGATCGGGAGCGGCTGCTGCCCCTGTTGCGTTTCCACACCTCGCGCAGCCCGGGCCATCTGCGCTCGTTGGCTGCCTACATCGGGGATGTGGCCCTGGATCAGAAGCGTATCTACTATCTGATCGGCGAGGATCTGGAGAGTGTGGCCCGCAGCCCCCATCTCGACTATTTCCGCCGCCAGAATCTGGAAGTGCTCTATCTGGTCGATCCGCTGGACGGGCTGCTGCCCTCGGCTCTGGGCGAGTATGAGGGATTCGCGCTGCAAAATGTGGATGACGCGGGCCTGGATCTGCCCGCGCCCAGCGCCGCGGACGCGGAGGAAGCGCCGCCGCCCGATCTGGCCCCCCTCATTGCCCGTATGCAGGCGCAGTTGGGCGAGCGGGTGGCCGGGGTGCAGGCGGCGCGGCTGCTGGTGGATAGTCCTGCCCGGTTGGTGACGCCGGCCGGGGCCTGGGGCAGCGAGATGGCGCGGGTGCGGCGGCTGTTCGAGCAGGATTTCACGGCCCCGAAGAAGATCCTGGAGATCAACCCTCGCCATCCCTTGATCCAGAATTTGCACGCGCTGCTGGCCGCGGGCCAACGGGAAGAGGTGGTCAGCGCCGCCATCGAGCAGTTGCACGCCAATGCCCTGCTGCTGGAGGGGCTGCACCCCCACCCCGCGGCCATGGTGGCGCAGATCGAGACGCTGATGCAGGCCGCGACGCGGGAAGGGTAGTACGTAAAACGTAAAGCGTAAAACGTAAAACGTAAAGCGTAAAGCGTAAAACGTAACAATTCACCTTATTTTGTCATTGCGAGGGGCGGTAGCCCCGAAGCAATCCCCAACGTTGCTTTAACCCCCAAAAATTGACGAGCCACCTTGGAGATTGCTTCGCTGCGCTCGCAATGACACATTAGATGAACTGTTACCGTAAAACGTAATTTTTGGCAAATCTATACGTTTTACGCATTACGTTTTACGTTTTACGCAATAAACCTCATCCCATCGCCTTATCCAACGGCGTGTAGGTCAGATTAAAGGCCTCGGCCACGGCGGCGTAGGTCACGGCCCCGCGGTAGGTGTTGACGCCCAGGGCCAGACCGGGGTCGGCCCGCACCGCGGCCTCGGCGCCCAACTTGGCCAGGCGCAGCACGTAGGGCAGGGTGGCGTTGCTGAGGGCATAGGTGCTGGTGCGCGGCACCGCGCCCGGCATGTTCGAGACGCAATAGTGCACCACGCCATCCACCTCGTAGGTGGGGTGAGAGTGGGTGGTGGGATGGGTGGTGGCGATACAGCCCCCCTGATCGACCGCCACATCCACAATCACGCTGCCCCGTTTCATGGCGCCGACCATTTCCCGCGTCACCAGTTTCGGCGCCTTGGCCCCCTTGATCAGCACTGCGCCCACCAGCAGGTCGGCCCGTTGCACGGCCTGCGCCACCGCGTAGGGGTTGGAGGCGATGGTGGTGAGATTGCCTCGCATCACTTCGCTGAGATAGCGCAGGCGGTCGAGGTTGATATCGACAATGACCACGTTGGCGCCAAGGCCCAGGGCCATCTGCGCGGCGTTGGTGCCCACCACGCCGCCGCCGATGATCACCACATCGCTGGCGCGCACGCCCGGCACCCCGCCCAGCAGCTTGCCGCGGCCCCCGTTCATCCGTTCCAGATAGTGCGCGCCCACCTGAATCGACATCCGCCCTGCCACCTCGCTCATGGGGGTGAGCAGGGACAGGGCACCGTGGGCCTCCACCGTTTCATAGGCGATGCCGGTGACGCCGCTGGCAACCATGGCGTGGGTCAGCGCCTCGTCCGCGGCCAGGTGCAGGTAGGTGAAGAGGGTGAGATCGGGGCGGAGGAAGCCGTACTCTTGCGGCTGCGGCTCCTTCACTTTCACCACCATCTGCGCGCTCCAGGCATCCGCCGCGGTGGGCACGATGGCAGCCCCCAACTGCCGGTATTCTTCATCCGAAAAGCCGCTCCCCTCCCCGGCGCCTTGTTCCACCAGCACGGTGTGTCCGGCGTCGATCAGCGCTTTCACACTCCCCAACATCATCCCCACCCGGTATTCATTGTCTTTGATCTCTTTGGGCAGGCCGACAATCATTGTTTTTTGCTCCTTGAAAGATGGGATGGCCAGGGTGGCCGGCGGTCAAACCGATTCGTTGAATTCGATCAACACTGGCCCGACTTCACGGGTGATGGCATGAAGGCTCACCTCGTGTGCGCCGGGAGAGAGGAAGGCGCCGGCCACATGCAGCGTGACGCGAGCGCCCATCTCGAACAGCAAGGGAGCGCCCTCGGTGACGGCGCTGGCGCGGCGGGGCTTGCTGGCGGTAAGAGTGATGTCGCCGGGCGCGTAGGGCACACCGTCGATCTCGACGGGCCCAATCGAAACGATCGTCGCCGGTGCAATGCTGTTCTGCAAAGCAAAACGGGCGCCACCCTTCACACATTCCAAACTGCCCTCAACATAGAAACGCCGGAGTAAGGCAGCAGGTATCACCAAGATCGTAACCTCCAGATTGGGTTGGCATCTCTGCCGGATCGACGCTACGCCATTGTAGCATCGTGGTTCAAGTGTAGCAGGGTCTGGGAAGAGGCGCAACTGCGCGGCGCGTCATGTGGTGCGTGGTGTTCGACTCACGGGCGGGCTTTGCTGCCCGCGCGCGGGCGGTGCTATAATCCCCCCCATCCTTTTCCGCTCCGGACCCTGCATCGTGACCGATTCTGACCTGCCCTCGCTGGCCCCCCTGCCGTACGAATCTGACATCTCCCCGGCTGCGCCCGCCCTCCCCGCCTCCACCCGCTCGGGGCTGGGCGAATTCGTATGGGAGATCTTGCAAACGCTGATCCTGGCGGGCCTGCTGATCATCTTTTTCCGCGCCTTTATCTTCCAAAATTATCTGGTCGAGGGCAACAGCATGTTGCCCACCCTGGAACCGCAGGAGCGGCTGATCGTGGGGCGGATCCATTATCTGATCGGCCAGCCGCAGCGGGGGGATGTGATCGTCTTCCAATTCCCCCAGGATCCGGAGCGTGATTTTGTCAAGCGCGTCATCGGCCTGCCCGGCGAAACTGTGACCATCGAACAGGGCCAGGTTTTCATCGACGGCCGGCCTCTGCCCGCGGAAACCTATGTCGTCCACGCCGACAGCCGCAGCGCCGGGCCTGTCACCCTGGCCGCAGGGGAGTACTGGGTGATGGGCGACAACCGCGCCGGCTCCAGCGATTCGCGCAGTTGGGGGCCGCTGCAGAAACGCTTCATCATCGGCAAAGCCTGGTTTGTCTACCTGCCCTTGAGCCGCATCGGCCTCGTTTCCCATCCCGATTTGGAACCGGGCGCATGAACCCCGACCCCCAACCCGCACCGCGGCGGGTGATCACCGCCGCCGAGATCGCCGCCCTGCCCCCGGCCAGCGTTTTTGTGCTCCCGGCCGGCGCGCGGTTGACCGCCCTGGCGCAGGAGGAGGCCGCCAAACGGGGGATCGTCCTGCAGGCCGGGGCCCACCCCGATAGCGCGGCGGCCCAGCGCGGCATCGCCATCGCCGCGGATCATGGCGGCTTCGCCCTCAAGGAAGCATTGAAGCCTTTTTTGGTCGAGTTGGGGTACGATCCGGTCGATCTGGGCACGCACAGCGCCGAGAGCGTGGATTATCCTGATTTTGCTCTGGCCGCGGCAGGAGCGGTGGCGCAGGGCCGCTGCGTGGCCGGCATCGTCATCGATGGCGCGGGCATCGGCTCGTGCATGGCCGCCAACAAGGTGCCGGGCGTGCGCGCCAGCCTGTGCTATGATCTGGCCACCGCCCGCAACGCCCGCGAACACAACCACGCCAACCTGCTCACCCTCGGCGCCGGCCTGATCAGCCCCGATCTGGCCCGGCAGATCGTCAGAACCTGGCTGCAAACGCCCTGGGGCGGCGACCGCCACGCCCGCCGCGTAGCCAAGATCACCGCCATCGAACAGCGTTTTACCAGGACGGACGCTGGTCGATAGATGCTGGACGATAAACCATGCCGATCTCGCATTATCCCCTCGATCATCTTGTCCACCTGATCACGCAGGAGGTGTTGGCGGCGCTGCCGGCAGGCCAGCCCCGCGACAGGTGCAGCCTCTGCGATCTCACCTGCCAGGGGCACTGCGTCAGAGAGCACCCCGAAATCGCCCGGCAGATGGTGGCGGCAGGGGCCAGCCGGCTCAGCGCCCGCCTGGGCGTGGGGGACGTGGCCGCGGACCTGGCGGCAACGATCGATCACACCCTGCTGCGGCCCGACGCAGTCGAAGCCGAGGTGCGGCAGCTCTGCCAGGAGGCGAAACAGTATGGATTCGCTTCGGTTTGCGTCAATCCCACCTGGGTGCCGCTGGCCGCGGCCCTATTGCACGGGGCCAGGCCGCTGGTCTGCACGGTGGTGGGCTTCCCCCTCGGCGCTACTTTGCCGGAGGTGAAGGCCTTCGAGACCGAGCGGGCGCTGCTGGCCGGCGCCTGCGAGATCGATATGGTGATCAACATCGGCGCGCTGAAGAGCCTGAAATATGATGAGGTGCACCGCGACATTGCCGGCGTGGTGCGGATCGCCCATGCCGGCGGCGCGCTGGTCAAGGTGATCATCGAGACCGCGCTGCTGACCGATGAGGAGAAGGTGGAGGCGTCGGTGCTGAGCCAGGCTGCCGGCGCGGATTACGTCAAAACCAGCACCGGGTTTGCCTCTGGCGGGGCCACCGTGGCCGATGTAGCCCTGATGCGCCGCGTGGTTGGCCCGCAGATGGGCATCAAGGCCTCTGGCGGCATCCGCACCGCCGCCGACGCTGCCGCCATGATCCAGGCCGGCGCCACCCGCCTCGGCGCCAGCGCCGGCATCAAGATCGTGCAAGAGCGCTGAGTGGATAGTGGGTATGAGCGCCATCGTCCATCTTCCATCGTCCATCATCTACATGTACACTTTTCTTTTCGATGCGCTGGCCACGCCGGAGCCGCCGCCGCCGGCCGAATTGGCCGGGCTGCCGTTAGAGGTGTGGACCAATCTGCCCTTCCTCATTTGCGGCGTCTTTGCCATCGCCTTCCTCATCGGCGCCCTCTTCATCCTGCGTGAAAACCGCCGCGTGGCTGCCCGCCGCGCCCGCGCCGACGCCGCCAACCCCTTTTCCAGCGAGTGATTGCCATGCAAAACCTCTGGCGCGACCTGCGCACCGGGCCCAACGCCCCCGAAACCGTGTATGCCATCGTCGAGATCCCCAAAGGATCACGCAATAAATATGAATACAACAAAGAACATGGCGTGATCAAACTCGACCGCGTGCTCTATTCCTCCGTCTCCTATCCCGGCGATTATGGCCTGATGCCGCAGACCTTTTGGGAGGATGGCGACCCCTTCGACATCCTGGTCATGGTCAACCAGCCCACTTTCCCCGGCTGCATCATCGAAGCCCGGCCCATCGGCATCTTCCGCATGGAAGACAAGGGCAAATCGGATGACAAGATCCTGGCCGTGCCCGCGCACGACCCCAGTTTCGGCGATTACAAAGACCTGGGCGACCTGCCCTCGCATTTTCTGCGCGAGGTCGAGCACTTCTTCGGCGTGTACAAAGATCTGGAAGAGGGGGGCCGGGTGAAGACAAAAGGCTGGGAAGGCGCGGCCGCGGCCAAGGAAGCGATCGTGCAGGCCATGCGCATCTACCGCGACCGCTTTAGCCTGGGGGGATTGTGATCTCTCTCGTCTCCCCCGACCTGCACCGGCTTGATCTCGGCGGCGTCAACGCCTATCTGTGGACAGGCGCGGCCGGGCCTACCCTGATCGACGCGGGCATGCCCGGCTCGTTCCAGACCCTGCTGCACGATTTGGCCGCCGTGGGTGTGCAACCGGCGGACTTGCAGCGCATCATCCTCACCCACGCGGATTTGGATCACATCGGCGGGGTCAAGGCCCTGGCCCAACTGACTTCTGCGCGCATCCTCTGTCACACCGCGGAGGCCGCGTATGTGCGGGGCGAGAAGAGCAAAGGCCCGACGCCCAGCCTGCTCGGCTACCTGATCCGCCCCTTCTTCGCCCTGGTCTATCGTCGCTACCGGCCCGCGGCCCCGCGCGTCGACCAATTGCTGCTGGATGGCGAAACTCTGCCGGAGGGATTCACGGTGGTGCACATGCCCGGCCACTCGCCCGGCCAGATTGCCCTACATCACGCGGGCCGCGGCATCCTCATTGCCGGCGACGCGCTCAACAACCGCGGGGGCCGCCTGCACCTGCCGCCCCCCCTCTTCACCCCGCAGATGGCCGCGGCCCGTGAGAGTCTGGCCCGGCTGAGCAAATACTCCTTCGAGATCGCCTGTTTTGGCCATGGGCCGCCCCTGGTTGGCGGCGCGGATGCGGCCATCGCCGCGTTCGTGCGCGGCGCCGGCTGATCGGTGGACGCGTGGCAGCCCCGGCGCCAACCGCTCGCGCCAGGGCCGCAGCCTTACGGCGTCCCCGGCGTGAGGGGGAACGCGAACTTGCCTACCCGATTGGAGGGATTAGAGGGGACGCCGTTGCCGCCAACGCCCTGCACCAGATAGTACAGGCTCTGCAAAGCGCCGATGACACCCGTATGGGTGTAGCCGCCCGGCGCAGCCACCGCCGTCTCGGTCGCGCCTGAATCGCCCGGCATGAAATACGGCGACGGACTGTACCAAACGATGTAGCCGTTGCTGTTGGCCTCATCGTGCGACCAGGTCAGCGTCAGATCAGCGCCGCTGCTGCCGGCGCTGATCACCGGCGCGATGCCGGCGCTCACATCCCCCCCCACCGCCCAGTCGGAGAAGGCGGTCAGTCCATCCCGCCAGACGCGGGTGGCCGAGGAGCCGGCGCGGGCGCAGTCCCAGGTGCTGCCGGTGACGTGCTTGCAGACCGTGGCGTTGGTATCCGGGCTGACCGTGTGGGGCAGGTTCAGGGCGGCGGTGAAGCCGGAGCCTGTAGGGGTGATCCCCCACCACTGGCCGTTCATTTGCGTGGCGTTGGCGTGATCGCCGCTGTGATGCTGCACCACAACTTGGCTGAGGGCGCCTTTTGAGGCGACCTCGATCTGCGCCAGCGTCGGGCCGAAGGTGTAGACGCCCGGTCCGGTAACGCTCCGGGTGATGGTGTCGGTGTCGCTCAGTTGCACCTCCACCGCGCCGATGTCGCAGCCCAGGTCGTTGCGGGCCTCGCCCCTTTGATCCACGCCGTTGACCGGCGCGGCCGCGCAGACAGCCGCGTCGCCGGCGTCGATGGCCGGGCTATCGCCCTGCGGCACATGCACCCCGCCGCTCAGCCCCCCCAGTTTGGGGTCGCCGCTGTAGATGGCCGTGCAACTGCCATCTTTCACCAGATTGCTGGTGTTCGTTCCCAGCGCGCCCCCGTTCACGCAATCGCCGCCGCTGGGTGAGTTAGCGACGATCGTGTTGGCATAGCTCAGCGCGCCGCCAGAGTTGTTGTAAAGGCCGCCGCCAGCAGTGGGAGCCGAATTGGCGGAGAAAGTGCTGTTGCTGACCGTCAGCGTGCTGCTGTTGTAGATGCCGCCGCCATACTTTGCCGAATTGGCGGAGAAAGTGCTGTTGCTGACCGTCAGCGTCCCGTCCCAATTGGCGATGCCGCCCCCCTCATCCCCAGCCGAGTTGTGGGAGAGGGTGCTGTGGGTCATCTCCACCGCGCCCCAGTCATTGATGCCGCCGCCGTCCCAAACAGCCGAGTTTTGAGAGAGGGTGCTGTGACTGACCGTTAGCGTACCGGTGGAGTTGTTGTAGATGCCGCCGCCCCAACTGGCCGCATTGGCGGAGAGGGTGCTGTGACTGACCGTCAGCGTACCGCCCCAGTTGTCGATACCGCCGCCGTAAGTGGCCGAGTTGGCGGAGAGGATGCTGTGGCTGACCGTCAGCGTGCCTTCGTTGGCGATGCCGCCGCCATTGCCCGCGTTGCCGTTGGCGATGGTCAGGCCGGAGATGGCGACCGTACTGCCGAAGGCGATCTCAAAGATGCGGGAGGCGTTGTTGCCGCTGACCGTCAGATGGGCCGCGCCGGGGCCGGTGATAGTCAGATCCTTGGCGATGAGGATATGGCCGGTGGTCAGGGTGATGACGCCCGTGACGCTGAACTCAACGGTGTCGCCGGGGTGAGCCGCGGCAACGGCAGCGCGCAGGGAGCCGGCCCCGCTATCGTTGGTGTTGGTGACGGTGAGGGTGGCGGCGGGCGCGGCCTGCACCCTCGCGCCGCCGGAGATACCCGGCAGGAGCAGCGCTGCCAGGAGAGAGAGGGACAAAAAGTACGCCATGAGCGTGCTTGTGCGTTTCATCTTCTTGCACCTGTGCGTTGAAAAGTGTGTTGAAAAGTAGATGCGAAGATTGTGCAATGATAGTGTGTCGCTCAAGGCATAGGTCATTTCTCCTGGCTCAAAGCCATCGACGTTTCGCAGCAGCGCAGGGCATCTTCTATCGGCGCGGCCGCCTGGCCGGCCGCTCGACTATCCCGGTTCGATCCGGATCCGCGCAGGGCAGATAGAACCGGGATGGCTGCATGTATGTTGTCATACAAATAGTATAGCGCAGATCGGGCGCGAAAACACAATCTCCTCTGCGGCCTCCGGCCCTGCCCGGCGGTTTGGGCGGGGGATTCGCCCACCCCGCGCGGCTGTGCTATGCTGCGGGCATGCCCATCCGGTTCTCCCTCTCCACCCGCGGCTGGTTGCTCCTGCTGCTGGCGCTGGCCGGCAGCGCGGCGCTGGCCGTGCGTCTGGCCGCCGCAGACACTGCCTGGACGCGCTTGCAGCGGGGCGGGGCCTTGCGCGTGGCCATCGATCCCAGCTTCCCCCCTTTCGATGACCTGGACGCCGCCGGCCAGGTCGCCGGCTTCGATGTCGATCTGGCGCGGGAATTGGGCCGGCGTCTGGCCGCGCCGGTGCAGTTCCAGGCCATCGCCTTCGATGGTCTGGTCGATGCGGTGATCGCGGGCAAGGCAGATGTGGTCATCTCCGCCTTCCCTCACGACCCCCGCCTGAGCGAGGATGTGCGTTTTAGCCGCGCCTATTTCGAGGCCGGCCTGGTGCTGGTCACGCCCGCGGACGCGCCCGCGACCGCGTTGGCGAATCAACCGGTGGCGGTGGAGTGGGGCAGCAGCGGCGATGCCTGGGCGCGGGGGCAGGGGCTGACTGTGTTGCGTCGCGAGAGCGCGACAGACGCGCTGGCCGCGGTGCAGACAGGCGAGGCCGCGGCTGCGGTCGTCGATGCCGTCACCTTTGCCCTGACCGCGGCGCCGGGGCTGATTGCGCAGTCGCCCCCCCTCAGTTCCGAGCCTTACGTCATGGTGTTGCCCAAGACCGCGCCGCGGCTGGCTGCGGCCATCGATGAGGCGCTCGCCGCCATCCTGGCCGAGGGCGTATGGGCCGATCTGGTCGCCGCCTATTTCGCGCAGCCGCCCCCGCCGCCGATGGCCGATAGTCGATAGTCCAACAGTCAACAATTGCCAATCAACAGTCAACACCGGCACGGCGGAAGATGAACCTGTCCGCTGTGCCGGTGTTTTGTCGGCTTGGGTTGGGCAAAGGGGGGGGCAGCACACTGCCGGAGAGAGCCTGAATGAGCGCGATGGCTTTGTGAAGCATACACACTTTGTAGCTAAGCTGCCTGCAAGTTATGCAAAAGTATGGCATTAATACCGTCTAAGTATCAATCAACTGACAGGTAAAGGAGAAAACCCATGGCTGAACCGTCCGCTATCAAGCAGACAACTGAAACGGCAGTGACGCCCGCGAAGCCGTCGCATCCGGCACGAGTGACATCAACACCTCGCCCCCGCCGCCGTCGGGCCCAACCCGACACGCCCGAGTACCTGATTCCCCGCATGGGCAAGCTCCCGGTCTCTGACGCGATGCATTTCGTCACCGCACACCTCATCTCCGGCCAGGGAGACGCCGAGCCCTCGGTCATCAGCGGCCCGCTCAAACTTAAACCTGCCGCCGCCGCGCAGTTGCCTGCCACCGGCGTGCTCCTCACCCACGAACAGGGCTGGTTTGCGCGTGGGCTTGCCCTCGGCAATCTGTTGCACAGCATCACGCTGGCTCCCGGCGAGGTGACCCAGGTGGCCGTCGTAGAGTGGCACCGGCAAGAGCGTGGATCCGCTCAAGAGTCAACTAGCCAGGACGACAGTGTCTCGGCCACAGACCAGCGCAATCGTGCAGTTGACGACATCCAGCACTCCACGCTGCGCGAAGTCCAGTCGGGTCACTCGTCCGCCACCTCCGATTCGGAGTCTGCCGAGGGTGGCTTTGCTTCGTTTTTGTTCTCGGCGGGTGGCGGGGCGAACACCACGACAGGCTATAGCACGAACTACAGCGATGGCACGCGAGACTTGTCGTTGAGCGAGAACCAAAAGATCAACGAGGCGACCACGCGCAACGCCCAGGCCAGTCGCTCTCGTCGGGCTGCGGTCGTGCGAGAGACCAGCCAGGCCGAAGACGAGCAACTTACGACCCGTGTTGTCGCGAACTACAACCATGCGCATGCGTTGACGATGATGTATTTCGAGGTGGTCGAGGTCTTCGACCTGACGACGAAGGTCATCGACGCCGAACGATTGATCTATCTGCCCATGGAAATCGTTGAGATCGATGAGCAACTGTTGCATCGGTTTGGTAGCCAGCTCGCTCAGGCAGCCGGCTGGCGGAGAGACACTGCGCTGGCGGATGACATCAAGAGATGGATCGAATCTCTGTCTTCAACACAAGCCGTTGCTGCGGGCAATAACCACAGCCTTGCTCTGAAGAGCGACGGTACCGTGAGAGGCTGGGGAATTAACGATTATGGACAATCCAATATTCCGGCAGGGTTGGGAAAGGTGGTTGCCATTGCTGCGGGCGGAAATCATAGCCTTGCGTTGAAAAGCGACGGCACAGTGGTGACTTGGGGTAGAAACGAGGCAGGAGAAGCTAATATTCCGGCAGGGTTGAGTAGGGTGACTGCGATTGCTGCGGGCTATAGCCATAATCTTGCGCTGAAGAGCGACGGTACCGTGGTTGGCTGGGGAGATAATGACTTCGGGATGACCACCATCCCGGCGGGCTTGGGTGGGGTGATCGCCATTGAAGCGGGCGGATCGCATAGCCTCGCACTGAAGAAAGACCGAACCGTGGTGGGTTGGGGAGATAACAGAAAGGGACAGACCAACATTCCAACGGGGCTGAGTGGGGTTACTGCCATTGCTGCTGGTGGTAATCACAGCCTTGCGCTGAAAAGCGACGGTACCGTGGTTGGTTGGGGGGATAATGATGATGGTCAGATCAACGTACCGGCGGGGTTGAGCGGAGTGATCGCCATTGCTGCTGGTGGTGCTCACAGCCTTGCGCTGAAAAGCGACGGTACCGTGGTTGGTTGGGGGTATAATGGTAATGGTGAGATCAACGTACCGGCGGGGTTGAGCGGAGTGATCGCCATGGCTACCGGTTGGGATCACAACCTTGCATTGAAAAGCGATGGCACTGTGGTTGGCTGGGGGCGAAACAGCGAAGGACAGACCATTCAGAAACCCGCCGCAATTCTGGCACGATTGAACCGCGAAAAGCTTTTGTATAATCAGGTGATGTGGGTATCACAAGAACCTGGGGCCGTCATAGAGAGCCTGCGCGGCCTCAAGTGGCCGAGCGACGCGACGCGGGCCTTGTCTGAATCGGTAGACCCCCGCCCCGTGACACTTACAGGGAACTACGTCGGTTATCGCTGGCACTTCGACGATAGCAGACAACGAAACAAGTTCCTCAAACAGTACATCGACGCCCCGGACGAGTCGGCTATGGGTCACTCGGTTTCGATCGCTGTTCCGACGGGCGGGGTATTCGGCGAGGCGGTGTTGGGGCAAGCGGTGTCGGCCGAAAAGATCGACCTGACTCGCTTCTGGAAGTGGCAGGATTCGCCAATTCCGATCCTGCCGTCGCAGATCAGTCCCCTGCAGGCCGGGGGCCGTGCTCGCGATATCAACACATCGACCGGTCAGCTCGACGAATCGGCGGCGAAGCTCGACCAACTGGCTGCGCTCCCGGATCTGGCCGGGTTCTCAGCGGCAAGCCAAATGATGACCAGCAACATCTTCCGGGACATGAGCGGGTCGGATGTGGTCAAGGAATTGGCGCTCGCCGCCAGCCAGCACGCTGCTGACGGCGCCGACAACGCGGCGCAACTCGCCAGCCAGAACCTGGCGTCGTTCATGAACCTGATGAAGGAACTTGCCCAGATGGGCATGCAGCAGGGCGGCATGGATTCGACCACCCTGGGCGGAATGCAACCCGACCCCGAGGAGGAGGAAGGCGGCGAAACCTCCGGCCCTGAGGGCGGTTTATCTGAACTCGCCGGCGGCGGCGGAGAGGAAGGCGGTGCGGCGGGGCTCGAGGAGGTAGCCTCTGAACTCGGCCCTTTAGCCCTGGCGGCCGCCTGAGCAAATCTACTTCTCAGACGGCCGCAACAACCCCAGGCCAGATCCGCCAACGCTCTCTTGACCAAAGGGGGCCTGGCGCTTCCGCGCCGAGTGCGGCTCCTACTGCCGCGCCTGGACCTCTTTCACCTCTAACCGAGGAGCATTTCAAAGCTCTCGATTCCGGGACAAGCGGCGCTTTCCTCCTTTGGAACGATGCCACCAAGGATATCAAAGAGATATACAAAAGGAAGGGGCTGATCGATGCGAGTGGTCAGCGACGTATTGCTCGAGTCGTGAAATTGCCTGCAGGTACCCGACTGTTCAAGGCCACTCAGTATCAAGAGAATTGGACACGCTCCCCCTTAAGCCCGTGGTGGTCAACGGTCGAACCGTTCCATGAGAGTCAGTATGGGGCATTTGATCTCGTCCATGTAGCTGCGGAGAATGGTGTGACCTTTCGCGATCTAGTCCGGTTCATCTCGGCGGTGCCGCTCGATTGGAACAAGCTCGACTGGTACGTCGAGATTGTACTCAAGTACGATATCTATGCCTTCTGGGGGCAATTCGCTCCACAGGAGAGCATCCAGAAGGCGCCTCCCCAAGAAACGACACTGACGATGCAGCATGGAACCTTGAGCGGGTGGTCCAACTACGTTGACTATGGAGACGGACAGAAAGTGTACCTCCCGGACAATCTCGGCGGGTTCGGCGCGTGGCAGTTGTATATCCCGAGCTTCGATAAGCACCTGATTGAACCGAGTCAGATTATCAATCTCAGTGCCACGGATAATCGGAGGCTTGAGGCATACCTCCGTCAGCGGCCGTGAATAGGGTAGCTTTGGCATCGACGCCTTCGCTGACAAGCTGCGCTACCACCCGTCCCACCCACGGCGTCACGATCACCGTGGATTTGAAAGCCGTGGCCAGGATCAGGCCGGCGATCCCATCCACCGGGCCGAACAGGGGCAGGCCGTCGGGCGTGAAGGCCACGGGCGCGGCCCAGCCGCGCAGCACGCGTAGGCCCCGCAACGCCGGGAAGTGACGCCCGCACAGCCGGGCGATGGCGATCTGGCCGGCCGCGGTTGTCCCCTTGCCCAGATCATCCGTCAGCGCCGCGGCCTCGCCCAGCAAAAAATGCCCCTCCGCGGTCTGCGAGACGGCCAGCACCGCGGCGGGGGCGCTATCGTGCACGGCGGTGGCCTCGAAAAACGCGGCGGAGGCGAGATGGTTGCGCAGACGCAGGCCCGGCGCCGCCTCGGTGACGAGGGCCTGACCGTGGACGTGCGGGGCGCGCCAGTCCCGGCCCAGCAGATTGCCCAGGGCCGGCGTCCACGCGCCGGTACAGAGCGCCACCGTCCCGGCGCTGAAATCGCCCTGGTTTGTGCGCACGCCCTGCATCCGCCCGCCGACGATCTCGAAACCGCTGACCTCGACCCCGAGATGCAGGGCTAGCCCGTATCGGCGGCCGCCGTGCACGAACGCACGCAGCAGCTTGAAGGGGTTGATCTGGCCCTCGTGCTCGTAATAGCAGGCGCCGAGCACCGTGGTCGGGTCGAGCAGCGGCTCCAGTTCGGGCAGGTGGGCGGATGAGACCAGTTCGGCGGGGATGCCGGCCGCGTGCAGCCGGGGCAGGCGGGCAGCCATCGTCTGCCACTGCGCTTCGTTCTCGATCAATAGCAAGCTGCCCAGTGGGCGGCGGCCCACATCCCCCAGCGTTTCCTCGATCCCCTCCCACGCCTTTCGTCCGGCCAGGATCATGGGCAGGCTGTGTTCGAGTTCGGCGTCCTGAATCTGGATGTTGCCGTAATTCGCCCGCGACGCGCCGGCGCCGATGCCGCCCCGATCGAGCAAAGCCGTGCGCAGCCCCGCCGCCGCCAAATGGTAGGCGACCGAGCAGCCGATGTAACCCGCGCCGATCACCAGCGCGTCATACGTGGAGCGCACCCTTCACCTTGTGGTCTGCTATGGTATACTTGCGTGTTGAGATTGAATTCGTGTCCTCTGCGGTGTTGTATTTCGAAATCAACCATAATCTATTTCCGCAACGAAAAACGTAACAGTTCACCTGATGTGTCATTACGAGTGACCCATCCCGCCGCAGCGGGATGCGCCCTGGCAAGAAACTGGCAGGAGCCGGGAGTTTCTAGGTAGATGCGATTGCCCTGGCCCCGTGAATGA
>JABWBG010000234.1 GCA_013360575.1 Caldilineales bacterium
CCCCGCGGCCCCCGGCCCCCGCCTCCGGCCCCACGGCCATGCGCTCGCCCGATTTCGGAGCGCAGGCCTTCCTGTGGTGGCGGCCGGAAACCGCCGAGCGCGACCTCCGCCTGATGAAAGAGGCCGGGTTCAACTGGGTGAAACAGTGGTTTGCCTGGCAAGACATCGAAGGCGCAGGCCGCAATCAGTACGACTGGAGCCGCACCGACCGCATCGTCGATCAGGTGCAAGCCGCGAACCTGAAGCTGTTGGTGCGCATCTCGCCCAGCGATGTGCGCTTCTGGGCCGGCGATCCGCCTGAAAACGCCGATCTCTTCGCCGAATTCGCCGGCAACCTGGCCGCACGCTACCGCGGCCGCATCCACGCCTACCAGATCTGGAACGAACCGAACCTCAGCCGCGAGTGGGGCGACAAACGGCCCGACCCGGCCGGATACGCCCGCCTGCTGGGCCAGGCCTACCGGGCGATCAAGAGCGCCGATCCCAACGCCATCGTCGTCACCGCGGGCATGGCCCCCACCACTGCGGATATCGACATCGCCATGTACGATACCAAGTTCTACCGGGAGATGTACGCGGCCATGGGCGGCAACAGCGCCGGCTATTTCGACGCCCTGGGCGTGCACGGCGCCGGCTACGCCGTGGCTCCCGAGACCGATCCCGGCCAGATCGTTGGCAATCCCCGCCTCTACAACAACGATCCCAGCCCCGCCGACCGTTTGCGCGTCTACACCTTTCGCCATGTCGAAGATATCCGCCAGATCATGGTGGAGAATGGGGACAGCGGCAAGCAGATCGTCATCCTGGAGTTTGGCTGGACGTACGATCCCCGGCCCAACAGCCCCTATTACTGGCATGGCGGCGGCGCCGGCATCGACCCGCAAGTGCAGGGGGATTATCTGGTGCGGGCCTACCAGTGGGCGGCGCAAAACTGGCCCTGGGTGGGCCTGATGTCCCTGATCTACATGCCCGACACGGAATGGACATCCGAAACGGAGCAATACTACTGGTCGATCATGGATCCCAGCCCGCCAGGTGAGACCTTCTGGCGGCCCGCGTTCATCAAACTGTGCATCTATATGAATCAGGCGCAGGGTCGCCAGTGTGCATACGACCCCAGCCGCTGACGCCGCCTCCTCCCAGCCCCGCTTGCCCCCGGCAGCGGGGCTTTTTTTACGATGGACGAAGGACGAAGGACGATTTGTCCATCTTCGTTCATCTGAAGTGCTGCCGGTGTAGAACTGAACAGTGACCTGCCAGCAACATTTGACCAAATGGGCGCTGCCGAGTAGGATGCACGGCAACCCAATCATGGGGGTGGATGTGTCCCGGTGGGCGCCCCGGTCTTCAAAACCGGTGGCGGGCGCTGCGTAGGCGTCCGCGGTGGGTTCGACTCCCATCCATCCCCGTTAGGTTGGTTTGTTGGTTAGTTGGTTGGTTGGTTGGGCGGTTTGTTTGTTGGTTTGTTGGTTGGTTGGTTGGTTGGTTGGTTTGTTGGTTAGTTGGTTGGTTGGTTGGGCGGTTTGTTGGTTGGTTGGTTGGTTTTTAGCAAACTAGTGTATTATCCGCAAATATTGTCTTTTTAATCCAAAAACTCACCAATCTGCCAGTTCATCACTTTAACCCTTCACCAACCAACCATCTACCCAACCAACCAACCAACCAACCAACAAACAAACAAACAAACAAACCAACAAACCAACCAACCAACACCCCCCCCATGCCCCCCCAAAACATCAACCTCAACTTCGACGCCGGGCCGCTGCGGATCGAGCGCATGGCGGTTCATCCCTATCCCGACCTCAAACGCCTGTGGGTGCGGGTGCAGTTGACCAGCTTCGCCGCGCCGCCCAATGTCCGCCTGCTCTGCCTGGATGCCGATGGCCAGGAAGCCGCCGAGATGCTGCTGGTGGAGTGGCGGGAGCCGTACATCTCCATCACCATGCACCTGCGCCAGCCGCAGCCCAGCGCCGAATATGTGATGCGAGTCGAAGTCGCCCGCGATAGCGCCCTCCTCGACACCGCCGAAACACCCTTCTGCCTCGAATTCACCGAGTAATACTAAGTGAGTTGCACGACCGCCCAGCGATTCAACTCAATAGCGAGTCGCTGCAGGCGGTCGTGCAACTCACTTGCAAGCGTCCTCTAAGTGAGTTGCACGACCGCCCAGCGATTCAACTCAATAGCGAGTCGCTGCAGGCGGTCGTGCAACTCACTTGCAAGCGTCCATCATCCATCATCCACCAAAACACTCAACCGAGGTGACCCATGTCGCGCAAAGCACCCTCCCTCACCCTCGGCGTCGAGGAAGAATATCAGATCATCGACCCGGAAACCCGCGAACTCACCTCATACATCACCCACTTTCTGGACGAAGGGGTGATGGTGGAGCGCGAACTCAAAGCCGAGTTAATGCAATCGCAGGTGGAACTGGGCACCAGCGTCTGCCGCACTGTGGGGGAATTGTACGAGGAATTGGCCCGGCAGCGGGGCACGATCTGCCATCTGGCCGAGGGGCGCAACCTCAAAATCGTCTCCGCCGGCACCCATCCCTTCTCGCACTGGCTGAAACAGGAAGTAACGCCCAAAGAGCGCTATTTTGGCCTGCTCAGCGAAATGCAGATCCTGGCGCAACGCTTGCTCATTTTTGGCATGCACGTGCACATTGGCATCGAAGACCGCGATTTTGCCATCGATTGCATGAATGTGATGCGTTACATGGTGCCGCACATCGCCGCCCTTGCCTCCTCTTCCCCCTTCTGGAATGGCCGCGACACCGGCCTGAAATCCTACCGCACCGTGCTCTTCTCTGATCTGCCCCGCACCGGCCTGCCCGACTATTTTCCCGACTGGGCCAGCTTCGAACGCTTCATCACCTCCCTGGTCAACACCGGCTGCATCGCCGATGGCAGCAAAATCTGGTGGGATGTGCGCCCGCACTGGAAATTCCCCACCCTCGAATTCCGCATGTGCGACGGCTGTACCACCATCGACGAGGCGGTAGCCATTGCCGCCCTGTTGCAAGCCGTGGTGGCCTGGCTGTGGGATCTCCGCCAGCGCAATATGACCTTCCGCACCTATCGCCGCGATCTGATCGAAGAAAACCGCTGGCGAGCCGTGCGCTATGGCCTGGATGGCAAGCTCATTGACTGGGGCAAGGAGCAGGAGGTGCCCGCGCGCTGGCTGATCCGCGAACTGTTGCGCCTGGTTGATCCTTATGTCGAGCAATTAGGCAGCCGTAAACACATCGAACACATCTACACCATCCTCGAACAGGGCGCCAGCGCCGATCGCCAGCTACGCGTCTTCCGCGAATCGGGCGGCGACGTCAAAGCAGTCGTCGATCACCTGATCGCAGAGACAAGCCGGGGGATCATCCGCCCCGGTTCCTGAACGTCCGGGCGCGTCCGGCTTGCCTCGCCGCCCCCGTCCCGATCTGGGTTGATCAGGACGGGGGCGTTTTTATCTCTTCCCCGCTCAGCCGCCGGGCAGGATCAGGGGCAGGAACAGATAGTTGGGCAGGGGGTGGCTGACCCAGATGATGGGGAGATAGAGGTAGCTGGCGAAATAATCGCCGAAATAGACCTCGATCTGTGTGGCGGGGGCCACCGCCGCCAGGACGAGATTGGCTGTGCTGGAAAACGCGCCGGGCGGGTCGGTCTCGACCACGCGGTAGGTGGCAGGCGCGGGCAGATCGGTGAACAACGCCTGGCCCAGGGCGTCGGTCGTCCCCCGCGCCAGCTCGATCGTCCCGGTCAGATCCTGCACCATGACCTTGACATCGGGCAGGGGCGGTTCGCCCGGATCGGGGATGCCGTCGCGGTTGAGATCGTTCCAGACGATGGCCAGGATGCTGGCGACCTGCGGCGTGGCCGTGGGTGTGGCCGTGGCGGTTGCAGTCGGCGTGGGCGTCAGCGTGGGGCTGGGCGTGACGGTCGGCGTTTCCTCGGGTGTAATCGTGGCCGTCGCCGTCGGCGTCGGCGTTGGGGTGAACTCAGTCGTCGGCGTCGCCGTAGGCGTGGCTGTGGCGGTGGGCGTGGGCGTGACCGTGGCCGTCGGCGTGGCGGTGGGCGTGGGCGGCGCGGTAGTCAGCACGAAGATATTGTCCCGGTACACACGATAGATCGGGGCGTCGATGCGGATATGATCCGGCGCCACGATCACGCCATCGGGCGAGAACGCATTCAGCGCAGCCATCCCCGGCGGCGGCATCACCACGATGTGATAGTACGCGGGGGGCGTCACCGGCTGGAAGAACCAGAAGAAGCCGGAGCTATCGGTGGCATCGACGCCGACCAGCGCGCCGAGCGCGTTGGGCTGGCTGCTGGCCCAGAGTTGCACATCCACCCCCACCACCGGGGTGAGAATGGCGCCATTCTGAAAATAGACAAAGCCGTGGATGCGGGTGGCGTCGGTGTAGGGCGTGGCCGTGGCTGTGGCTGTGGGCGAGGGCGTGGGCGTCAGAGTGGGCGTGCTCGTCTGCGTCGGCGTCGGCGTCAGGGTGGGTGTGCTCGTCTGCGTCGGCGTCGGCGTCAGGGTGGGCGTGGTCGTCGGCGGCACGATCAGCGTGGTTTCCTGGGTGATGTTATTGCTGCTGTCCAGCTCGGTGTTGATGCTGCTCACGCCCAGAGTGTTGGTCACTGTCCCCATCCAAAAGGGGCTGACCTGCACCAAAAAGCTGACATCGACGCTGCCGAACGCGGGCAACTCGGCGATATCGCAGAGCAAGCCGGCGACCGTGTTGGCGCAGGCATCCACCGGCGCGGCCCAGGTGGCAGTGATCGGCGCCATCCCCATGGGCAGCGTGTCGCTGACCAGGACCCCGTAGGCGGTGTAGGGGCTGGTATTGGTGATCGTGAGGGTGTAGAGCAGGCTGGCCCCGGAAGCAACCGGGTCATCAGCGTCGATCTTGCCCACCTGCAGATCCACCGGCTCGGCGATGGGGCTGCTGCATTCGTCAGTCCACTGCCCTGGCCCGCTCAGCGATCCCTGCGCCGTGGCTGTGACCACGTTGGTGATGGCTACGGCGCCGAGGGTGGGCGTGTAGTCGTAGCTGGCGCTGGACGTTTGCCCCGGCGCCAGGGTATCGCTGACTATCAGCGCCCCCATCAGCGTATCAGTCACCTGCACCGCACTGAACACCTCGCCGCTGGGGTTGGCCACGGTGACGGTGTAGCGAGCAGAATCGCCCAACACCACCGCCGGCGGGCAGGTCTTGATCAGGGAAAGGGTGGCGGGGGCGGAGGCGGTGGACAGGGGCAACAGCAGCCACAACGCCAACAACAGCGCCGTGGTCAGGCCCAGGGCCAGCCCCGACATCGCCAACGGCGGGCGAATGTGAGAAGAAGAATGTTTCATGCGCAGTTACTCCATGAGCGAGGGCATGGTTCATTTCACCGCAGTCTGTCCTTGACAAAGGATTGATGATTGATGATTAAAGATTAAAACGCCGTGTACGAGAGGGGTTTTCAATCATTCATCATCAATCTTTGATCCATTGCCTCCGGGCATTTTTCAAGATTATTGGGCTGGGAAATGAACCATGCTTGAGCGAGGATTCCGATTTGATCGCTGCCAGCGCATACAGGCAACCCAGGGGAGGGAAGGCGGCCCCGTGCGTCTTGCCTTTCTATTCTAGTGCGTCCTGCCGCCAAGTCAAGTTACAGTCTTTTCATCCAACCCGCGTCAGCGGGTCACCCGCGGCAGCCACACCACCGCCCCGGCCGCCGCAAAAATGAAACTGACGCGGCGATTCCCGGCCTCGGCCACAGCCAGATCGCCCTGCGGCCCAAAGGCCAGGGCCGCGGGCGCGGCGAACGCGCCGGGCGAGCCATCGTTCGGGCCATCCCAAAC
>JABWBG010000235.1 GCA_013360575.1 Caldilineales bacterium
ATTAGATATTGGGTATTAGATATTGGGTATTAGATATTGGGTATTAGATATTGGGTATTAGATATTGGGTATTAGATATTGGGTATTAGATATTGGGTAGTTATTAGTCGTTGACTGTTGACTGTTGACTGTTAGTTAGTCAATAAACAAAAAACATCATACAACGAACAACAACCCAACCAACCAACCAACCAACCAACCAACCAACCAACCAACTAACCAACCCCCTGCAACTCAGCCTGCAATTCATCTTCGATACGGGCTTGCAGGTCATAGATGCGGCGGTAGATGCCATCGGCCTGGGCCAGAAGCTGATCGTGCGCGCCGCGCTGCACGATCTGCCCCTTGTCCAATACCAGGATCAGGTCGGCGTCCATCACACTCTGGATGCGGTGGGCGATGATGAAGGTGGTGCGCCCGGCCATCAACCGCTGCAGCGCCTCGCGAATCTCGCCCTCGGTTTCGGTATCCACCGAGGAAGTGGCGTCATCGAGGATGAGAATGCGGGGGTCGCGCAGCAGGGCGCGGGCAATGGCCAGCCGCTGTTTCTGCCCGCCGGAAAGGGTCACCCCGCGCTCGCCCACCAGGGTGTTGTAGCCATCGGGAAAGCTGACGATGACATCGTGCACCGCCGCGGCCCGGGCCGCGGCAAAGACCTCCTCGTCAGGCAGATCGCGGCCCACGCCATAGGCGATATTCTCGCGGATGGTGCGGGAGAAGAGGAAAGGCTCCTGCTCGACGATACCGATCTGGCTGCGCAGATAGCGGCGGGGATAGCGATTCAATTCCACCCCATCCAGGGTGATGCTGCCGCCGGTGTACGCGTAGAAACGGGGCAACAGATTCACCAGGCTGGTCTTGCCTGAACCGGTGGAGCCGAGCAGGGCCACACGCTGGCCGGGCGCGCAGTGAAAACTGATGTCGCGCAGCGCCCGTTCCCCGGCGCCGTAGCTGAATTGCACATCCTGATAGCGCACCTCCCCGCGCACATCGCCCGCGGGCAGGTAATCGCCCGCGGCCAGCGGCTCCCGCTCCTCGTTGATGATATCGACCACGCGTTGGTAAGAGACCAGCCCGGTAGACACCTGCACGATCAGCCGGCCCATATTGCGCATCGGCCAGATAATCCAGATCACCATGCCCACGTAGGCCAGATACGCGCCCACGCTGATGCCGCCGTCGATGGCCAGCAGCGCGCCGGCGATGAAGCCGCCCAGCATCTGCGCGCCCGCCACGATATCGGAAGCAGGCCAGTACAGAGAGTGCATGAACAGGAGCAGACGGCCCAGGCGGAATTTCTGCCAATTTTCTTTCTCGAATTTATCGATCTCATACTGCTGCCGGGCAAAGGCCTTGACCACACGCACCCCGCTCAGATTCTCTTGCAGGGTGGTGGAGACCACCGCGTCCTGCTCCTGGTATTTTTCATAGCGTTTGGAGACGCGGCGAAAGAAGAAAATGGAGACCACCACCAGCACCGGCACCGCGATCACCGAGATCACCGCCAGCCGCGGATTGAGATACCAGATGGCGGTGAAATTGACCACGAACAGCAGGATAATGCGGCCCAACCCGATGGCCTGATCAGCATAGAACCGGCGCACCGCCTCCACATCGGAGGTGCAGCGCTGGATCAGTTCGCCCGTCTGCATGCCGTCGTGATAGGTGAAACTGAGCCGCTGGATGTGATCGAAGAGGTAATTGCGCAGGTTCTGGGCCACGCCTTCGGCCGTAGCCGCGGCCCACCGCCCGCTGAGGAAGGTGAAGACACCCTCGAACAGGGCCAGACCGACAAAGCCCAGGCCGATCAGAGCCAGGGTTTGCCAGGCCGCGCCGCGCCCGAGCACATCGTCCACAAAATAGCGCAGGAGCAGATAGGTGGCAGTCTTGGAGACCGCGGCAATGCCCAGGCTGAGGGTGGCGATGATGTAGATGCCTTTGAACCCGGACATCATCCGCCACAAACCCAGCAGGCGGTTGGTTGCCACGGCGTTCTTGAAATCGAAGGGGGGTGATGTGGAGAGCGAAGACACGAAAAAACACCTCGCAACGAGGAGGAAAGCCGCTGCTGGCAGCAGCGAACACAGTTGGTTTGGATACGTTCCCCGGCGCCGCAAACAAAACTCGCCTGATCGAACAGGCGGTTATTGTACACCCGCGGCCCCGCTTCTCAAATTTCGCGGCACGGTCGCGCGGGGGATGAGCGCGGCGGCTAGTCTCGCGGCGGCGGGGCGGCGATGGCGGCCACGCGCGCGCTTGTCAGCTTGATAAAATCTGGCGGGGCCAGCAGCACCTGCACGCCCCGCTCCCCCGCGCTCATGGCGATGCGCGGAAACTGGCCGGCGCTGGCATCAAGAAACACGCGAAAGCCCCGGTTCAGCAGGGCCAGGGCGCTGATCCCACCCTTTTGCAGGCCGGTCCAGGATTCAGCCTCGGCCAGCGAGGCCATGCGCGCCTTTTTCACCCCCGCCGCCCTGGCCAGCGCCTTCAGATCCAGCGCCGCGTCCGCGGGCAGCACGGCCAGGATCGGCTTGCCCTGCTCTGGCGCTGCCACCAGGGTCTTGAACACCTGCGAGGCCGGCAGATCGATTCCCAGAGCCACTTCCTCGGCGCTGACAAACAGATCCGGATCGAACGCGCGCGCTTCGTAGGCGATCTTCTTGCCTTCGAGCAGGCGCATGGCCAGAGTCTTGGGGACAGAGGTAGACGACATGGACAGGATGTGCCATAATAGCCGGACGCGCGGTAGCCGCTGCATTGTAGCGGCTCTGGCCAAAATCAAAAAACGCTCCCTGCTTCTTACCGCCTTGCCAGTCATAGGAGTCGCAGCCATGTTCATGACCCAAACGCAACCCACCTATGCCCTTGAACTCTCCGGTTTTGCCCCCGACCCGGATGAGATGTGGGAACGGATGACCGCCTTCCTCCTGCTCGACGCCGCCACCACGCGGGCCATGCAGCGCACCTCGGAAGTGCTGCTGGCCGCGGGCGCGGAATTCATCGTCGGCACCTACAACTATCTGGCCCAATTCGAGGAAACCGCGGCGGTGTTGGGCTGGGAGCAGAAGATGGATGAGGCGCATCTGGCCGAGCGCCGGCAGTTCTTCGCCACCTGGATGGGGCGCACCATCGGCGTCGATTTCAGTGATGAATTCGCCGCGTATCTCTTCAACGCCGGGCGCTGGCACGCCGGGCATGGCCCCCGCGCCATCCACACGCCCGATATGTGGATCGTCGGCTCCATCGGCCATGTGCAGGCCCATTTTGCCCGCTGCATTGTCACCCAGTTCAGCAATGCCGAGCTGGCCAGCAAAGCGATCGGCGGCTGGAACAAATACCTGAATCTGCAATTGTGGCAGATGTTGGCCGGCTATCGCGTGGCGCTGGCTGTGGACGATGGCCCCACCGCCGTGGAGGTGCGGTTGTTTGGCCGGTTGCGCGATCTGGCCGGGCGAGAAAAACAGATGATCCGCACCTATCCCGGCGCGGCCGTGCGGACGCCGTTGATCAAGTTCTTCGATTACTATCCGCGCCTGCGCCGCGATATCCTGGTGCCCCGCTGGGTCTCGCCCGAGGACAATGGCGCCGCCACCTGGACCACCGATTTCAAGCGCGTCTTCACCCCCCGCGAAGGCCCTGATTGGCGGCTGTTGCTCAACGGCAAGGATCTGCGCTTCCACGGCGGGCTGGAAACGCCGGTGCAGGCGGGAGATGTGCTCTCTCTCTTCCCGCCGGGGCGGTGAGCGCCGCGCCTCTGTCATGTCTGTGCACTTCACCCTGGATCATGTGCGGGCGGCGCTGGCGCGGCCGCTGCCAGGCGTGCGCGGCCAGTTGCGCATGGTGCCTTCCTACCGGCTCGATTTCGATCTCTATGCCAGGGGGTCGGTAGATTGCCGCCGGGCGGCGGTGCTCTTCCTGCTCTATCCCCATCAGGGCGAACTGTACACCCTGCTCACCGTCCGCCCCTCCCATCTGCCCGACCATCCCGGCCAGGTTTCCTTTCCCGGCGGCGCCAGGGATGCGCAGGAGCGGGTGGTGGAAACGGCCCTGCGCGAGGCGCAGGAAGAGGTGGGGCTGGAGCCGGCTCTGGTGCAGCCCTTGGGCCGGCTGACCCACATCTACATCCCGCCCAGCCATTTCTGCATCCAGATCCTGGTGGGCTATGCGGGGCAGCGGCCCTGTTTCCGGCCCAACCCGCACGAGGTGGCGCAGATCCTGGAGACGCCGCTGGCGCATTTCTTCGATCCCGCCAACGTGGGCTATGAGCCGCGGCTGGTGAACGGCGTCGAGCACAGCGTCCCCTATTTTGCCATCGGCCCCCACCGCGTCTGGGGCGCCACCGCCATCGCCATCGCCGAATTCGTCACCGCGGTAGAAGAGGGGTGTAAAACGTAGATTGGTAGATTGGTAGATTGGTAAGTTGATAGATTGGTAGATTGGTAGATTGGTAAGTTGGTAAATTGGTGAAGATCGTCCGTCTACCAACCAATTTACCAATCTACCAATTTACCAATCTACCAACCTACGTTTTACTTCATCTTCAGTTTGCCGCGATAGCGTAAATAGGTGGCGTAATCGATGACTGTGCGGCGGGCGACGTAATCGGCGGTGGTGGGGGCCAAATTGCGGCGCTGCTCGATCTGCGCGGTGACTTCGAAGCTCATGGCATCGCTGCCCGCGCCGGAGCCAAAAGAGATGACGAGGATGCGATCGCCGGGCGCGGCCACATCCAGCGCCGCGGTCAGGCCAACGATGGACGCGCCGGAGTAGGTGTTGCCGATCTGCCCCACCAGCAAGCCGGCCTGCCATTGCTCCTGTTTGAAGCCCAGTTCCGCGGCCGCGCGGGTGGGGAACTTGACGTTGGGTTGGTGCAACACCACGAACCGGTAATCCTGCGGCGTGCGCTTCATCTCGGCCAGCAGCATCTCGCCGGCGGTGAGGATGTGGTGAAAATAGGCCGGATCGCCGGTGAAACGCATGCCGTGCGAGGGATATTCAGCCTGGGGCCGCCGCCAGAAATCGGGGGTGTCGGTGACGTAGGAGAGCGAGCCTTCGAACAGGGCCAGGGAATTCGCCGCGGGGCCGATGATGATGGCGGCGCCGCCGGCCCCGGCCGTGTATTCCAGGGCGTCGCCGGGCCGGCCCTGGGCGGTGTCCGCGCCAATGCCCATGGCGTAATCGGCCATGCTGGAGCCAACCATGCCCACCGCGGCGATGATCGCCTCGGATCCGGCTTTGCAGGCGAATTCCCAATCCGCGGCCTGCACCAGGGGCGCGGCCTCCAGCGCCTCGGCCACGATGGTGGAGGTGGGCTTGACCGCGTAGGGGTGGCTTTCGCTGCCCACCCAGATGGCGCGCAGATCGGTGGGGGCGATGGCGGCGCGGCGCAGGGCGTTGCGCGCGGCCTCGATGGCGATGGTGGCGGTGTCTTCATCCAGGCCAGGCACGGCTTTTTCGGTGATGGGCAGGCCGGCAGCGCCATCGCTCCACATTTCGGCGACTTCGCTGGCGGGCAGGCGATAACGGGGGATGTACGCGCCGTAGCCGGCAATGCCGACGGCGCGCGAGGGTTTGAGCAGCATGGGGAGGTCTCCTTTATGACCGCTTCATGTTTGTCTTCGCTGATGCAGGGCCATGTGGCCCTGCTGAATGCCTTCGGCGGCGAGGGCGCGCAGCGCGGCCAGGTTTTGGGCCAGCCCGGCCGCGGCCAGGATCTGGGCCAGGCCGCGAGCGTCCGGGTGGCCGAGGATGTGCAGGGCGACGCGCACGGTGGGGTGATGCCGGGTCATGCCGCCCACCACGCCCACCGCCAGGGGCAGTTCCA
>JABWBG010000236.1 GCA_013360575.1 Caldilineales bacterium
GGATCGGCGGCCAGGGCGGTGGGCAGTTGCGGCAGGAAGAGGTGTGCAACCACGGCCGCGGCGGTTATCATGGTCAGCGCCGCGGTCCACAGCGGATGACTCAGCGCCTGCCACAGCCGCGGCCAGACCGCGCCCGCGGCCTGCGTCCGCACACGGGTGAACGCAGGCGCGGCAGGGGGCGGCGCGGCAGGGGAGGTGGACATGGCTCTAGAATGCAAAGACCCCAGCCGGGTGGGGCTGGGGTGCAAAGATGGAGCCACCCGACGGATTTGAACCGACGACCGGCGCATTACGAATGCGCTGCTCTACCGACTGAGCTAGGGTGGCTGGGAACGAGGGCATTATAACAGGGATGGGGAACAGAGGCAATTCAGTGGTCAGTGGTCAGTATTCAGTGGTCAGTATTCAGTATTCAGTATTCAGTGTTCAGTCGTCAGTCGTCACGGCAGCCACTGATCACTGAATACTGAATACTGACCACTGAATACTGAATACTGACCACTGACAACTGCCCTCACGGCGCCAGCTGGGTGAGGGCGGCGCGCAGACGCTCCTCGACGCCCTGCGCCTCGGCGGGCAGGCGCTGTACCGCCCGCTGCGCCTCGACCACGCTGTAGCCGAGGGTGGTGAGCGCGTCGATCACTTCGGCGTCCTCCTCAGAGATGCGGGCGATGCCGGCGGCGTCCAACTCTGCCGGCGCGATCTTGTCTTTGAGATAGAAGAGGATCTTACGGGCGTTTTTGACGCCGATGCCCGGCACGCGGGTGAGCAGGGCCGGCTCGTCATTGGCCACGGCCAAGCGCAGGGCGTCGGGCGTGAGGTGGGAGAGGATATTCAGGGCCAGCCGCGGCCCCACACCGGCCACGCCCAGCAACACCTGAAAAAGCTGCAACTCTTCCTCGCTCTCGAAGCCAAAGAGGGCCAGTTCCTGCTCGCGCAGGTGCAGGAAGGTGAAGAGGGCCACCGCCTGCCCCGGTTGGTAATGCCGCAATTGGGCCGGCGGCAGGAACACATTCACCCCAAACGCGCCCACATCCACCACGGCAAAGTTTGTCTCGATCTGTTCGATGCGTCCGCGAATGCGTGAGATCATGGGGCGCCTGCCGGGAGAGGAGGTCAGGGGGACAAAAAGTAGGCGAAGCGGTAGCCGGCCCCGCGCACGGTGTGGATGTAACGCGGCTGTGCCGGGTCTGGCTCCACCTTTTCGCGCAGGCGCCGCACCCCCACCTCCACCAGATTGGTCGATCCCTCGAACTCGTAGCCCCAGACGCTGCGGAACAGCTCTTGCTTGCCGATCACCTGATCGACGTGGGACATGAAATATTGCAGCAGGCTGAATTCGATGGGGGTGAGATGGCAAGGTTCGCCCCGCACCGTCACCTGATGCGTGTCTACGTCCATGAGGATATCGCCGGCGCGCAGCACTTTTGGCTCTGGCGCGGCCTGTTTCAGCCAGGCCACGCGGCGCAGGATCGCCTCGATGCGGGCAGCCACCTCGCGGAAGGTGAAGGGCTTGGTGATGTAATCATCCGCGCCCAAAGTGAAGCCTTTGACGATGTCATCTCCCGATCTAAGGGCGGTGAGCATGACCACCGGCACCTGCGAACGCCGGCGAATTTCCTGCAACACGCTGAACCCATCCAGATAGGGCATCATGATGTCGAGGATGATCAGATCGAATTCGGGGGAGTTGTCGAATTTTGCCAGCGCGTCGCGGCCATCCACAGTAGGCGTCACGTCGTAGTTGTTGGCCTTGAGGCTCAACTCGATTAAATTACGCAGCGGCGCCTCATCTTCCGCAATCAACACCCTGGTTTTCGTCTTGACAGAAGACATGGTTAATGGTCAATGGTCAATGATTAATGGTCAATGATTAATTGTTATTGGATATTAGGTATTGGGTATTGGATATTAGGTATTAGGTATTAGCTAATATCCAATACCTAATATCCAATACCTACCATCCTGCTATGCATGTGACAGATGGCGATGGCGAGGGCGTCGGCGGCGTCGTCGGGGCGGGGGAGGTCGTCCAGGTTCAGCAGCAGGCGCACCATCTCCTGCACCTGGCGCTTGTCGGCCCCGCCATAGCCGCTGACCGCCTGTTTGACCTCGGCAGGCTTGTATTGGAAGAGAGACGCGCCCGCCTGGGCAATGGTCAGCAGCACCACCCCGCGGGCGTGGCCCACAGCCAGGGCCGAGCGGGCGTTGCGAGCAAAGAAAAGCTCTTCGACGGCCACGGCATCGGGCCGGTGTTGGGCGATGAGGCCGGTCAGCGCCTCATGGATGGTGACCAGCCGCGCCGGCAAAGACTCGGTCGCCGGGGTGGTGATGATGCCGTAAGCCAGGGCGTGCAGGCTGCCCTCTCGCTCGGTGACGACGCCAAAGCCGGTGGTGGCCGTGCCGGGGTCCACGCCCATCACGACCGGCGACTTCGGGGTCATGCCGCCTCGAATTCGGCGATCAGGGCATCATCGATGGCCAGGTTGGAGTGCACGCGCTGCACATCATCCAGGTCTTCCAGCCGTTCCAGCACGCCCAGGATCTTCAGCGTCTCCTCCGCCGGCAAGTCGACTTCGTTCTGCGCCACCATGGTCAATTCCGCGCTCTCGATCGTGTAGCCGGCCGCGTGCAGGCGGTCGCGCACCGCGGCCAGGTCGATATCCGCGGTGACGATCTCGGCGCTGCCATCTTCGTTGAAATAGACATCTTCGGCCCCGGCATCGATCGCCTCCAGAAAGACTTCTTCCTGATCACGGCCATTGGCGGCGACGATCAACTGTCCTTTGCGGTCGAATTGCCAGGCAACGGAGCCGGCGCTGGCCATGCTGCCCCCCCCTTTGGTGAGGACATGGCGGATCTCGGCCACGGTGCGATTGCGGTTGTCGGTCATCGTCTCGATCAGCAGGGCCACGCCGCTGGAGGCGTAGCCTTCGTAGGTCACTTCCTCCAACTCGTCGCCCTTTTCCAGGCCGGCGCCGCGGGCAATGGCGCGCTCGATGTTGTCTTTGGGCATGTTGGCGGCTTTGGCCTTGTCCAGCACAAGGCGCAGCCGCAGATTCATTTCGGGGTCGGGGCCGCCGGCGCGGGCCGCGACCTGCAATTCACGGGCGATGCGGGTGAAGATCTTGCCGCGCCGGGCGTCGACAGACTCCTTGCGGCGCTTGATGTTGGCCCATTTGCTATGGCCTGACATAGGTGAGGATACTCCGGCGTTAGGGAAATCAAGGGGATAGGAATCGAGGCAGATAGTATACCGCAGAATGCCTGTTTGGGCCTACTCTGCCGCCCTGGCGCGCACCAGCACTGCTTGCAAAAAGGCGTGGAACAGGGGATGCGGCTGGTCGGGGCGGGATTTGAATTCGGGATGGAACTGGCTGCCGAGCATGAAGGGATGATCGCGCAATTCCGCAATCTCGACCAGATGGCCATCCGGGCTGAGGCCGCTGTAGACCAGTCCCGCCTCTTGCAGCCAGCGGCGATAGCTGTTGTTGAACTCCCAGCGGTGGCGGTGCCGTTCCTGGATCAGGTCGGTAGCGTAGGCGGCGTGGGCGCGGGTGCCGGGCTGCAACCGGCAGGGATAGAGGCCCAGCCGCATCGTCCCCCCCATGTCGGCGATGCCCCGCTGGTCGGCCATGAGGTCGATCACTGGAAAACGGGTGGTGGGGTCGAACTCGGTGCTGTTGGGCTGATCATGGCCCAGCAGGTGGCGGGCGAACTCGATCACCAGCACCTGCATGCCCAGGCAAAGGCCCAGATAGGGGATGGCATGGGTGCGGGCGTAACGGGCAGCGATGATCTTGCCCTCGATGCCGCGGTAGCCGAAGCCGCCTGGCACTACCAGGCCATCCACCTGCGCCAACAGATCCAGTCCCCGCCCCTTTTCCAGCTCCTCCGAGCTGATCCAACTGATCTCGACAGCATGATCCAGGGCCAGCCCGGCGTGGAAGAGAGCCTCGCGCACGCTGATGTAGGCGTCTTGCAGGGTCACATATTTGCCCACCAGGCCCACGCGCAGCGCGGGTTTGGGGGCGTGGATGCGGCGCACCAGCTCGCGCCAGGGCTGGAGATCGGGCGGATGCGCGCTGTGGCCCAGTCGTTCCACGATCAACTCGCCCAGCCCCGCCTCTTCCAGGGTCAGCGGCACATTGTAGATGCTCTCTGCCGTGACCAGGGGGATGACCGCACGCGGGGCCACATCGCAGAAGAGCGCGATCTTGTCGCGCACTTCCGCATCCACCGGAAAATCGGAACGGCAGATGATCACATCGGGCTGGATGCCGATGCTGCGCAGGTCGCGCACGCTGTGTTGCGTGGGCTTGGTTTTCAGCTCGCCGGTGGCGCCCAGGTGGGGCAGCAGGGTGACGTGGATGAAGAGGGTATGCTCGCGGCCTACATCGTTGCGCATTTGCCGCAGCGCCTCCAGAAAGGGCAGGCCCTCAATGTCGCCCACCGTGCCCCCCACCTCCACGATCACCACCTCGGCCCCGGTCTCGCGGGCCACCATGTTGATGCGGCGTTTGATCTCGTTGGTGACATGGGGGATGACTTGAATGGTGCCCCCCAGATAATCGCCCCGCCGCTCCCGTCCGATCACTTCGGCGTAGATCTGACCGCTGGTGACGTTGCTGGAGCGGGTGACATTGACGCCGGTGAAGCGCTCGTAATGCCCCAGATCCAGGTCGGTCTCGGCCCCATCATCGGTGACGAAGACCTCGCCATGTTGATAGGGGCTCATCGTGCCCGGATCGACGTTGAGATAGGGATCCAGCTTCTGCCCGGCGATGCTGATGCCGCGGCTGCGCAGCAATCTGCCGATGGCGGCAGCGGTCACGCCTTTGCCCAGGCCGCTGACTACACCACCGGTCACGAAGATGTATTGGGTCATCCAGATCTGCTCCTGAAGGGAAGGGGCTGGGCGAGGGGGAAGGCTGGGCGGGGGTTGCCGGTGCTCGCACGCAGGGGGTGATCGTCGCCGTCCGCCAGTCATCACCGGGGGGATGATAGCATGGGGCCGCGGGCAGGCGCAAGATGATCGGCCGCGGGGTTACGCCCCATCCGCGGGCGCGGGATCGGGGACGATGAACAGCTCCAGGGCCGGATCCAGGTCGCCGCCGCCCTGCAAGATCTCATCCAGGGCCAGCTTGACGAATTTGCCGTGGGCGACGACGGCCACGCTGCCATCGGCCAACAACAGCTCCCCCTCGGCGGTGAAGAGCCGCCGTTTGTTCTCGGTGATGCGCCCGACGATGGTCAGCATCTCGCCCAGCGGCACCGGGGCTTTGTAGCGGAGGGTCAATTCGGCGGTGACGCCCCAGGTGCTGGCGTCGGCCCACACGGCCCGGCCCAGCGTCTCATCCATCATCGCCGCCACCACCCCGCCGTGCACGCGGCCGGGATAGCTCTGGTGCTGGGGATCGGGCAGGAAGCGGCCCACACAGGTGGCCGCGTCCACCTGATAGAAATGCGCGTGCAGCCCGGCGGGATTCTCGACCCCGCACACAAAACACATGCGCGAATTGTATTGCTTCTCGGCGGTGGTTTGGTTGATGTGAGAGTAGTTGTTGGTCATTAGATATTAGATATTAGATATTAATGATTAATGATTAATCATTGACAATTCACAATTGACAATTGACAATTGACAATTAACCGGCCATTTGCAGGGCGTCGAGGCCGAGGAACATGGCGGCGGCGGCGCTTGATTCGCCCACGCGGCCATCGCGCAGGGCCTGGCGCAACTCGGCCGCGGTCAACAGCAGCGGCCGCACCGCCGCCAGATCGCC
>JABWBG010000237.1 GCA_013360575.1 Caldilineales bacterium
CGCGCCGGCGGCAAGCCCCGGCCCCAATGGCAGCGCGGTCGCCGCCGCGGAGCAGGAACAGGAAACCCTGCGCCACAAGATCGTGCAGTTGGTGCAGCGCATGGTGGCCGAGGCCGAGGAGCCGATCCTGATGGCCAAGGCTGCACACGACGTCACCCAAAAGCTAGGCCCGCAGGTGATCGAGAGTCACTGGGCAGGGGCCGGCACCTTCAAAAACCTGCTGATGGAGGAGGAGATCGACATCGAGATCGCCCCCTCTCCCGGCTATCTCTACGACCCGCGCCGCCACCAGCCGCCCACGGCCGCGGTGGAAGAAGCGCCCGCCCTGCCCGCGGGCCTGCCCGATCTGATCGCTCGCGTGGCCCAGGCCACCGGCACCCCTGATCTGACGCCGAAGCAATACGCGGTGCTCTTCACCGCCATCGCCGACGCCCTGAAACAGGAATCGTACAACCTCACCACCACCTCGAAGACGGTGCGCGATCTCAGCATCGAGCGGGGCGAGTCGATCTCGCGCAGCATCGTCTCGTTCGTGCTCAAGGGCATTCTCTACCGCGGCCACCGCTTCAGCCGCCGCGACACGCCCCTGAGCCTGGCCCGCCATTTCCGCAACAGCGTGGTCAACCGCTGCCAGGATACCGAGCTGGAACTGACCAAAGAGGATCTGAAACTGATGGATCTCTGGTTCCTGAGCGGCTTCAAGGCGTGATCGGGAGGCGGATTGACCGCAAAGACACACCCTCGCGCCCGATGGGGGCGCCGGCTGCGGCTGGGGCAGGCGGCGCTGGCAACGCTTGCCCGCAGCCTCGCTTCTCCACATCTGCGCCCCCTGCTGCCCGGCATCTGGCGGTGGTCGCGGGGGCTGCCCGCCCGCTATGAAGCGCAGTCCCTGCCCGATTTCCTGACCGCGCTCACCCCGGCCCATGCCGATCTGGCCGGGGTGAATGGCGAGCATCTGCGCGAACTGATCGATCTGCTGGCCCGGCTGGATCGCGGCTCACCCTTCGGGCTGTGCCTGCGGCGGGCGCTGTGGCGCTATCACTGGCTGCGACGGGCGGGGCTGCCCCTGGGCATCCTCTTCGGCGTGCGCGTGCGCGGCGCGACTGAGCTCTCCGAAATCGGGAAGGCGGAGCCGGGCGGGGCCAGGATCGTGGGGCACGCCTGGAACACGCTGGCCGGGGAGCCCTGGCACGAACGCCCGGAGGACAGACGGGGCTTCAGCGTCCTCTACCGCTGGGAAGGGCCGGTTCAGTCGCCGGTGTAGCGCAGCCGGAACACGCTGCCCGCCACATAATCGAGCACATAGAGCGCACCCTCCGGGCCGACAGCCACATCCAGCGGACGATCCAGGCCGGTGATGAAAGGCTCGGCCTGGGCGGTGTAGCTGTCGCCGGCAGGGGTGAGGCGGATGCGCTGCACTTCGTGGCCCACAGGCGTGGACGAGAAGATCTGGCCGAAAAGGGCCACGAAGAGATTTCCCCGATACGCGGCGGGGAACTGATCCGCCTCGTAGGCGACGATGCCGTCGGCGCTGGCGTGGGGCGCGAAATTCCACACCGGGGTGCGGTAGCGGCCGCCGCCGCTGTCGTCGCCGAAGGCGTGGGGGTATCCGTAATGCTCGCCGGGGAGGATGTGGTTCAGCTCATCAGGCGCGTCGTTGTAGTCGGGGCCATTCTCGGTGGCGAAAAGATGGCCGGCAGCGTCGAAGGCCACGTCGTAGGCGTTGCGGTTGCCGCGGGAGAGGATCTCCAGGTCGGCGCGTGTGCCCAGGTGGGGCAGGCGCACGATGGTGGCGCTCAGATCATCCGCCTCCTCGGCAATGTCCCCGGTGGAGCCGATGCCGAAATAGAGCCAGCCATCCGGCCCCCAGGCCATGCCGTTGTTTTGGTGGCGGCCCCAGGGCAGTTCGCTGACCAGTTCGCGGTATTCGTCGGCGCGGCCATCCCCATCCACGTCACGCAGGGCCGTGATCGTGGCCCGGCTGCTGGCGTAGAGGGTGCCATCGCTGGGATGCCACAGCAGGCCCACCAGTTCGGTGAACCCGGACGCGAATAGCGTGGCCTGATCGGCCTGGCCATCGTTGTCGCCGTCGTGGATCAGCCAGATATCGCCTGTCTGCTGGCTGAGCCACAGCCGGCCCTGCGGGTCCCAGGTGATGGAGGTGGCGTTGGGGAAACCGGTGGCGTACACCGTCAGATCGAACCCGGCAGGCCAGGCCGCGCCCTGGGGCACAGGCGCGGGCGAGATCGCCCGGCGCACCTGCTGCACAAAACGCACCTCGTCGACCTGGAATTCGCCGGCGATCTCAGCCCATTCGAAAACGATCAGGAACTCGGCCAGGCGGCTGAAGTCGGGGGCGAGGCCGTCGGCATCGCGGAACCAGCGCAGGGGCGCGGTGAAGGTGGCCCAGTTGCGCGTCACCGGCCCAAATTGCGTCAGATCGACGAACGCGCGGCGGCCATCCTGATCGATCAGGTAGAGGTGCGGGCGCAGGCCCTTGCCGCCGCCGTCGGCGTCCTCGCCCCGCATGCGCAGTTGCAGGGCCTGAAAGGGGGAGGCATCGCCGGCCGGGCCGGCGAGATCGGTGCGCCAGACCGCGTAGGCGGCGCCGCCCACATCCTGCACGGTTAGGCTGAGAGCGCCGGAACTGTGTGAGCAGGCCAGGCTGGCGCCCTGCTCGCCCGCGCAGTAGGTGGCGCCGCCAAACCGGTTCTGGTCGATGCCGGCGCTGAAGTCGAACAGCAGCAGGTCAGGATCATCCGCGGGCGTAGGCCTAGCAACGCACGCGGTCAGGAGAAAAAGCAAAGAATAGATGAAAATGTATCGTTTCATAATATCCAATATCTAATACGCACCAAGCATCACTGCCCGCGCCCAAACACTATCTGCTGCACAGTCTTCAGCATCAGATAGAGATCGAAGGCCAGGCTGGCGTTTTGGATGTGGTAAAGCTCGTATTCGAATTTGTGCAGGTGCGAGGTGTCGTCATCGGCGTAGCGATAGCGAATCTGCGGCCAACCGGTAAGGCCGGGCTTCATGGAGAAACGCAGGTGATAGAAGGGGATGCTCTGGGCCAGGCGGTCGGCGTTGATCTTGCGAATGGGGCGCAGCCCGACGATGCTCATCTCGCCGCTGAGCACGTTCCACAGCTGCGGCAGCTCGTCCAGACGGGTCTTGCGCAGCCATTTGCCCACGCGGGTGACTCGCGGATCCTCGGCCTGTGCGTACGCGGCTTCCCCCTCCTCTTCATGATGCGCGTACATCGAGCGAAACTTGGCGATGGTGACCGGCTGCTGGCGCAAACCCAGGCGCTGCTGGCGAAAAATGGCAGGGCCGGGGCTGTCCAGGCGGATGAGGATCACCAAAGGCAGCCAGAAGGGCAGGCTGAGGGCCAACCCCAGCAGGGCCAGGAGGATATCGACCAGGCGTTTGAGTTGCCACACCGCGGCAGAGCCGTAGGGCTGGCTGAGGTGATCGAGCACCCAGCGGGCGTCGATGGTCTCGATCGGCACCCGCCCGGTCATGGCGCCGTAGAAATTGGCCGCGTCGTACACGCCGATGCCGGCGAATTTCCAGTCGATCGCTTGCTCCAGGTAGTGCGGGGGGAAGCCGTCGCGGGCGGAAAAGACAAGGGTGTCGATGCGCTCCTGGCGCACGACCTCTTCCAGGGGGCGGCCCTGATCGTCGCGCAGTTTTCCATCATTCTGCGACGCGGGCCCGGCCACGGTGAAGACGCCGGCCACTTCGTAATCGCCCAGTGGACGATCGCGCAATTCGACCTCGATCCCGCGCTCCACGGGGTTGGAGATGACCAACAGCAGGCGATGGGGGCGGGCAAAGCGCAACAGCCGGGCGAAAAAAAGCCGCCGCCAGGCATAGAGGGCCAGAAAAGCCAGGGGCAAGTGGAAGAGGACCACGAAGCGGCCCAATTGCAGCCCGCGCAGGAAGAAGGGAATGGAGGTGGCCATGGTCATGCCGACCGCACAGGCCAGGGCCAGCACCACCGCGGCCCCGCGGCGGCGGATGTTGCGCTGCAAGTTGTATTGATCGAAGATGTAGAGGGCCACGAGATAGCCGGCAACGAGGACGATCGCGCCGCCGGGCAGGGGCCACACCCGCACCTGGGCCAGAGGCGCGGCCTCGATGTAGACGCGGCGCAGCGCCACCGCGGCCATCACCGTCAGCAGCAGCAGCAGGGCGTCGCCGATCAGGAGGGCCAGTTGCCGCCGCCGGGCCGCGCCGGTCCACAGGCTGGAGCGATGCAAATGCATCATCTGGTTTTTTCCTCCAACAAGCGCAGGTAGAGGGAGAGCGTTTTATTCTGCATGGTTTGGATCGTCCAGCGCTCATCTACCAGGCCGGGCCCATAGGCGGCCATCTGCTGCCGCCGGGCCGGGTGCGCGATCAGCGCTTCCAGGCCGCGGGCCAGCGCGGCGATATCGCCATGCCGGTAGATGTGGCCATTGCAGCCCTCGTGCACCAGCTCGGCCACGCCCTCGGCCGCGAAGGCCAGCACAGGCAGGCCCACCGCCGCGGCCTGCACCAACACCTGCGGCAGCCCCTCCCGCTCGCTGGCAAAGAGCTTGACATCGCAGGCGGCCATGACCTCGGCGATGTCGGTGCGGTAGCCGCTGAAGATGACGCGGTCGCTGACGCCCGCGGCCTGGGTCAGCGCCTCGATCCGCGCCCGGTCGAAGCCTTCGCCGGCGAAGAGCAGGCGCAAGTGGGGATGGTGCGGGGCCACGTCGCGCAGCATCTCGATCAGAAAATGGTGGCCTTTGCGCCATTCCAGCGCCGCCACATACCCGGCCAGGAAGTGATTTTCGTCCAGGCCGAATGCGCTGCGGATGCGGGCGCGGTGCGCGGCTTTGGCCTGGCCCGCGGCCAGAAATGCCGCCAAATCCATGCCGCTGTGGATGATCTCGTACTGTTCAGGCCGGCCCACACCCGCGGCCAGGTAGCGTTGGCGCAGATCCTCGCCCACCGGCACGATGCGGTCGGTCCAGGGCGCGGCGATTTTCTCCAGCGCGAGGTAGAACGCGTGGGTCAAGGCAGGTTGGACAGGGCTGAAGGTGGCACCGTGCAGGCTGTGGATCAGGATCGGTGTGCCTGCCCGCCGCGCGGCCCAGCGGCCAAGGATGCCGGCCTTGGCCAGGTGGGTGTGGACGATGCTGTACTGGCGCTGCCGGAAAAGGTGGAGCAGGTCGCGGGTGGCGCGGGCGTCGTGCAGGGGGTGGATGCTGCGGCGCAGGCTGGGGATCTGCACCCAGCGGACGCCGCTGCCCTCGGCCCGCCAGGCGTCGGCGCTGGCCCCCACCACCAGATCGACCTCGTAGCCGGCAGCAACCAGGCCTTTGCAGGTGAAGAGTGTGTTTTTGGCCCCGCCAGCGCCGTGGAAGCGGGTGATGATGTGAGCGACGCGAGTGGACATTTTGGTCAGTGGTCAGTATTCAGTGGTCAGTATTCAGTGGTCAGTATTCAGTGGTCAGTATTCAGTGGTCAGTATTCAGTGGTCAGTATTCAGTGGTCAGTGGTCAGTGGTCAGTATTCAGTAATCAGTCGTTATAACACGAAAAAACTGAATACTGAATACTGAATACTGAATACTGAATACTGAATACTGACCACTGAATACTGATCACCGATTACTGACAGAAATGATCGCAGCAGTGAGGGCGGTGGTGAAATGGTCGAGGCTGAAGTGGGCGTGGGCGTGGGCGCGGGCGGCATCGCCCATGGCGCGGCGCAG
>JABWBG010000238.1 GCA_013360575.1 Caldilineales bacterium
CTGGCCGACCCCGACGACCCGCTGGAGTGTGGCTTCGTCTCGGACATCCTCAACGAGGGCGTCGACATCCCGGCCATCAACAGCGTGCTCTTCCTGCGGCCGACCGAGTCGGCGACGCTGTTCCTGCAGCAGCTCGGCCGCGGCCTGCGCCGGTTCCCAGGCACCGAGGTGCTCACGGTGCTGGACTTCGTGGGCCACCACCGCTCGACCTGGCTGACGCTGCCGGGGATGAGGAACTGGATGTCGGGCTGCGCGGTCGTCAACCGCGGCAAAAAAGCATACTCCCAGGCCGCGCCGCCCATGGTGAGCAGGACCAGCGGCGCGTTTGCGGCCACGCCCAGGCGCTGCCGGATCTCTGTCCGCGTCTGCCGGGGCCGCCGCGCGATCGGCGGCGTGGTGAAGGCCCCGGCCTGGGCCACGCAGACCGGCTCGGCCTGGATGCGATGGTCGGCCGCCGCGAAAAGCTGGGCCAAATAGCAGCGGTGGCGGCGCAGATCAGGATACGCCTCCTCCAGGCCGGCGTAGATCCATTCCCAGGTGAAATTCTCGATCAGAACCGAGGGGAGGCCCGCGGCCGCGGCCACGGCAATGCCCAGGGGCGCGATGTCGCACAGCACCAACTCGCAGCCCAGGGCCACGATCTGCCGCGCCAGCGCCTGCACCAGGCCGGCATCCAGCGGGTAGAACGCGTCCAGCGCGGCCAGGGTGGCAGGCATATCCTCGTGCAACGAATCGACTTGCACCAGGCCCACATCCACCGCCAGCGCATGATAGCGCCACGGCCCGGTCAGCGACTCGTGAAAGAACCAGGCGGGCGCGGCGCTGAAAATCTCGCAGCGCAGATGGGGGCGGCGGTCGTGCAGGGCCTGCATCACCGCGGCGGCGCGGGCCGCGTGCCCCAATCCATGGGCAGAGATGAAGAAAGCAACCGCGCTCATCCTCGCCCCCACACCACTTGCTGTCCCTCGGCTGTGTGCAGCCAGGCCTGCACGCGGCGCATCCCCTCCGCCAGATCGATGGCCGGGGCGAATTGCAAATCTGCACGGGCCGCGGCCATGCTGACCGCGTGCGGGCGGTTGATGAAATCGACGCCCGCGGGCAGGGCCGAGGGCGGACGGCCGAGCACGCGTTCACCCGCGGCCAGCCCTGCCACCACCCTCTTCAGCAGGCCCGCGGGCAGGGCAGGGGGCCGGCGCTGCCCGCCGATCTGGGCCAGGTGATCGAAATAGGCCCGCCAGGTGGTAGCCACGCCATCGCTGAGATTGTAGACCCGGCCGATCGCCTCCCGCTCCACCGCCCGCAGCACGCCCTCGATCAGCGTATCCACGAAGAGATGGTTGATCACCCCGCGGCCGCCATCGGGCAGCATGAACAGGCCCCGGCGCATCAGTTGCAGGGGCCGCACCACCCAGGGCGCGGAGCGGGGCCCGTAGACATCGCCGGGGCGGATGAGGATCAGGGGCAGGCCGTGTTCCTGGTGCAGGCGCCGCAGGGCATCCTCGCCCTCGATCTTGGTCTGGCAATAGGGGTTATTCTCTCCGCGGCGGGGGCCTGTCTCGGCGATCTGGTCGGGGTAATGAAAGCCGTAGACCATGACGCTGGAGAGGTGGACGAAGGCTTGCACCCCGGCAGCCAGCGCGGCCTGGGCCATGGTGGCCGTGCCATCGACATTGACGCGGCGGTAGCGCGGCCAATCTCCATCCTCGCCCACAATGGCCGCGGTGTGCAGCACCACATCGACGCCGGCGCAGGCGCGGGCCGCGGCGTCTGGGTCGGCTGTGTCCCCCACGATCACATCGCTGCCCAGGCGCTGGGCGGCCGCGGCGGCTGTGGGCGAAAGATCGAGTCCGCGCACCTGCATGCCCCGCGCCAGCGCCATTTCTGCCGCGCGCAGCCCAATGAACCCGCCAATGCCGGTGATGAGAAGGGTTTGGTGGGTTAGGTTCATGGATTGGTGGGGTGGTTGGGTGGTTGGGTGGGTGGGTGGGATGCAGCGGGTGGGGGGCATTCTCGCTCAGGCGGGGGTGGGGGGCAAATTCGCGCAGACGGGGAGGCGGCGAGGGGGATCGGAAAAATGGGACAGCGCGTTTGTGCAAAATATGACAAAGATCATATTCAGCCGGGGCAGGCTGTGCTTTACTGAAAGCGTGTCACCTCCCTGACCGAAGCACCTCATCGGTGCACCTCCTTTCAATGTGTGTGTGGAGAGAGCCCCGGCGATTCGCATCGCCGGGGTTTCTCTTTTCAAGAGCCGTCGGCCCCAAACCGGCTAGGATAGACGTGCAAGACCCGCTCCCGCACAGGCGCCGCCGCCATATCGTGCGCGCGGCTGGCGCCGGCGAGATGACGGGCCAGCTCAAACATCGGCAACAAGTGCATCAACGCTTCGACATCCACCCCGATGGCCGCGGCCATGCGCGCATACAGGCTGGGAGGGCGCTCCGCCAATACGTCGGTGATGAAGTCGTCGAGAAGGTCGATGGCGTAGAAATCGTCGTTCATACAATCCTCGTAAGCAAGTTGACAATCAAGACGTGATCGAACGCGCCAAAGTCGCTAGCAGCACAGGGAATTTAAGGGCCAGCGCAGGGGGCAGAGGCGCATGACCGCGCCAGGGTTTGCCAGAGGCCGGGCGCCTCGCTACAATGGGCGGCGGAGTCGACCTTATGCCAACCTCGCCCTTTCATTTGCGCTGCCGCATCTGTAACCAGCCGGTGGACTGGCCGCCGCCAGGCGCGCGCTGTCCCCGGCCCAGTTGCCGCGGCGCCTTGCAGCCCCGCCGCAACATCCTCTTCGATCCCACCCTGATCGAGCCGGCGGAACTGGGGATGTGGCGCTACCGGCATCTGCTGCCCCCCCTGCCCGATAACCCCATCACTCTGGGCGAAGGGGGCACACCCCTGCTGCCCTTTCGCAACGGCGATCTGCATCTCTTCCTCAAAAATGAAAGCCTGAATCCCACCGGCAGCTACAAAGACCGGGGCGCGGCCATGCTGATCAACAGCATCGGCGCGGCCCGTTTGGTGATCGACGATTCATCGGGCAATGCTGGCGCGGCGCTGGCTGCCTATGCCGCCCGCGCCGGGGTGCGCGCCCGCATCTATACACCCGCTGCCGCGCCGGCATCGAAACAAGCACAGATCAGCCGGTACGGCGCGGAGCTGGCGGCAGTGCCGGGGGATCGCAGCGCCGTCACCGCCGCGGCGGAAGAGGCCGCGACCGAGCCGGGCGTGTTCTATGCCAGCCATGTCTGGCATCCTGGCTATGCCCTGGCCATGCAGACCCTTGCCTGGGAGATCTGGGAGCAACTGGGCCGCCGGGCGCCGCATTGGGTGGTGCTGCCGGTGGGCAATGGCAGCCTGCTGCGCGGCCTGCGTTGGGGGTTTCGCTCCCTGCAAAAGGGCCGGCTGATCCGCGAACTGCCGCGGCTGGTCGCGGCGCAGGCCGCGGCCTGCGCGCCCCTGCTGGCCTACAGCCGTGGGGAGTATCAGCCGCACACCTTCCAGGCCGGCCCCACCCTCGCCGACGGTGTGGCCATCCCCCATCCCCCTCTGATCGAGGCCATGGCCGCGGCGGTGCGCAAGACCAACGGCCAGGTCATCGCCGTGCCCGAAGAGGAGATTCTGCCCGCCCAAGATGCGCTGGCGCGCAGCGGCATCTTCATCGAACCAACCGCAGCCCTGGCCTTCGCCGCGCTGCGCCACCTGGCGCCCGCCATCGCGCCTGATCACACCGTCGTGGCCATTCTCACCGGGCATGGCTATAAGACACTTTAGTATTTCTTCTGCGTCCTCTGCGCCTTTGCGTTTAAAAACTAAACGCAAAGGCGCAGAGGACGCAGAGTTTTTTATGATATTTACGTAACAATTCACCTTGTTTTGTCATTGCGAGGGGCGATAGCCTCGAAGCAATCTCCAACGTTGCTTGAAACCCCCAAAAATTGACAAACCACCTTGGAGATTGCTTCGCCATGCGACATGCAGTCGCCCTCGCAAGACATATCAGGTGAATTGTTACTAAAGCACCTAAGGTCATTTGAAATGTCACCAGAAACTCATTTTTTTGTCGGTCTGGCCGAATTGGAGGAGAAACTGGGCCTCTCCTTCCGCGATAAATCCCTGTTGCTGCGCGCCCTCACCCACCGCTCCTCACTGAATGAAAGCGACTATCTCTTCACCGACAATGAACGCCTGGAGTTCCTGGGGGACGCAGTGATCGATCTGGTGGTGGCCGAGCTGCTCTACCAACGCTTTCCCGAACAGCGCGAAGGCCCCCTCACCGCCATGCGCGCCGCCCTGGTGCGGCGGGAGACCCTGGCCTACTTTGCCCAACAACTCGATCTGGGCCGGTTTTTGCGGCTGGGCCGGGGCGAAGAGGATAGCGGCGGTCGCCAACGCGCTGCCATCCTTTGCGCCACGTTCGAGGCCCTGTGCGGGGCCATTTATCTGGATCAGGGCATTACCGTCATCGAGCGCTTTTTGCTGCCCCTGCTGGATCCGGAATTGATGCAGATGCGCCGGGGCCAACTGCGCAAGGATGCCAAAAGCTGGCTGCAAGAATGGGCGCAGGCAGAATTGAATGCTACACCTTATTATGTCACCACCGGCAGCACCGGCCCCGACCATGCCAGGACTTTCCATGTCGAGGCGCGCGTGCGCGATCGGGTGCTGGGCGTGGGCCAGGGGTATAGCAAGCAGAAAGCAGCGCAGGCCGCGGCAGAGGCCGCGTTGCAGGCCGCGGGCCGCCCGGTCGCGGCAGATCCGCCGGAGGAGAGAGAGGAGTTGCCGACGCCGGCGCCGGGCGCGGCCACCACAAATGGCGATACCTGATCCTGTGCCTGCCCCGGCAGGAATCACGCTGCTGTTCGGCTGCGGGCGCGACTGGCCGCCAGAGCGCTGGTCGGCGTTCATGGCTTATTTCGCGCATCGGGGCGATCCGTGCTACGCTGTGCCCTTGCCCGCAGCCTGGCCGCGGGATGCCGACCCCAGCCTGCCGCCGATCCTGCTCGTCCTTGCTGCCCACCTTGGCGCCAGCGCGCTGGCCCCCCACCCCCGGCAGCCGCGGGCAGCGCTGGCCCTCTTGCAACCGCCCCTCTCCCTGCTTCCTCCTCTTCTGTACCGCGCGATCGGGGCCAGGGGCGCGGCCCCACCCATCTGGGTGGCGCTGGGCGCCGCCCGCCCCCTTTCTGTGCGGCTGTGGCAAGCTGCATTCCCTACGCCCAGTTCACCACGCAGCCCCGGCTCCGTCCACATCCACCCCTTCCAGGGCCTGCACCACGCCCTGCCCGACCTCCCCGGCTGGGAGCGCATTGCTTTCGCCCTGCGCCGCCATCTGCTTTGGCCGCCAGACTGACCCCCTCCCCACCCGTATGCGCTTCTTTGGCACCGATCCGCTCATTTACCTCGCGCTCCTGGCCGGCCTGATTTTCACATCGGCCATAGGGTTTCTCACCGCGCAGGCGCGGCTCATGCCCCTGCTGAACGCCCTGATGCTGTGGCCGCTGCTGGTGTGGGCGCTGCGCCACGCTCGCATCGATCTGGCCCTGCGCCTGGCCGCGACCTGGGCCGCAGCCCTACTCTTGATCAGCCTGGTTGCCGGCCACATGCTGGGCGCAAGCGCGCAGGCAGCCGCGCCCGGCAGCATCGAATTCAACGCCGCTGCCATGCGCTGGCTGGGGGGCGACGCCGCCCCGCCCGCAACCGGCGAATGGCTGCCAGGATGGATGCAGCGCACC
>JABWBG010000239.1 GCA_013360575.1 Caldilineales bacterium
AAGTGATTGGCAAGTGGTGCCGACGGTGGTGAAAAAAGGCGCGAGCATCGACAGCGGCGCGACGATTCTCTGCGGCGTCACCATTGGTGAATACGCGCTGGTCGGCGCCGGCAGCGTGGTGACGAAAGACGTGCCCAGCCGTGCCATCGTCGCCGGCGTGCCGGCACGCGTGCTCAGAATTCAGAAATAGCTTGGCAATGTTTCGTTAGATCGGTTGATGCCTAGCGACTCGCTTTTTCCAGGCCCAGCTCATGAGAGAGAAGGAAGAAAGCGAGTCAGAAGAATACACGCAACTCCCCTCTCTTGATCAGGAGAGGGGAAGCTGGCTGCTGCAAGGAGAAATTGTTGCTGCAAATGCAGAGAGGTATTTCCAACTGAGAGCAACAACCCAACTGATACAATTCTCTTCCATCGGTTGGGTTGTTGCTCTCCGTTGGCAATTTCCTTTGAGTTGCAGATTGATGCGTTACGGGGTGAGTCTTCTAACGCAACATTGTCAAGAGAGTGCCTGTCCGAAAACGTTCCGACCTCGGCTGAGCCGAGGTTCCTCAAACGCCGGGAGTCGTGAAAACTCCGAGGATTTTGATGCAACGGCCAAACCGTTGCGGGAACATACTCCCAAAAGTTCGCGCTGTCGGACGGACACGAAAGAGCAGAATGATCCGCAACGGCCTGGCCGTCGCCTGTGCTTGCGAGCGTTGCCGCTAACCTTGTTCTGGCCCGGCTTCATGTTTGATGGACCGTGCATGATTCGCCAATACCTCCCCGCAATTGTCCTGACAACTTTGCTGGCCTCCGCTGTGGCCGCCGGGGCGCAAAGCCCCTTGGGGATGCAGCCCACCTGGCATTGGCAATACGATCATTTCGATCAACTCGGTCTGCGCCATCCTGCGCTCGCCATGCAGCAGATGTCGTTGCCGCTGCGCCGCGCTACCGGCCGGGCGGCACACGCAGCGTTGCGCGGCCGCGGTGGTGACGCCCTATCCGGGGGGCGCCGGCTCGAACCTTTTGCCGCGCATGACTCTGCGCAATCGCCGCTGCTGGCCGCAGGTCTCGGACTTGCCGGCCGCTCGCAAACCCTGCCGCCGGATATTGCCGGCGAGCGCAATTTCATTGCCGCGCATTCGCGCTTTGGGGTGCGCAGTTATGTGGAGATTTCGCCCTCGCCCGCCTTGGCCCCACACCGCTGCACCGCCGCACCTGGGCGCCGTTTTTGCAGTTGCGCCTGCCCCTGGATCCGTGCTAAAGTAGGCGCGGACGCGTCGGAATGATGCGTAACGCGTTTACTGCACAGATTGGACAGGAGTGAGATGAGCCACGCACGTAAAGATCTGGGCGCGCTGGGCGAGGAACTGGCCGCCGCAGCCTTGCAGCAGGCGGGCCTGCGCATCATGGCCCGCAATTGGCGCTGCCCTGCCGGCGAGATCGACCTCGTGGCCGAGGAGAAAGGCGTGCTGGCGGTTGTGGAGGTGAAAACGCGGCGCGGCCGGGCCGGCGGCGCGCCTGAGCAAGCTGTGGACCCCTGGAAACAGCAAAAACTATGCGAATTGGCCGAGGTTTTGAGCGAGGCGCTGGGCTGGGATGGCCCTGTGCGCATCGACATGGTGGGGGTAGAGTTCGATGACACGGGCAAGTTGCTGCGCGTCAGTCACTGGCGCGAGGCGGTGGATTGCTGGTGAAGCCGCTGCTCATCCTGGTGGGGCCCACCGCCGTGGGCAAGACCGAAGTCTCATTGCGGCTGGCGCAGGCTCTGGACGGCGAGGTTGTGTCCGCGGACTCGCGGCAGGTGTACCGGGGCATGGACATCGGCACGGCCAAGCCCAGCCCGGCGGAGCTGGCCGCCGTCCCCCATCATTTGATTGACATAAAATCGCCAGGAGAAGTGATCTCGCTGGGCGAGTACAAGCAGTTGGCCGAGGCCTGTATCGCCGACATCCAGGGCCGCGGGCGGCTGCCGCTGCTGGTGGGCGGCACCGGCCAATATGTGCGGGCAGTGGTGCAGGGCTGGACCGTGCCGGAGGTGCCGCCGCAACCTGATCTGCGGGCCGAATTGGCGGAGTTGGCCGAGCGGGCGGGCAAAGACGCGCTCTTCGCCCGCTTGCAAGCGCTGGACCCGGCCAGCGCCGCCCGTATCGATCCCCGCAACCTGCGCCGGGTGATCCGGGCGATCGAGGTCACCCTGGTTTCGGGCCGGCCCTTCAGCGCCTGGCAGACTCACGTCCCGCCTCCCTTCACCCCCATCCAGATCGGCCTCACCCGCCCGCGGGAGCAGCTTTATGCCCGCGCCGACGCCCGCATCGAGGGCATGTTCGCCGCCGGGTTCGTGGCCGAGGTGGAGAAGTTGCTGGCCGCGGGCTACGGCCCCGATTCCCCCGGTTTTTCCAGCCTGGGGTATCGCGAAGTCGCCGCCTATCTGGCCGGCGAGCACGATCTGGAAACCGCGCAACTGTTGATCCGCCGCCGCACCCGCGAATTCATCCGCAGGCAATACAATTGGTTCCGATTGGACGATCCGGCCATTAACTGGTTCGACCTGGCGGAATCGGTGGTCAGTATTCAGTATTCAGTAATCAGTGGTCAGTGGTCAGTAATCAGTAAAAACTGAACACTGACCACTGAACACTGAATACTGAATACTGAATACTGAACACTGAATACTGAATACTGACCACTGACCACTAGATATTGAAGCGGATGTGTACGATGTCGCCGTCTTGCACGATGTAATCCCGGCCTTCGAGGCGCAGCGCGCCCAGCTTGCGCGCCTCGGCCAGCGAGCCGGCCGCGATCAAATCGGTGTAGGCCACCACCTCGGCGCGGATAAAGCCGCGGGCCAGATCGGTGTGGATGGCCGCGGCTGCGTCCAGAGCCGCGCCGCCCACGGGCAATGTCCAGGCCCGCACCTCATCCTCGCCCACGGTGAAGAAAGAGTGCACGCGCAGCAGTTGGTAGGAGAGATGGATGATGCGGCTCAGGCCCGGCTCGGCAATGCCGAACTCGGCCAGGAACTCGGCGGCCTCTTCCGCCGGCATCTGCGCCAGTTCGGCCTCCAGCTTGCCGCGCAGGGCCACCACGGCCTTGTGCGGGCCTGACTTCGTATAGTCATTGACTATCGTTTCCTCCTCCTCATCTCCCACGTTCAGCAACACCAGCAGCGGCTTCTGCGATAGAAAGGCGAAACCACGCAGCGATTTCTCCTCCTCCGGGCTGAGCTTATCGACCACGTTGCGCAGCGGCTGCTCCCCTTCCAGCGCGGCCAGCAGCCGCTCCAGCAGCGCCTGCTCTGCTTTCAGCGCCTCCGTTTCCTTGGGATTTCCCCCCTTGCCCACACGCTCCCCGATCCGCTGCAAACGGTTGCTGACCAGCAGCATGTCATTCAGGATCAGCTCCGTCTCCACCAGCGCGATGTCGCGCGCCGGGTCGATCTCCCCCTCCGGGTGCAGGACATCGGGGTCGGTAAAGGCCCGCACCACCAGCAACAGCGCGTCGTTGCCGCTGATCTCGTTCAGCAGCGGCCCGCTCAGCCCGCCCGACTCGCCCAACCCGCGCGCCAGGCCGGCGATGTCCTTGTATTGCACCTGGGCGTAGGTGACTTTGCGCGGGCGGTACAGGGCCGTCAGCCGCTCCACCCGCTCGTCCGGCACCTGCACGATGGCATGATGCACCGCCATCTGGCCGGTAGAGTAGGCCGCGGTCTCCACCTGACCGCGGGTGAGGGCGTTGAAGATGGTGGTTTTGCCGCTGTTGGGCAGGCCAATGATGCCGATGTTCATGATGTGTATGCCTTGTGTACTTCTTCAGCGATGATGCGCACGCCCTGCCGCACCACATCTTCATCCTGCGCGTAGCTGACGCGGATGCATTCCTGTTTGTGCCGCCATGCCTCCTCCAGGCCAGGGAAGAAATAATGCCCGGCTACCACGATCACGCCCCGCGCTTTCAGGCGTTCGTACAGGGTCTGGCTGCTGATCGGCAGGCCCTCGAACCAGAGCCAGAGGAAGAAAGCGCCTTCGGGCCGGTGCACGCGCCAGGGAATCTCTCCCATCTCCTGCTGCAGCCAGGCCAGCGCCTGCTCGGCCCGCGTCTGGTAAAAGGGCCGGATCACCTCCTGGCTGACGCGGATCACCTCGCCGCTTTCGACCAGATCGAGGGCCAGGGCCGCGCCCACACTGCCGGGGGCCAGGCTCAGCACCGCGTTCATCGCCGTCACCGCCTGCGCGATCTCTGGGCGGGCGATGACGATGCCGGTGCGCGGGCCGGGAATCCCCAGTTTGGACAGGCTCATGCACAGGACGATCTGTTCTTCCCACACCGGCTGCGCCTGGCTGAAGATGATGCCGGGGAAGGGCAGCCCGTAGGCGTTGTCGATGATGAAGGGGATGTCGTGCTGCCGGGCCAGGGCGCTGAGTTGGGCGATCTCGGCGTCGGTGAGCACGTTGCCGGTGGGGTTGGTGGGCCGCGACACGCAGATGGCGCCGATCCCCTCGTCCACGCTCAGGGCGGCGAAATCGGGATGGTATTTGAACAGGTGGCGGTCGAGATACTCGATCTGCGGGCGGTGGGAGATGAAATAATCGGGGCCGAGGCCGACGTCGGCATAGCCGATGTATTCGGGGGCCAGGGGCAGCAAGATCTTTTTGAAACCGCCATCCGCGAATGCGCCGGCGAAGAGGTTGAAGAGGTAGAAAAAGGAGGTCTGGCTGCCGTTGGTGAGGGCGATATGCTCTGGCCCGATCTCCCAGCCGAAATTACGGCGCAGCAGGCGGGCCAGCGCGGCGATGAAGGGGGCGTGGCCTTGGGGCGATGTGTAATCGCCGACCATGCGCTCGAAGCTTTCCTCATCGTGCAGCATGTTCAGCATGCGCTGGCGCAGCAGCAATTGCACCTGGGGGATTTTGGCAGGATTGCCCCCGCCGAGCATGATCGTATGCTTGTCGCCCGCGGCCAGGGCGCTGCCCAGATCATCCATCAATTGCAGGATGCCCGATTGGCCGGTGAATTTTTGTCCGAAAGTCGAGAGGTGCATGCGGGGTGAGGTCTCCTTGGAAATGGGGCTGATGGCGGCAGTATAGCCCCGGCGACTGCTCTCCGCCAACCTCGCGACCCTGTCAGTCGCGACCCCAGCGGTCGGAGCGCTCGCAGCGCTCCGACCGCTGATCGCGTCACCCCACGCCCAACGCGCGTGCGGCCGCGGCCAGGAAATAGGGATGGATGAGCCGGGGGATGAGCACGCGGGCGAGCGCGGGCCGCGTGCGTTGCACATGCTCGCCCAATTCAGCGGCCCGCTGCAGCAGGCGCAGGGCGCGGCACAGGGCCACGTCGTCAGCGGCGCCGCCAGCGTCGTACCCATCTCGCAGGGCCATGCGCGCCAGGCCGAGGCCGGCGTCATCGTAGAGCCGGCCGCGGCTGAGCACTTGCCAGCGGTCGATGAAATCGAGGCTGGCATCGAGAAAGCCGAGATCGTAGGCGGCAGGCCCGGTCAGAGCCAGATCGGTGTCGAGCACGGCCACGCCGCCATCGGCCTGCACCAGCACGTTGCGCAGGGTGAGATCGCCGTGCAGAAGCACCGGATCGCCCCAGGTTCGCCCCGCCAACACGCGCTCGAAGTGATTTTTTATCGCCGTCAGGTCGGCGATCTCGGTATTTTGCGCGGCCAATTGCTGCCAAATCCCCGCCAAACGCGCCGCCGGCGCCGGCGCGGGCCGGGCCGTGGCGGGCGG
>JABWBG010000240.1 GCA_013360575.1 Caldilineales bacterium
CCCAGCAGGAGCAAAGCAAAGAACAATGAACGCAACGGACGATCAAACATGGCAAAGAGGAGACACTGACCACTGACCACTGAACACTGAACACTGAATACTGAACACTGAACACTGCCCCCTGAATCTACCAGCCCCATTCGCCGGCGTCAAGGGGTGGGCGGGCATCATGAACACACTGTCATCCCTGCTGCCGCCATCTGGGGCTGCATGAAGGAACTGTCATCTCCCCGTTTGGCAGAGCCTGCCCGGCAGACTACAATGATTTTCCCCGTGCAGCCCCCGCCCCGCCCCTTTTGCCCGCCCGCATGTCCCTTTCCCTTTTCTCCAACTACCGCCTGCGCCAGTTGGAGGCGCTGCTGGAGATCAGCCGCGCCCTCACCGCCCGGCTGGATCTGCCTTCGCTGCTGCGCACCATCCTGCAGTACACGGCCGAGATGGTGCAGGCCGAGGTGGGCTACATTGCCCTGACCACGCCGGCGGGAACCCTGCGCCTGGCCACGGGGTATGGCCTGCCTTCGCAGGTGTTCCACGCCCTCGCCCCCTACCTGGCGCAGAAGAACCCGGAACAGGATTTTTGGAACGAGACCGAACTGCGCCGTCAGCTCAGCATCATCCGCGAGGCCAGCGATGCGCCGCTGGAGCAGGTGGTGGCCCTGCCCCTGGTGTTGGAAGGGGAGGCGACGGTGGGCGGCATCTTCCTCTTTCGCCCCGGATCGGTGGCTTTCAGCGCCGGCGACCGCGGCATGTTGCGCGATTTTGCAGATCAGGCCGCTATTGCCGTGCGCAATGCCCGGCAGATGGAGTTGCTGCGGGCGGAAAAGGCGCGGGTGGAGGCGGTGATCGAGAACAGCCCCAACGGTGTGCTGATCCTGGACACGGACTTGCGCGTGGCCGCCATCAACCGCGTCCTCTCCGAATTGGCGGGGGTGACGCAGGCCGAGGCCCGCGGCCAGCCCTGCACCGAGGTGCTGCGCCTGCAAAATCTCAGCGGCGATCACATCTGCCAGCGCGGCCAGGCCCCGCCCCCCACTGGCATCCTCTACGGCGAGGGTGACATCGTTCGGCCCGGCCACAAACGCATCACCGTCGGCGTCACCTATTCCCCCCTCTTCGACCGCAACGGCGCCCTGATCAACATCATCGCCACCCTCACCGACATCACCCGCTTTCGCGAGGCGGAGGAGCTGAAATCCACCTTCATTTCGGTGATCTCGCATGAATTGAAGACCCCGGTCAGCCTGATCAAGGGCTACGCCAGCACGCTGGCCCGCGAGGATGCGCTGCTATCGCCCGAAACGGTGCGCGAGGGCGCCCGCGTGATCGAGGAGGAGAGTGACCGGCTGAACGAGCTGATCAACAACCTGCTCGACGCCTCCCGCATCCAGGCCGGGGCCATGCACCTGGAGATGGAGACCCTGTCGCTGGTGGATCTGGCGCGGGCCACGGTGGAGCGTCTGCAACCGCAGACGCCGGATCACACCTTCGCCCTCGATTTCGCGCAGGCATTGCCGCCGGTGCGCGGGGATGAGCGCCGGCTACGGCAGGTGTTCGAAAATTTGCTCACCAACGCCGTCAAATACTCGCCTCAGGGGGGCGTCATCCGCCTGGGCGGGTGGCAGGAGGGGGGCGAGGTGGTGATCTATGTGGCCGATCGGGGCATCGGCATCCCCTACGAGGAGCAGGAAGCGGTGTTCGAGCGGTTCTACCGGGTGGATTCAGGCCTGCGCCGCAGCACACAGGGCGCGGGCCTGGGGCTTTTCCTGGTCAAGGCCATCGTCGAGGCGCACGGCGGTCGGGTGTGGGTGCGCAGCCAGCCGGATCAAGGCTCCACCTTTTTCGTCGCCCTGCCGCAGATGGGAGCGTAATTCGACGATGGACGGTAGCCATCGTCCATCGTCTAAACTGTAGGCAAGAAACGCCGCATCACTTCCAGGTTTTCCAGGGCGCGGCCGGCGCCGATGGCCACGCAGGCAATGGGGTTTTCGGCCACGAAGCAGGGCACGCCGGTTTCCTTGGTCAGCAGGGCATCGACATTGCGGATCTGGGCGCAGCCGCCGGTGAGGACGATGCCGCGATCGATGATGTCGGAGGCCAGTTCGGGGGGCGTGCGCTCCAGGGTCTGGCGCACGGTGGCGACGATGGCGCTGAAGGGGTCGGCCATGGCCTCGGTGACTTCCTCGGAGGTGACCTGGATGGTCTTGGGCAGGCCCGAGACCTGATCACGGCCCCGTACATCCATGCGCAGTTCATCTTCCAAAGGCAGGGCCGAACCGATCTGGATCTTCAGTTCCTCGGCGGTCTGTTCGCCGATGATCAGGTTGTATTTCTTGCGCACATAGCCCATGATCGCTTGATCGATGCGGTTGCCGCCCACGCGCACGCTGCTCCAGACGACGATATCGTTCATGGAGACAACCGCGGCCTCGCTGGTGCCGCCGCCGATATCGACTACCATGTTGCCGGTGGGGGTGTGCACAGGCAGGCCAGCGCCGATGGCTGCGGCCAGCGGTTCGGGAATGAGATAGGCCTCTTTGGCGCCGGCCTGGATGGCCGCGTCGTAGACGGCGCGGCGCTCGACGCTGGTCACGCCTTTGGGGGTGCTCATCATGATCTGCGGGCGCAGCAGGGGGTTGCGGCCGATCACGGTGCGGATGAAGTGGCGGAGCATGGCCTCGGTGACGACGTAATCGGCGATGACGCCATCGCGCACCGGCCGGGCGACTTCGATGCTTTCAGGCACGCGGCCGATCATCTCGGCGGCGTCGCGGCCCACGGCCACGATCTTGTTGTCGCGCACCGAAATGGCGACAACGCTGGGCGCCTGCAAGACCACGCCTTTGCCGCGCACGTAGACCAGGACATTGACGGTGCCCAGATCGATGCCAATTTGTTTCTCGAACATGTGTGGGTGTCTTCCTCGGGGTCGAAAAGTCGTAAAGCGCAGGGATTATACCGCAGGGGGCGCAGATTGCCCCAAGCGCAGGGGGTCGCGCATCTGTCTCCCCGTCGCGATCGGGCGGTTACAGCCAGTGGGTCAGTTCTGCCGTGGAATCGAGCAGCAGATCGGCCTCTTCCAACTCGCGGCGGCGGCCAAACCCGCACAATACGGCCACAGCGCGGATGCCCGCAGCCTGCGCCGCCAGCAGGTCGGCGGTGGTGTCGCCCACCATCACGCATTGCTCTGGGGGCAGGCCCAGTTGCGTCATGGCCCGGAGCAGGGGTTCGGGGTGGGGTTTGAGCCGCTGCACATCGTCGGCGGTGACCACGACAGCGAAATAGGCCTGCAAACCGGTCAGAGCCAGGAAGTGCTCGGCCGCGGCGCGGGGGCGCGTGGTCACCAGGGCCAGTTTGTAGCCGCTGTGCAGGATGTGCACGCTCTCCAACACACCGGGGATGACTTGCATCTCGTTGGTACGGCGATAGCCCCGCACCTGCCGCAGCCATTCATGCAGACGGAAGAGGTTGTCATCGAGGTGCAGACGGTCGAGCTGGGTGATCAGCCAGTTGATCGGGCCTTCGGCGGCCAGCAGCAGGTGACGCACTGCCGGCCGGGGGTCGCGGTCGGGGAAAAGGCGGCGCAGCGGGCCTAACCGGGCCGCGATCTGCTCGATCAGGTGATCATCGGTGTCGATCAGGGTGCCGTCCAGATCGAAGAGGATGCCGGCCACCGGTTGGCCGCGGATCATTCCCCGCCAGGCAATGCCCCCTGGCTCCGCGCCCGCGGGCTGGGCGAAGGGTTCCCGATCGAGCATTTTGCTGTAGATGTAGCCGCCGAAGAGGCGCATGGTGGCGATGACCGGCGCGGCGATGAGCACGCCCAGCAGCCCGATCTGCGTGGCGCCGATGATCGTGCCCACGAACACCACGCCCGGATGCAGGCGTACGCGGCGGCCGACAATGCGCGGCAGCAGGTAGATCTGCTCGAACTGGAAGATGAGCATGTAGACGAGGGCCACAATCAGGCCGAGGAGCAGGGGATGCAGGTGCAGCCAGGAGGAGCCGTTGACCAGGGCGATGAGGATGGCAGGGATGGCCGCCAGCACCGGGCCGATGGTGGGCACGAATTCGCCCAGGGCGGCGAAGAAGGCCAGAAGGAAGATATTGGGCAGGCCCAGCATCCACATGCTCAGGGCTACCAACGAGCCTACTACCACGGCCAGGGCCAGCTCCCCGCGGAAGAAATTTCCCCAGATCTCCCCGATCTCGCGCAGCAGATGCACCACTTCCCCTTGGTAGGAGGGGCTGATGTGGTCGATGAACCACCCCTCCAGTTTGTAGCTGTCTTTCAGCAGCCAGAAGATGACGACGATGACGAAAACCAGGTAGAAGAGGCTGAGGGCGACGCCGGAAACAAGTTGCAAGGCCCCGGTGGCAAAGGGCGCCACCATGTTCTGCACGGCCTGGTTGAGATCGGGCGCCAGCTCACCGCCGGACAGGGTGAAGGGGCCGATCTGCAGATTGGCGCCGCTGAGGCGCTGCCAGATCGGGTCGAGGGCGCTGAGATCGAGCTTGATGTTGCGCAGGATGCCGGCCACGCTGGGGGTGATCAGCACCGGGGCCAGGATGATCAGCGAGAGCAGGATCAGGAAGAGCACGATCACCGCCAGCCCGCGCGGCCAGCCGGTGCGCCGCACCAGCCAATCGGTGGGGGGCTTGAGCAGGTAGGCCACGATCACCGCCACCAGCAGGGGGGGGATGATGTCGGCAAAGCGGAAGGTCAACCAGGCTGCAAACAGCAGCAGGCAGATGAGGATGAGCAGTTTGGTGGTCGACGACCAACGCGTGTCCATGGGTGCTGATTCCGATCTGGATGGAGCGGCAGCGGCGCCACTGGGTGAGCATCGTCGGGCCGGCAGATCTAACGCCGCTAGCGCACGCGCCCGAAGGCTTGCGGGGGCCAATAACGCAGCCAGGCCCGGCCCACGATTTCTGCGGAGGCGATGGGGCCAAAGGCGCGGGAATCGTTCGAATTGTTGCGGTTGTCGCCCATGACAAAGACGTGCTGCTCCGGAACCTGTGTGGCCGGGTAATCGCCATAGGTCAGGCCGGCCAGATAGGGCTCTCGCAGCGCCTGGCCATCGACGAAGACTTGCCCATCCCGCACTTCCACCTGCTCGCCGGGCAGCCCGATCACCCGTTTGATCAGCATCTCGTCGCCATAGCCGGGCACGTGGATGACGACGATCTCCCCCCGCGCGGGCGGGCGCAGGCGGTAGGTCAGTTTTTCCACGATCAGCCGCTGCTGCCCGTACAGGGTCGGCTCCATGCTGTAGCCCTCGACGCGGGTGGCCTGGGCCAGGAAGAGGTGGATGAGCAGGGCCAGCATCACCGCCGGCAGGATGGTGCCGATCATCTCGGTCAGGCCATCGCGCAGCAGGGAGCGTTGCGGCCGGGCGATGGGCCGGGCCGCGGGCCGGGCCGCGGGCGCGATCAGATCATAACGCTGGGGCTGATCGCCGGGGCGGATGATGCGGGCGTCGGGAGGGAGGCGGCGGGGTGGGATCGGTGTATGTTCCATCGGGCCAAGCATACAGAATTTTACATGCAAGATCAAAACGGCCTGCCAGGCGCGCGCCTGGCAGGCCGTCTGTGGGGGTCACAGGTCAGAGTGGCGCCGGGGCGCGGGGGTTAGTAACGGTTGCCGCGGTCGCGGCCGCCGCGGTCGCCG
>JABWBG010000241.1 GCA_013360575.1 Caldilineales bacterium
CTGCGGGCGTGGCTATCTGCGCGGTGGGCGGCAGATCTGGCGTGGCCGTGGCCGCGGGCGGGCGGCTGACCGGCGCGGTTGCGGGCGGCAATGACCCTTGCGAGGTCGTCGACCCGGCGCAGGCGCTCAGCGCCAGCAACAGCAGGGAAAAAAGCAGGGTGCGCATGGGCTGAGATCAGGTGATGGCCGGGGTTTTGTACAGAAAGGTGTCATCGCCAAGCTGTTGCAGCACGAACGCGGCCACATCCGCCCGCGCCACTTGCCCGGCCACGATGTTTTGGTCCAGCCCGAACCGGTACTGGCCGCTGCCGGGGCCGTGGGTGAGGCCGCCGGGACGCACGATCGTCCAATCCAGGCCGCTGGCCATCACCAGCGCTTCTTGCGCTTCCTTGTCGGCCATGACCGCGCGCAACGCTGTCTTCATCAGCAGCTTGAAGGCCAGCGGCACCTGGTTTTTGCTATCACCCACGCCCAGCGAGGTGATCACCACCAGTCGCCGCGCCCCGGCCTGTTGCATCGCCGCGATCACCTGGGCTGTGCCGATGGAGCAGATGTCGGCGGGGCTGCCCTGGCTGGCGCCTAGGGTGACGATGACGGCATCGGCCCCGCGCACGACCGCGGCCACCGCGGCGGCGTCGCGCATGTCGCCGGTAACGAGGGTGAGCTGTTCGTGTATGACCGGCAACCGGGCCGGGTCGCGCGCCAGCGCGGTCACCGCGTGCCCGGCGGCAAGGGCTTGATCAAGCAATTGGCGGCCCGTGCCGCCGGTGGCTCCGAAAAGGGCGATGTTCATGGCAGGGGGAGAGGGGAGAGAGAGATAGAGAGAGAGATAGAGAGAGAGATAGAGGGGGGAGGGGGGGAGGGAGATGTAAAATACTTTAACAAAATATTGACAATATGTCAAGGTGTGGGAGTCCCCATTCGCCAAATTGCCCTACCGTTTCGGGCATGGTATGCTTTATTCCTCTTTCCCTTCTCTGCCCTCCCTTCCCCCCGGAAATCATGGAAACGCCGTATACCACGATCCCCAGGCTACAGCAAAGTTCATCTTGACTGCAAAAAGTCGATCGTCTAGGTTGGACGGCCGGCATGAGCTTCAACGCCTATGGCGCGTCGGTGGGCATCCGCACCAACGACGCCGCCATCCTCGACCGCGTCCCCGAGATCATGCCGCCGGAGTGGGAGGCGAGGGAAACGCCCGTGGTGGATTCGCTCTTCTCGCTGTGGGTGGGGCAACCTGCCAAGCAACGGGGACGGCGCCAGTATCATCTGCTCTATTCCGGCGCGGCCCGCGTCTCCCGCTCGCTAGACATGGCCGCGGTTCTGCATGATCTGGAGAATTATCTGCTGCTAACCGTGGCCTACTGGGCCAAGGAAGATCATCTCTTTGTCCATGCCGGCGTGGTGGGCTGGCAGGGCCGGGCGATCGTCATGCCGGGGCGCAGTCACACCGGCAAAACCACGCTCGTCTCGGAATTGATTAAAGCCGGAGCCACCTATTACTCGGACGAGATGGCCCTGTTCGATCCTCAAGGCCGGGTGCACCCCTATCCCATCCCCCTATCGGTGCGAGAGGAAAAGGGCGTGTGCAAATACGCGCCCGCAGCCTTCGGCGCCGATACGGGTGTGGCGCCTTTGCCGGTGGGGCTGATCCTGGTAACCGAGTACAACGCCGGCGCAGTCTGGCGCCCGCGCCGGCTCAGCCCAGGCCGCGGTCTCATGGCCTTGCTCGATAACACCGTGGCCGCGCGCAAGGCCCCTGCGGTTTCTCTGCCCATCCTCAGCCAGGTGGTAGAGGGCGCCCTGGTGTTGAAAACCCGACGCGGCGAGGCCAGCCAGGTGGCGCCCCAGCTGCTCGCCCTCCTCTCCCGCGCGGATGCGGGTGTGTGATGGCCGATCCCCCCTTGCCACCGGCGGATACCGACCCGCTGCGCGCGGCGCTGATCGCCTGGCAGGGGCTGCGCTGGCAGCCGCAGACCCTGCCCGCGGTGCGCCGACTTCTCGCCCGCCCCCCCTTCGCCGCGGCAAAGGGCGGACGCGACCCCCTGGTCTGGCAGGCGCTGTACGATCTGGCCGAACAGGAGCGGGTGGCCGGCCTGCTCTACGACGCGGCGCGTAGCCATGCCCTCTGCCCGCCCGCGATCCAACGCCGCTTGCACGATTTCGCCGCCTACACCGCGGTGCAGAATCGCATGCGCCTGGCCGCGCTGGGCGATGCGCTGGATGACCTGGCCGCGGCGGGCGTCCCGGCCATCCTGCTCAAGGGCGCGGCCCTGCTCGAAGCTTTCTACAGCCATCCCCCCCTGCGCCCCATGGTCGATCTCGATCTGTTGGTGCGCAAGGCTGACGCGGCGACGGCCCTGGCGCAGTTGACCGCTGCCGGCTATCGGGCTGTAGATCTTGGCCCGCACGCGCATAGCACCTTGACCTTCGAGAACGAGATCCTGCTGATCGGCCCCGGCCCGCAGGCCGCAATGCTGGAAGTGCACTGGAGCCTGTTCGATTCGCCCCATCATCAGGCCCGCATCCCCGAAGCATGGCTGTGGCAGAGCGCGCGCCCGCTGCACGCGGCTGGCCGCCCGGCCCTGATCCTGGGCGACGAGGCGCAGCTGCTGCACCTGTGCGGCCATCTCGCCCTGCACCATGCCGGCCAGCCCGATCTGCTGTGGTTGCACGATGTGGCCGAGGTGCTTCATCACGTCCACCGGCGGATCGACTGGGATCTGACGCTGGCCCAGGCCCAGGCCTGCGATCTAAGCCTGAGTTTGCGGCAGACGCTTTTGCAGGTTGTGGCGCTGTGGTCGGCGCCGGCGCCGGCGTGGGTGCTGGATCGGCTGGCTGCTCTGCCGGCCTCTGCAGCCGAGGAGAGGTTGATCACTGCCCGCGCCCGCGGCCCTCAGCCGGTCAGACAGCGTTTTTGGGCCGATCTGCAAGCGCAACCGGGCTGGAAGGCGCGCATCGGCTACGCCTGGCAGCATCTTTTTCCCGCGCCTGCCTACATGCGCCGGCGCTACCAGATCCGGCATCCTGCCCTGCTGCCCCTGGCCTATCCCTATCGCTGGGGCGTGGGCCTCTTCTGCCGTATCCGCGTCACCCGATGACCCGGTGCGCGTCAGGGTGGCCTGACTGTCAGAAGGTCGGTTAAAAGATGCCGCCGCATCCCCCGGCGCCGACGCCCTTTCCCTTCACCTGCCGGTCACGCGCAGCAGCGGGCCGGCGCGGAAGATGGGGGCGAGGTCAAGGCCTAGGCTGGCGTAGAGGCCCGGCGGCACGCTGATGTCGGCCAGGAAGAGATCGCCCACCACTTCTGGCCCCGCCGCCAGCAGGCCCGCTTTGGGCAGGGCCAGCGTCAGCGTAGCAGCAGCGCGAATGGCCGGGCGATAGACCTGGCCGGTGCCTGTGTCCAGCCCGGAGGGCGCATCCAACGCCAGGATGGGCGCATGATGGCTGTTGGCCAGCCGGATCAGATCGGCCGTGGCCCCGCGCGGGTCGCCCTGCAAGCCATAGCCGATCAGGGCGTCGATCAGCAGGTCGGCGCCGGGTAGCTCCCAGCCCTCCTCCACCGGCGTGATCGAGACGCCCATGGCCAGCAGCGCGGCCAGTTGCTGGCCGGGCACGCCGTCGAAGGCGTCGAAAGGGTGGGCGGTGAACACCTGCACATCCGCGCCGCGGTTGGCCAGATGCCGGGCCGCGGCCAGGCCGCCCCCGCCATTGTTGCCCCGGCCTGCCAGCACCAGCAGGGGCCGGTCGGCCACCTCGCCGCCCAGCCAGGCCTGGGCCAGATCGGCCAGAGTGCGGCCCGCGTTCTCCATCATCTGCATGAGGAGGATGCCGTACTCCTCGATCATCAGACGATCCACCTCCACCATCTGGGCAGTGGTGAGCGCGGGCAGGGCAGAGCGGGGAAGGGTGGGAAAAGATAGGACAGGGGGCATAGATTGAACCGTAGAGAACACTAAATTTGGCTTGAATTCTTTTCAAACGCCTTTTTCATCAATTTGTACCTGCTCAATAACTTTGGGTTTTAGCCCCAAATTCTAAAGGTTTTAGAAACCTTTAGAATTTTTTTCCGGATTATTGAGCACATACGCCAGCGCGCTGTGTTCAGGATTTCTGTACAAAATAAATATTTGGGACTACAAACGCCTATGAGCGATCCTCCATGACTGTGCAGTGGGCAGCCATTGTAGCCCAAGTGAGTCGAACCACCAAGCGTGTTGCCGACAACGGGATGGGCGTTGGATGAGGTAGATTCTGGGTATCTGCTCAGAGCCGGCGCGTGTGCTGGGGATCCAGCAGATCGCGCAGGCCGTCCCCCAGCAGGTTCAGCCCCACTACGGTCAGGGTGATGCACAGCCCCGGGAACACGGCCAGCCAGGGGGCGCTGTCCATGGCGTCCCGGCCGCTGGCCAGCAGCGCCCCCCACTCCGGCGTGGGCGGCTGCGCGCCCAGGCCGATGAAGCTCAGGCTGCCGGCGGCCAGAATCATGACACCCAGTCGCATGGTGAGAAGCACCACCAGCGGCGAGAAGAGGTTGGGCAGGACGTGGCGCAGGATGATGCGCCGGCCGCGGCAGCCCACCGCCACAGCCGATTCCACATAGCTGCTGCATCTGGCCGAGAAGCTGGCGCCGCGCGCCAGGCGATAGAACGAGGGCGCGCCGACGATGCCCAGGGCGACGATGCTGTTGGGCAGCGACGGCCCCAGCCGCGCCACGATCACCACGGCCAGCAACAGGCCGGGGAAAGCCATCCACACGTCCATCCCCCGTGACAGGGCCTGGTCCATCCAGCCGCCGTAGTAGCCGGCCAGCAGCCCCAACGTCACCCCCAGCAGCGCCGAGATGCCGGCGCCCAGCAGCGCCACCTCCACGGCGATGCGGCTGCCAGCCATCACGCGGCTGAACAGGTCGCGGCCTAACGCGTCGGCGCCGAAGGGATGGGCGGCGCTGGGCGGGGCCAGGCGCGGGCCGGCGGCCACCTGATCGGGCGGGTAAGGGGCCAGCAAAGGCGCCAGCAACGCAACCAGCAGCCACGCTCCGACCAGCAGCGCGCCCACACGCAAACTGAGCGGATGAGCAGCCCGTCTGGCAGTGGCGACTCCGATCCTCCTGAAATGCACGAAGCGACCAACGCCGGGGCTGCAAACCGGCTGTCTGATCGGCGACCCGATTGTCGCACAGATGTCGGAGGGGCGGTCGATCTCGATGGTCATGGCATCACACTGTCGCCCGGCCGACGCGCGGGTCCAACAGGCCGTGGGCTAGGTCGACGGCGAGGTTGATCAGCAGGTAGATGGCGGCGATGGTGAGGGCTGCGCCCAACACCACGGGCGTGTCGCGGTCGAAGATGGCCTGCACCGCCAGCCGGCCCACCCCCGGCCAGGCGAAGATGGTCTCGACCACGAACGCGCCGCCCAGCAGGTGCCCCAATTGCAGGCCCAGGATGGTCACGACCGGGAGGAGGCTGTTGCGCAGCACGTGGCCGCCGAAGACCCGCCGCGACGACAGCCCTTTGGCATGGGCGGTGCGCACGAAGTCGGCGTGCAGGGTGTCCAACAGGCTGGCGCGGATCAGCCGGGCGACGATGGCGGCCGTGGGCAGGGCCAGCACGACAGCCGGCAGCACCAGGTGGCGCAGGCTGC
>JABWBG010000242.1 GCA_013360575.1 Caldilineales bacterium
GCCGCCGCGGCGGTCTCCGGCTTGGCCGCGGTTCCGGCAGATCCGGCGGCCGCGTCCGCGCTGACATCCAGCACCCGCCCGATCTGCCGCCGCGGGTCCAGATTCCCGGCCAGTGTCTGCAATTCGCGTATCGGCTCCAGATCCTCGCCGAATTCATTGCTGAGCTGCGCGGCCATCTGCCGCAGTTTGTAGACGACCTCTCCGATCTGGCGCAGCACCTGGGGCAGCCGTTCCGGGCCGATGAAGATCAAGACCAGGATGGCGACGAAAAGGAGTTCCCCCAGACCGATGTTGAACATGATTCAGGAAGCAGGCAGAGGGTGCGCGAAGGCGGCGCTCAACTCCGCTTGATCGCGCGTGGCCGCGCCCAGCACGCCATTGACGAACCGGGGGCTGGCGTCGGAGCCGAATTCTTTGGCCAATTCCACCGCCTCGTTGATCGCCACTTTGATCGGGGTGGTGGTCAGGCCGATCTCCCACAGGGCCATGCGCAGGATGTTGCGGTCGATGATGGCGATCTGATCGACCGGCCATTCCGGCGCAAAGTGGGCGATGAGGGTGTCGATCTGCGGACGGCGATGGGTGACGCCGTACACCAGCTCCCTGGCGAACGCCGCGGCATCCTGGCTCAGCGGGGGGTCCTCCTGGATCAGGCGCTCGTGCAAGACCACGCCCGGCTGATGATCGACCACATCGATCTCGAACAGGGCTTGCAGGGCCAGGCGGCGGGCCAGATGGCGCGGTTTGATGGCAGCCACTTATCCCCCTCCGGCCCCGGCGGCAGAGACATCATCAACGAACACGCCCACGCGCGCCACCGGCAGCTCCACCATCTGCTCCAGGGCCTGGGCGATGTCGTGTTGCAGCGATTCGGCCAGGCGCATGATGTTGGCGCCCGGTTGGGCGATGATGTGGATGACGGCGTAGAGGCCTTCCTTGCCCTGCACCACCTCGACGCCGCCGGCTGTGGCCCGCGGCCCTTTGATACGGCTGCGGCGGGGCGGTTTGGCTGCCAGGGCCTGCACATTCTCATCCTTCAGCGCCGTCTGCTGGACGATCGTCACCAACACTTCCGGGGCGATGGTGACATTGCCGGGATACGGGTCATTGTCGGACATCTTTTTCCTCGTTTGCTAAAGTTCGCGAAGGGCGCCGGCTAGAGCACCATGCCGCCATCGACAGAGATAACCTGTCCGGTGATGAAGCTGGCGTCCTCTCCGGCCAGAAATGCCACCAGCCCGGCCACATCCTCCGCCGCGCCCAGGCGTTTGAGGGGCGTCATCGCCAGGATTGACTCCTCGATCTGCGCGATCAGCGTCTGGGTGAGGTCGGTGGGCACGAAACCGGGGGCGACGGCGTTGACCGTGATATTGCGCGGGCCCAATTCTTTGGCCAGGCTTTTGGTCAGGCCGATCATGCCTGCCTTCGAGGCGGCGTAATTGCTCTGGCCGGCGTTGCCGGAGACGCCCGCCACACTGGTGATGTTGATGATGCGGCCGTGGCGCTGTTTCATCATGATCCGGGCGGCGACTTTGGCGCAGTTCCAGGCGCTCTTGAGGTTGGTGGCCAGCACCTCGTCCCAGTCCTCTTCCTTCATCATCATGATCAGGTTGTCGCGGGTGGTGCCGGCATTGTTGACGAGGATATCGAGCCGGCCGAATTCTTTCTGCACGGCTTTGATCAGCTCGGTGGCCTCGGCTAGGTTGCTGACATCGGCCTGAATGGCCACGGCCCGGCCTCCGCCCGCGGCGATGGCATCCACCACTTCGGCGGCGGCCGCGGCGTTGCGATGGTAGTTCACGGCCACCGCGGCGCCCTCAGCCGCCAGCCGCCGGGCAATGGCCGCGCCGATCCCGCGTGAAGCGCCGGTTACCAGGGCAGTTCTTTCGGTAAGTGCAGTCATAAAACTCCTTCTGCGTGGTGCGTTTTACGTTTCACGTTTCACGTCAAGCTTGCAGCCTGCAGCTCTACATCGGCCCAGGAGGCAAGGGTGGGAATGGCGCGGAAGCGGCGGTCGATGCGTTTGAGCAGCCCCGCCAGCACGCCTCCCGGCCCAAACTCGTAGAATTGCTCGTGGCCGGCGTCGATCAGAAAGCGCATCGATTGCGTCCACTGCACCGAGCTTTGCAACTGGCCCACCAGTTCCTGGCGGATCTGGGCGGCGGTGGTGAGGGGGCGGGCGGTGATGTTGGAAATGACGGGGAAGCGGGGCGCGCGGATCGTGGCCGCGGCCACAGCCGCGGCGAACTCCTCTTCCACCACGCCCATCAGGGGGGAATGCGCGGCGATGGTGATGGCCAGACGCACGACTTTGCGCGCGCCCGCGGCCTCCGCCGCGGCCATGGCCGCGGTCAGGGCTTGCTCGTCGCCCGAAATGACGACCTGGCCGGGGCAATTATCGTTGGCGATGTGTACAAAAGCGCCGGTTTGGGCGCGGGCCGCGGTGCACGCCTGCGCGATCTGGTCCGTTTCCAGGGCGATGATGGCGGCCATGCCCCCCGGCGCCCGCTCATCTGCCAGTTTCATCAGCCGGCCACGTTCCCGCACCAGGCGCAGGGCGTCGGCGAAATCGAGAGCGCCGGCCGCGACGAGGGCGCTGTATTCGCCCATGCTGTGCCCGGCCGCAGCGGCTGCCGGCAAGGGCCGGCCAATCGCTTCCTCCAGGGCGCGCAGGGCCGCCACGCTGGCCGTCAGCAGCGCGGGCTGGGCGTTGTAGGTGTCGGTCAGTTCCGCTTCCGGCCCGGCAAAACAGAGTTGCGAGAGGGAAACACCGAGGATCTCATCCGCCTGGGCAAAGAGGGCGGCCGCGGCAGGCGCATGCGCTGCCAAATCCGCGCCCATGCCCACTTCTTGGGCGCCCTGGCCGGGGAAGAGGAGAACAGGCGAAGTCATGGCACTGAGCAGAGAGGGAGCGAGGGGGCGTCGCCAGCACAAAAAGGGAACGGAGAGGACACTCCGTTCCCTTGATGCAGACGATCAGCAGCGGGCAACCGCCATCAAGCGCCGGAGGGCGCTTCTTCTTCGATCTCGATGACCGTGCGCCCGCGGTAGGTGCCACAATGTAGACATACTTGGTGCGGCAGCCGGCGTTGCTTGCAGGTGGGGCAGGTGACCAGATGGGGGCGGGCAATGGCGTCGTGGGCGCGGCGGCGGTCACGGCGGCCCTTAGAAATCTTGCGTTTGGGATGTGGGGTCATGGTGGGTGTGGCTCCTAAGATGCGTCAGATTGGCGATCGAGCAGGGCGCTCAGCGCCGCCCAGCGGGGATCGCTGGCAGTATCCTGGCAATGACAGGTTTCAAGATTGCGGTTGGCCCCGCAGATGGGGCACAGCCCTGCGCAATCCTCCCGGCAGATCGGGGTGATGGGCAGGGCGAGGAGGATTTCCTGGCGAATGACTTCGCTGAGATCGAGGATGTGGTGTTCGTCGATCAGCAGGGCGGCGTCATCGATGGTGAGGGGCAGCTTGCGCCCGGTGGTGATGTCGATGGTGGGATGATACTCTTCCTCGAAGCTGAATGCTACCGGCAGATCGAACGGCTCCAGACAGCGGGAACATTCCAGCCGCACCAGGGCTTCGCCATGGCAACGGGCGAGGATGGTATCGGCCGTCTTGAAAAAACGCACGGCGCCGGTTAGCGGCCCCGTGGCATCGAAGTCCTCGTCTAACTGATCCAGCTCGGAGACAGGGACATAGAACTCGTACGATCTTGTACTGCCGACCTGGCCTTTGAGCAGGCCAACGATGTTGAATTGCAGGTCGGGCAGGGAGTTTTGCGGTGTGGACACCGGGCTATTATATGCGTGGGCGGCTGATTTCGGCAACTTTGCGCGCGTTTGGCGCGGCGGCCAGGCCCGGGGCGCGGGGGCGCCGGCGCAGCGTTGGGCACACGTTGGCGCAAATCGGCCAGGTTGGATACAATACCAGCCGCCGGATCACGCTGCCGGCCTGAGAGCAACCATCTTTCCATACGCTCACACGAGGAGGTGTGCCATGAAAGCAACGCGACATCCCTGGCTTTGGCTGGTTGTACTGGCGTCGTTCCTGTGGTTGACGGCCTGCGCCGGCCCCGCGCAGGAGGTTTCCAACCCTGATCCTGGCTTTTTCCTTTCTCTTTCGCGCCTGGTGATCGATATCGATAACGAGGGGCTGCCATCGGTGGGCGGCGTCAGCGCCGATCGGCTGAGCCAACTCACCTTTGGCATGGTCGATCTGTGGTGGCTGCGCCTGGATCCCGCCTATGTGCGCTGGTTTACCGATGTGAATCTGCAACACATCGAATTTGTGCACCGCGAGGATGGCATGCTGCTCTATGTCAATGCCGCGCCTTTGCCCACCCTCACCTGGGATGACGATTCGCTGAGCGCGGTGCAGCAGGTGGTCAGCGAGAGCGGTCTCTTCACGCCGCAGGTGGGGCAGTTGATCGAGATGTTCATCCCCTTCTTGCAGCGGCTGGCGGTGGATGTGACGGTGCGCTTCCCCCTGGCCGCTGGGGCCGAAGTCATCTCCCTGCGCGACCCGACCGCGCAGCCAGAGGAGATCGGCGCCCAAGTCGCCGAGACGACGCCGATGCTGACCATGCATCTCACCCTGGAGTATGATGCGCAGGGCAAGGTGGTGGTACGGCCAGAGACGGCGCAGGCGTTGCGCGCCCTGGGCGTGGAGGTGCAGCAGTTTGCCCTGGCCCCGGAAACGATCCAGGGTCTGGTTGCAGCCAACATCCAGCAGATGACGGTGCGCAAGGCGGGGGAGGGGCTGTTTGTCTTGATCAATGACAAGCCCCTGCCGCACATCACCTGGAATGATGAGAACCTGGCCAACAGCGCCGGGCTGATCAGCCAGCTTTTCTACACGCCCGAATATGCCTTCACCCGGCAGACGGTGGAAAGTGTGCTGCCCCTGCTGGCCGATATGGATGGCAGCGTGACCCTGCAGCTGCCGGAGGGCGGACAGTAAGCAATCTGCCGTGCAGGGCAGCGCCGGCTGGGGATGGGGAGGCGCTGCCCTGCACGGTGTGTGGGCTTCACCCCGCGGGGGTACGCGTGGCGTCCCAGATATCTTCGCTCAGCGTGATCACAGAGAGACAGGAGCGGCATTCGGCTTGGTCACGCTCGGTGACGCGGGCAAAGTGGCCGCACTGCGGGCAGGTGATGGCGATGCGCTGGATCGCTTGACGCACCAACAGGTGCATCACTTCCGCGCTGCTCTCCAGGCCCATCTCCTCCCTGAGCAGGTCGACCATTTCTTGCTCTTCTGTGTTGAGGATGAATTGGTTGGGTGTGTCAGCGTTCATGGTTTTCTCGCGGGGTGGGTGACAATGGGATCGATCTCTTCTGATCTGGGGTGAGGTCGAAAGCAGCGGTGGCCTTCATTTAGCCAGAAAAGCAGCGGCGAGGGTATGATCTAGCTCACTATTCCGGCGTTTTGCATTCCTCCCCCCTCACCGCCATCGTCCACCTCTGCTCGCCAGGGCATGGCGAGCAGTGTGCCCAGGCGAGAGGCAGCGAGGGCGCCGCAGGCGTTGGCAAAACGCACGGCCGCGGGCAGGGGCTGGCCTTCGAGCAGGGCCAGGGTCAGTCCGGCGGTGAAGGCGTCGCCGGCGCCGGCGGTGTCCACCGCCTGGATGGGGCGGG
>JABWBG010000243.1 GCA_013360575.1 Caldilineales bacterium
CGATCAGCCGGGGCAGCACGTCGGGCAGGCTGCCGGCGGCGATGATCACGCCCGCGCCCCCGCGGGTGGCCGTTTCCGCGGCTTGCAGTTTGGTGGCCATGCCGCCTGTGCCCAGCCCGCTGACACTCTGCCCGGCCGCGGCCAGCAGGTGCTCATCGATGCGCGTGACTTCGGTAATCAGGCGGGCGGTGGGATCGACGCGGGGATCGGCAGTGAAAAGGCCGGGCTGATCGGTGAGCAGGATCAGCAGATCCGCCTCGGCCAGGGTGGCGACCATGGCCGAGAGGTTGTCATTGTCGCCCACACGGATTTCCTCGGCCGCGACCGCGTCATTTTCGTTGATGATGGGCAAGATCTCGTGGGCCAGCAGGGCGTGCAGCGCGTTCCGGGCGTTGAGATAGCGCCGCCGCGACTGCAAATCGGCCCGCGTCAGCAGCATCTGGCCCACGCGCTGGTTGTAGATGTCGAAATAGTGCTGGTAGAGGCTCATCAGCTTGACCTGACCGACGCTGCTGAGCATCTGTTTGGCGGGCACGTTGGGGGGCAGGCTGGGGAAGCCCATCTGCTCTTTGCCCGCGGCCATGGCCCCAGAGGTGACGAGGATCAGTTCGCGGCCCTGGCCGCGCACCTGCGCGCATTGCCGCACCAGGTCGAGCATGCGGGGGCGGTTGAGGTGGGACGTGCCCGCGGTGAGCACACTGGTGCCCAATTTGATGACGATGCGCTGAGGCGAGGGCGGGGGCGTGGACATGGCCGGGTCAGGCGTCGGGGGCGAAAAAGGCGGCGAGATGTTCATTGCGCGCCTGCTCGATCTCGCTGGCCCAGGATTGCATGAGGGTAGCGAGGGTGGCGAGGACGTCGGCGTTGGCCGGAAGCTGGCCGGGCATATGCCGGCGCAGCAGCGCGGTCACCTCCTCCCGCCACAGATCGGCCTGCTGCGTCAGTTCCTGGCGCTCGAAGGTGAGGGCGCCTTCCAGGTCTTGCAGGGCGGCGCGGGCCTGCGCCAGCTGGGCCTGCAAGCCCGCGGTATCGGCGCTGCCGGCCGCGGGCCAGTTCAGGAAGCGTTGGGGGTTGGTGTAGCCGTGCCAGCCATCCTGGGCGTCGTACGGGTTGACGCGCACGCCAAAGTGCAGGTGCGGCCCGGAGCTGAACCCGGTGTTGCCGGAGAGGGCCAGGCGCTGGCCGGTTTTTACCTCATCCTCCAGCTTGACATCGATGCGGCTGAGGTGCGCGTACAACGATTGGCCCCAACTGTGCTCCAGTTTGACGTGCAGCCCAAAACCGTCGGGGCTGTCATCCACCAACACGACCTTGCCGGCGGCGACGGCCAGGATGGGCACGCCCACCGGCAAGCTCCAGTCGATGCCATTGTGGCCGGGCAGGCCCAGGCGTTTGTAGACGCCGGGCCGCTCGCCAAAACCCTGGGTGAGAGGGCGATCGCCGTCGAAGGGGAGACGAAAGCGTGGATCGGACATGGTCAGTGGTCAGTGGTCAGTATTCAGTATTCAGTGGTCAGTATTCAGTATTCAGTGGTCAGTATTCAGTATTCAGTAATTAACGATAACGCAATCAATACACAACTATCCAGCATACAAACTGAACACTGAATACTGAACACTGAACACTGATCACTGATTACCGGCGCACAGCGGGCGGAGAAGCGTCCAGGTGTAGATGCCGCTGTTGTGGCCATCGCCCCACACGATCTGCAGGGCGTAATCGCCGACGAAATGCGCCGAAACCACGGTGGTGGAGACCCCCGGCGGCGGGGACTGAGCCAGGTCTGCGGGATCGATGGCCGCGCCCATGTTGGCATGGCCGCCCCGGCAACTGACGCAGGGGCAAATGTAACGCAGGCCAGGCAGGGGATAGGCGCAGTGGGCGCCATCCAGCCACTCGATCACGAGCATCTGCCGGGGGCGGTCAAGGGTAAGTGTGCGCGGGCGTGGGTCATTCATAACGAAACAGGGACAAAACCGGTTACTATGCGCTGCAAGCGATCGGTGTAATCGAAATCGCGGATAGGATCGTAACCGGAACGCAAGTAGCGATTGAGGAAGAAATCGAGCAGATCGGGCTTGGTGGTGGGCAGGGCCTGCGCCAGCTCCCATTGCGCCTCCACCAGCAGACAGATGGCCTGGATCAGGGTGGCCAGCCGCTGCAAAACGCGACGCACATGCGCCTGCTGGAAGGTGGCGTCCGCGGTCAAGAGCGCGTGCATCCGGCGCTGCATCTCATCCAGCCGCTGCACCAGCTCCAGCCGCGTGGTGTACAGCCCCGCGGCGGTGACTTCGCCCAGCAGCCCTTCCAGATAGCGGAAGAGATGCGCGTGCAGGCCATATTTGCCCATATCGCGCAGCACTTGCAAGCAGAGGACATTGTGGCTGCCCTCCCAACTCTCGAACACCACCGCGTCGCGGTACAGCCGGGGCAGGATCGAGAATTCTTCGATGGCGCCATTGCCGCCCAGTATCTCCTGCCCGCGGCGGATGCCCAGGCTGGCCTGCACCGACGTCCAATATTTGTTCAGATTGACCAGCAGCCGGTGCACGCTCCGCTCTTCCTCATTGGCCAGGCCCAGGTCGCTGCGGTCGATCAGGTGGCTGAGGCGGAAGGTGGAGCTGAGGGCGGCGGCGAGGTCGCTCTGCATCTCGGCCAGGGCTTCGGCCACGAGCGGGTAGTCGATAATCGGCCCGCCGAAAGCGTGGCGATGGCGGGCAAACTGCCAGGCCTCGACCGTGGCCCGCCGCAGCAGTCCGCACGAGCCTAGAGCGTTGGCCCAGCGCGAGGTGTTCAGCACCAACTCGGTGACGATGTGGATGCCCTCGGACAGGTCGCCGAGGGGGTAGGCCACCGCGTCCAGGAAATCGATCTCGGCAGAGGCCATGGTGCGGGTGCCGAACTTGCTCTTCAGCCGGCGGATGGCGAAGTGGTTGAGGCTGCCATCGGGCAGGCAGCGGGGCACGAGGAAGACGCCGATGCCGCGGGTGCCGGCGGGCGCGCCCTCCGGCCGGGCGGTGATCAGCATCTGATCGGCATTGGCGACTGAGCAGAACCATTTTTCTCCGCGGATGCGCCAGGCGCCCCGCTCATCTCGCCAGGCCTGCACCGCATTCGCGCCCACATCCGACCCGCCCTGCACTTCGGTGAGGAATTGGGCTGCGGTCTGCTTGCGGTCGTACGCCGTCGCGATCAGCGGGGGCAGATACGTTTGCTGCAACTCCGCCGCGCCCACGGTTTGCAGGGCGCGGATCATGCCCATGGTGCAGACGATGGGGCAGGCGTGGCCCATCTCGCCGCACTGGGTGAGCAGATAGAAATACGCGCTTTGTTGCAGGGCCGTGCCTGGCCGGGCGCTGAGGGCCAGCAGGCCGGTCTCGTACACCGGGCGGCCGGCGGTGTGATAGCTGGGGTGGAAGGCGATGCGCTCGACGCGGCGGCCTATGCCATCCCACCGCTCCAGGCGGGGATGGTTTTCCAGTTGATCATTGATGGCCGCGGCAGGGTCGATCTCCGCCATCACCTGGCTGCCGAAGGCCGCCAGGCCGGGCGCGATATCTTCGTAGCCATCCTCGCCCAAATACATGCGCAGCAGATGCTGCAGGCTGGGATCGGCGATGAACAGATTGGTGGGGATGGCCTGTCGCCAGGCGGCCAGCGCGTCCCGGCCCGCGGTCTGGGCTGCCGGTTCGGCGGCGACTGGGGCGGTGGGAGGGGTGGGGGTGGGGGCGGTGGTCAACATGGTCGAACTCCCGGAGAGGGCAAGAACAGCAAAGAGCGCCTGTTAGTATACCGCAGGTTGCCGCCGCCGCGGTACTCAATCTTGCCTGCGCAGGCCGCGGGTGCTAGGCTTGCAGAAACTCGACCCCTACTCCCGGAGGATTTTCGCATGCCCCTGCGCCCTGAAGTGACCGATCTGCTCGACCGCATCCGCCTCTTCCTGCGCGAGGAGGTTCATCCCCTGGAACCGGATTTCCTGCGCGGCGATCTTGCGGCTGTGGCCCCGGCCCTGGCCGGCAAACGGCAGCGCGCCCAAGCCCTGGGCCTGTGGACGCCGCACCTGCCCCCGGCCTACGGCGGCCTGGGCCTCAGCCTGTGGGAATTCGGCCACGTCAGCGAGCTGCTGGGCCGCTCGCCCCTGGGCCATTACCTGTGCAATTGCCAGGCGCCGGACATCGGCAACATGGAATTGCTGCTGCATTTTGGCAGCGAGGAGCAGAAGGAACGCTGGCTGCTGCCTTTGGCCGCGGGGGAGATCCGCAGTTGCTTTTCCATGACCGAGCCGGAGAATCCCGGCTCCAACCCGGTGATGATGAGCACCACCGCCCTGCCAGAGGGCGAGGACTACGTGATCAATGGCCGCAAATGGTTCACGACCGCCGCAGATGGGGCGGCGTTTGCCATCGTCATGGCCATCACCAACCCCGACGCGGATCGCTACGCCCGCGCCAGCCAGATCATCGTGCCCACCGACACGCCCGGCTTCCGTCTGGCAGCCAACACGCCGGTGATGGGGCATGTGGGCAGCGGCTTTGCCACGCATGGCGAGGTCGAATATGTGGATTGCCGGGTGCCGCAGAGCTATCGCATCGGCGCGGAGGGCGCGGGTTTTGCCCTGGCCCAGGAGCGGTTGGGGCCGGGCCGCATCCACCACTGCATGCGCTGGATCGGCATCTGTGAGCGTGCGTTCGAGATGATGTGCGCCCGCGCCCTGCGCCGCGAGCTGGCCCCCGGCAAACCCCTGGCGATCCAGGGCATTGTGCAGGCCTGGATCGCCGAAAGCCGGGCCGAGATCAACGCCGCCCGGTTGCTGGTGCTCGACGCCGCCGCCAAGATCGATGCGCAAGGGGCCTACGCCGCCCGCACCGACATCTCCCTGATCAAATTCTACGTGGCCGGCGTGCTGCAAAACGTGCTGGATCGCGCCATCCAGGCGCATGGCGGCCTGGGCGTGACCGATTACACGCCCCTGGCCTACTGGTACCGGCACGAACGCGCGGCCCGCATCTACGACGGCCCGGACGAGGTGCACAAAATCGCCGTGGCCCGCCGCATTTTGCGGGAGGGGGCGTGGTGAGAGATGCGCGGCGCTTGCAAACGCCGCTCATCTGCAGGATGCACCTGAAGATCGGCAGATCGTTTAGCTTGCCCGCGCCATCCGCCGCAGCGCGGTCTGCCGGTAAACGGTCATGGCTTTGTTCTCGCCCCCCGGCAAGTGCACAAGCCCGCTTCAGCCTGCGCCGCCCGCCTCTTCCTCTTCCCCGCCTCACCCCTCCCGCTGCCCGATAGCCCTGAAAGCCGGGCGCAGGGCGGGATAGAGGCGGCGGTACAGGGCATAGGCGTCGGCGTACGCGGCCGCGTCCGCGCCGGGCGTGGCCCGCCCCGTCACCTGGATCAGGGCCTGGCACGCCTCCTCCACCGTGGCGAAAAGGCCGGCGCCCACCGCGGCCAGCAGCGCCGCGCCATAGGCCGCGCCTTCACGGCTGTTCACCGTCGCCAACTCCACACCCAACACATCCGCCAGGATCTGCCGCCAGAG
>JABWBG010000244.1 GCA_013360575.1 Caldilineales bacterium
GTTGGTTGGTTGGTTGGTTGGTTGGTTGGTTGGTTGGTTGGAACGTTGGAACGTTGGAACGTTCCAACGTTCTAACGCTCCAACGCCCATCGCAGGGCGGGGTCGCCGAGGAGGACGAAGGTGTGGATGATGTCGCGCTGACCGGCGACGGCCGGATCGAGGCTGCGAAAAGAGGCCAGCAGCGCTTCGCCCAGGGTGTCGGCGGTGAAGAGATGGCGCCCGAACAGAGCATCGGCCAGCAGCCGCTGATCGTGTGGAAAGGTCTGGCCGGTGGGCACCAGCGCGGCCACCGCGCCTTTTTCGGGGGTGAGAAGCAGGGTCTCGCCCAGAGAGGGGGTGCTGGGATGATGAAAATAGCCGCTGAGGCAGGCCCACACCACCACCAGGGGCAGGCGGCCTTGCTGCCGTAGCCCGGCGATGTCCTCGTTGCGCAGCAGCTCCTCCTGCGCCCAGATGTCGATAGCGCCGTGACCCATGTAGCTGACCAGCGCCTGCCCCTGGTCGAGCGCGGCCAGCAGGGCGGAACGCGCCTCTCCCGCCGGATCGCTGACGAGCTGGGCGGCGCTGAAGCCCGCGGGCAGCAATGCGGCCATGTCCAGGTTGAAGCGGTGGAAGTAGGCGTCGTCATCATCGGCCACGAACAGCATCTGTTGTTGCCAATCGCCGGGGGGAAGGTCGCGCTCGTAGGCCAGGGTCTTGGCGATCATCGTCTGCAACTGCGCCGGGGTCTGCGCGGGCAGGCGGCCCACCGCCAGATCGGGCAGGCCATCCCCATTCAGGTCGGCCAGGGCGTTGTCGCTGGCGGTCTCGCCCATCTCCTGCGTGGCCCGCAGGGCTGTGGGCGTCAGGTCGGGGGCAGAGTTGCCCAGGTGATTGCGAGGATCGTAGCTGGCGTCGCCGACGAGGAGGAGGAAACGGGGCGCGGGCGGGGGCCAATCTGCCGCGGCCCAGCGCAGGAACGGGGTGATGGCCGCGGCCGTGGGCAGGCCGGCGCTGAAGCGATCGTAGATCTGGGCGGTGGTGACGACGGCCACGCGCAGCCCCTGGCTCTGGCGCTGCTCGATCAGGGGGGGCAGGGTCGCGGCCAGCTCCGGCGCGGTGATGATCAGGTAATCGGCCCCGGCCGCCGGCGGCTGGAAGGGGGGCGGGGCCGGCAGAATGGCGGCAGGGGTCAGGAAGCCTTCGCCGCCGGCGGCGCTGATCTGGCGGGAGGCCGACTCTGCCGGGGCCAGGCTCAGGCGCAGCGCTGTCTCTTTGCCTTGCGCGTCCAGGGCAAACCCGCGCAGACGCGCCGGCGCCAGGGGGTCGGTCGTCTCCCACACTTCGATGCCGGGGCCGCTGAAGCCGGCGATGAGGTGCTCGCCGCCGCTGCTGTAAAATCGGATGCGATCGGCCGCGGCGGCCAGTTGCCGCGGGTAGCTGATCTGCAGGAAATCGAAGTACACCAGATCCGCGCGGGCGCCGGTATCGTGGGGCGCGGTCAGGCGCAGGGTGTTGGCGCCCGCGGCCAACAGCGCGGCCGGCGGCGCCAGGTCGAAGCGGCGGAAGCCGGGGCCATCCCACGATTTGTCGCCGATCTGCTGGCCGTTGAGGGTGAAAAGGAGGTGATGATCAGGATCGACCGGGGCGCTGGTGGCGGCCCACACCTGCACGCTGATCTGGACAGGCCCCTCCGCCGGCGGGGCGAGATCGAAGGGGATGCTGATCTCGCCGGGGGCCAGCAGCCGCTCGCCCAGCCAGGGGTCGGCGATGGTTACGCCAGCGACGGTTACGTCGGCCACGTCCTCCTCCCCCCGCACTTGCGCCAGATAATGCAGGGCCGGTTCCAGGCGGATGAGGTCGCGGCCCACCGCGGGGGCGGCCTGACCGGGGGCGGCGGCCCCTGCGGTCACGGGCAGGCCGGCGCTGCCCTGGGTGAGGGTGTAGATCGTGTGGCCGTTGAAGCGGGTGGGCGTGTTCTCGGCGTAGAAGATCAGGGCCGGGCCTGCGGGGTCGAACAGGAAGGGGATGGACGCGTCCCCGCGGGCCAGACGCACGTTTTCCGGCCCCAGCGCGGCCAAATCCCAGCCAAAGGGGGCGAGATGGGCCGGGGTGAGGCGATGCAGGCCGCTTTCGGCGATGCGCAGATGCAGGCGGGGGCTGACTTCTGCCGGCGCCGGCCCCGTACAGCCCGCCAGGCACACGAGGAGCAGCAGGAACCACAGGCCGCGGGCGCTCATCATGCTTCCTGATCGGACGAGGCCCCGTTCTGGTGATAGACGCGCCAGATGTAGACGCCCAGGCCCGCGGCGCCAATCAAGGCCAGCAGGCCGATGAGCAGCAGCAGATCTCCAGGGGCAACGGCGGCAACGTCGTCAACGCTTGTGGCTGTCGCGATGGGCGTGAGAGGGGGGAAGGGCAGCACCCGCACGGTGGTCGTCGCCGCGGGAGTGGGCGGCGGCGGTGTCTCGGTCGGCGGCGGTGGTGTCGCCGTGGGCGATAGCGTCGGCGTGCTGACAGGCGTGGCCGTGGGCGACATAACCATGGTCAGCGTGGCCGTGACCGTGGCTGTGCCGGTGGCAGTCGGCGTAACCGTCGTCTCCGTGGCTGTGCCGGTCGCTGTGGGCGTGATGGCGCCGGTGGCAGTCGGCGTAACCGTCGTCGACGTGGCTGTGCCGGTCGCTGTGGCCGTGACCGTGGCTGTGCTCGTCGGCGTCGATGTCGTAACCGTCGTCGCCGTGGCCGTGCTGGTGGCCGTGCTCGTCGGCGTCGATGTCGTAACCGTCGCCGACGGAACCGTCGCCGACGTAACCGTCGCCGTGGCCGTGGGGGGAGGGGTCGGCGTGGCGGTGGGCGGGGGGGGCGACGTAACCGTCGTCGGCGTGGCTGAAGGGGTCGGCGTGGCCGTTTCCAGGCCGATGCCGGCCCAGACAGGGCCGTGAAAGGTGCTGTTCTGGCCGGCGTCCAGGTCTTCCAACTGGTACCAGTAGCGCACCCCCGGCGTCACGGCGCTGTCGATGTACTCGTACAGCGCGCCGCTGGCCGCGGTGCCGCGGGCGTCGAAGTCCGCGATCTCGCTGTATGTGCCCTCTTCGCTTTCCGCCCGCAGCAGGAAAAAGCTGATCGTGTCCAGCTCTGTGGCGGTCTCCCACACCACGCGGATGCTGTTGGCCTGCGGCTCGGCCCGGAAATATTTCAGCGTCACTGCCGCGTACAGGCCCGGAGCGGCCAGCAGGCCGAGGATCAGGGCGGTGAGGAGGATGAAAAAAGGGCGGCGCATGGCAAGATCAACGGTGCAGCAGGGGCAGATAGGTCCAGCCCTGCCCGCGGGGCAGACGCAGGGTGGGATCGCCAAAGAGTGTGACCGTTTCCACCAGATAATTCGCCCCGTAGCGGTCGAAAAAGCGCTGTTTGGCCAGATGCAGCGCCTGTCCCAGTTCGGGCGCTTCCCCGCTGAACAGGGCGTCCATCAACAGCACCCGGAATTCGTGCTGGAACCCGGTGGTGCCCAGCCCGCTGGGGGAGATGGCAGCGATGGCGCCCCCGTCCGGCTGCCGCAGCAAGCTCTCTGCCATGCTGGGCTGGTCGGGGAAGGCGAAATAGCCGTCCAGACAGTTGAAAGTCATCACCAGGGGCAGCCGATCCGCATGGCCCAGCCCCTGCACATCCTCTACCGTCCAGATCGACTCGTGCGCCCAGTTCTGCACGGCGCCGTGGCCGGTGTATTGCAGCATGAACGCGCCGGCCTCGAAGGCCGCGGCGATGGCCGTCCGCGCGGCCGCCGCGTCCGCGGCCGTGCTGCCCAGGTAGATGCGGCTGGCCTGCAGGTCGGGGGGCAGGTGGCCGGCGATGATGGCATCGCTCACCGCCGGGAAATCCCCGGCCGCGTCCGCGTTATCCGCCAGGAACACCGCCCGCCGCTGCCAGGGGGCCAGCCGGGCGGCGCTGTCATAGGCGATGATCTTGTCTACCATCACCTCGGCATCGGCCAGCGCGGCCGCGGGGATGCGCCCCAGCGCCAGGTCGGGCCGGCGGTCGCCATCCAGGTCCGCGTAGAGGTTGTCTGCCGGCACCTCGCCCTGCCAGGGATCGACCCATGCCAGATAGGGCGGGATATGATTCGGCTCCGGCGGGTACAGGGCCGGGTTGTAGCCCTTGAAATTCCAGTGACCATGGCCGAAGAGGATGAGATAGGCCGGTTTGGGGTCGGGCCAGTGCTCCCGCGCCCAGGCCAGCAGCGCCGGCGCCGCCCGCGGGTGGTAGATGCCGGCGTTGAAGGCATCCACCACGTCGGCGAAGTCGAGTACCAGGGGCGTGTATCCCTGGCTGCTGTGCCAGGAGGCTAGCCGCTCGGCCGCGGGCCGCAGCGCCGCCGAGGTGAGGATGATCACATCCGCGCCGCTGGCCCGCTGCCGCAGGTCGGGCGCGGTGTGGTGGCGCAGGCTGGCCGGCGGCTGGATCGTCCCCGCCTCTTGCAGCCAGAAGCGCTCTCCTGCTGCTGCATCCACCTCGAACAGCAGGTCGTAGCCGGGGCCTACGCCTCCTTCCAGGCCAATCGCCGCGCCGGTCAATTGCCGCGGGGCCAGGGGATCGCTGATCTCCCAGACCAGGATCTGCGGCGAGGTCCAGTCGCGGATGGCGAAGGCTTGGCGGCCGGTTTGCTCGGCCCGAAAATCGATCTGCCCCTGCCAGGCCCGGAACTGCCGGCGATAGTCTACCCGCCAGAAGTTGAGATACACCCAGTCTTTGCGCACGCCTGCCGCGGCCAGCGCCCGCACTGTGACGGTGTTGGGGCCGTGGGCCAGCAGGCCCGCGTCTGCCGTGGCGCTGACCCAACTGCGCGCCTTCAGGTTCCAGGTCACGGTCAGCAAATGGCTGTTGTTCAGGCTGATCGCGGTGATGTGGGCGTTGAGGGCGCGGGCGTTTTGGTCGATCCACAGCGTGGCTGCCTGATCGGGCGCGGGGTGGGGGATGGGCCAGGGAAAGTCATGGGCCTCTGGCCGCGTGGGCGTGGGGAAGAACTCTGCCCAGAACCAGGTGTCGCGGGTGGGGGGGAGCATGGTGTGCTGGGTGTACCAGAGGTTGTTCTGCTCCGCCTGCACGCTGGCCGCGAAATGCGCGGGGGGCGTCAGGCCGCCGGCGGGGGTGGCGTCGCGATTGGGGATGCGGGGGCCGGACTCGACGCCACTGCTCAGCCAGTAGACAGTTTCATCCGTGTATTTCTCCGCCATCTCCTCCCCCCGGAAGCGCTGGCCGAAGAAGAAGATGGCGTCCTCGCCGTCGAAGCGGCCATCTTCGCCGCCGGTGACAAGCAGCGCCGCGGGTTGGCCCTGGCTGCTGAGCGCCAGGGTCTGCGGGGCGAGCAGGGCCGGGTCGATGCCCGCGGCGACGAGATCGGCCACGGTGATGCGCACGATGCCATCCGCGGTCACGCCGATGCGCAGCAGCAGCGGGTCGGGCGCGGGCGAGGCGATGACGCCGGCCGGGATCAG
>JABWBG010000245.1 GCA_013360575.1 Caldilineales bacterium
TGGCCCGGGCCGGCGCGGCCACTGCCGTCATGATCGCGGTCGTCGTCGCCTGCCGGCCCCTGACCGCGGGTCTGGGCGCGGCCGCGCAGGTGGGGATGGGCGTGACGCTAGGCGCTGCGGCCTACACCCTCAGCGCCTGGCTGCTGGGCGAACGCTCCCTCTTCTATTTGCTCCGCTCCTGACGGCCCTGCTCATCTGACCCTGCAAAGCCACGCGCGTGGCTTTGCAGGGTCAGATCAGGATCAGCCCCCGGTGGTGGCGGCGCGCACGAAGGCTTGCAGATCGGCAGGCAAGGCCGGCACCCGATCCAGCGACCAGTAGCGCTCGACCGTGGCCGCGGCCAGTTGCGCATCCAGCCAGGCATCGAAGGCGTCACTGCGGCGGCTTTCCAGCTCCGCCGCCTCCACCTCGCGGGCGGCGTCCTTTTCCTCCACCAGGATAAGATGGTAGCCGGCGGTGGATTTAACCGGCGCACTCACCTCGCCGACCGCCAAGGCCAGGGCGGCGGTGGTGAAATCGTCGTCATAGCGGCTGTTCCCGCTCCAGAACCAACCCAGATCGCCCCCCGATTCGGCGGAGCTGGTATCGGCGCTGGCCTCTTTGGCCACATCCGCGAAGGCTTCGCCGGCCAGAATGCGGGCGCGCAGGGCCTCGATCGTGGCCAGGGCCGCGGCTTCGGCGGCCGCGACCGCTTCGGGGCTGGGCTCAGTATCGCTGCGGATGAGGATGTGGCTCGCCCGCACCTCATCGGTTTCCTCGTTCCGCTCCTCCAGCCTGAGCAGGTGATAGCCGAACTGCGTGCGCACCGGCTCGCTGACCGCGCCGATTTCGAGGGCAAAGGCCGCTTCTTCGAACTCAGGCACCATCATGCCGCGGCCAAAGAAACCCAAATCGCCCCCCTGGGCGGCGCTGCCGGTATCTTCCGAGAGCTCGGTGGCCAGGGCGGCGAAGTCCTCGCCGGCCTGCAAGCGCGCCTGCACTTCCAGGATCTGGGCCAGGGCATCGGCCTCCGCCTGCTCTGTAGTGGGGCGTTCGGGTGTGATGCTGATCAGGAGGTGGCGGGCCTTGATCTGGGCCTCGGTGCTGGAGAATTCAAGAGGCGCCGCGGCCAGCAGTCGTTCGCGCAGCAGATCCACCCGGGCCAGATCGCGAAATTCGGTCTCGTCCAGGCTGTCCCGATCCTTGAGCGCGTCTACCGTCTCCTGGTAGCGCTGCGCGAACGTTTCAGCCGTCAGGGTGGTCGTCGTGGGCAGGGTATCGGTGATGGCGGCGGTGGAATCCGGGGTGGGCGGCGGGGGCGCGTCGCGGTCGTAGCCAAACTGCTGCTCGATCTGGCGCTGCACCTCTTCCTCGCTGACCGTGATCTCCTGCTGCGCGGCCAATTGCCGCACCAACGTCTCTTCGATCAGGGTATCGACCACTTGCAGCGAGAAGTTCTGCGGCGAACTCAGGTCGCCGAACAATTGGTTGATGAAGGATTGGAAGGGATTGGAGCCATCGGAGGAGAACTGCTGGCCGAACTGGATGTATTGGTTGATCTGGCCGACCAGGTTATCCTGCTCGAAGCGCAACCGCCGCTGGAAGGCAGCGGTGGAAATGGCGTTGCCATTGACCTCGGCGATCGGCTGCCGTGGCTTCAAGAGCGTCTCATTGATGATACCGCCCAACAGCAGCACCACGATCAGCCCCACGACGATGCTGACGCCCAGGATGACGCGGCGTTGGATCATCGCCTCCCGTTGACGCAGGCGGCGGTGGCGACGCGGTTCCGCCGCCGGGGCGGGTTGTGCCAGTTTCTGAGTCCGTTTTGTCATGCGATTTGGATCATTGACAGTGGGCGTCTGAACGCGAGACAGGCATAGGAAGGGCTCCTATGCCTGTCGGCAGGCGCTCAGAGGAGGGAGAGATGCCGGATCAGCCGATCTTCATGCCGGAGAGGCGGATATGCTCGGCGGTGTGGGGCAGCAGGGCCAGGAAACGGGCGCGTTTGATGGCCGTGGCCAGGCCGCGCTGGTGCTTGGCGCAGACGCCGCTGCGCCGGCGAGCCGCGATCTTGCCGCTGTTCGACAGGTAGGACGCCAGCAATTCCGGTTTTTTGTAATCGATGTAATCGACCTTTTCCACGCAGAAAACGCAGAAGCGGACGCGGGCCCGCGGCTGCGCCGGCGCGGACGCGGGCTGCTCGCTGCGGCTGCCCTTGCGAGAAGATCGGCGAGAACCGCGCTCTGGCGATGACTCGCGGGGATTGCTATAGTAATCAGACACTTATTTTGCTCCGTACGGGTAGGACAGTCTGACGATGGCGGCAGATGGTGAACGCAGGATCGCGTGACCCGCCATCATCTATCGTCTATGTGGGTTAAAAAGGCAGGTCTGCCACATCCTCAAGCGTGTTGTATTCGGTTGAGGTGTCGGCGGGGGCTTCTTCGCTGGTGTGGCTGTTGCGGGCATCCAGGATCAACATCTCGTTGGCCACGAGTTCGATGCGGCAATGTTGGCCATCCTCCCCATCCCAGCGCCTGGTTTGCAGATAGCCTTCGACGTACACGCGCGAAGCTTTGCGCAGGTATTGATGGCAGATCTCGGCCAGATTGCCCCAGGTGACGACGTTGAACCATTCGGTGGATTCGCGGCGCTCACCATCGGAGGTGACCCAGGTGCGGCTGGTGGCCACGCTGAAGGTGGTGACAGGCTTGCCGCTGGCGGTGTATCGTTTTTCGGGATCACGGCCCAGGTTCCCGATGACCATGACTTTATTCAATCCGCGTGACATAGTAAACGATCCTTGAAAAACTCGAACGAGGAGGAGCCAACAGGCTGTTAGCTGTGCTTGCGCACGGCCAGTTGGCGCAGAATGTCTTCGTTGAAGCGCATGGCCCGGTTCAATTCCTCGATCTTGTTGCCATCGAGACGAAAATCAACCTGAATGTAGGTTGCCTCTGTCTGTTTGGCGATGGGGAAAGCCAGCGTGCGGCGGCCCCAGGGCGTCTGCGCCACCACTTCCCCGCCCAGGCTGCTGATACGCTCCTGCACCCATTGCGAGACTTTTTGCACACCCTCATCATCAAGACGGGGGTGCAGCAGTGTAACCATTTCGTAATCGGACATCTGTTGTAAGATTCTCCTTTCTTTGGGATGAGTCACCGGCCAGTCTGCCCGATAAGACGCAGAGACCGCTGACAGAAAGAACGAGGGCGTGCACGGCGCACCCCTCGTTGTAGAGGGCAGATTATGCCACATCGGGGCCGGAGCCGGCAAATCTGGCAGGGCGGGTGCGTTTTTCTGGCCGATGGGCCGCGGGATCGCGTGGCCATCGGCCCACCGGCAGCAGAAAACATCGCAGAACTGATTTGCCAGCGCGCCGGGCGTGCAGTATAATGCCCGTCATCGTCGGGGCGTAGCGCAGTTCGGTAGCGCGCACGGTTCGGGTCCGTGAGGTCGGAGGTTCAAGTCCTCTCGCCCCGACTTTTCTGTCACGTGACAGGCCAGGGTGTACGAATTCAGGAAGATCAGCGCCCGCCAGCGCTTCTCGCCCCGCAGGGGGCCGGGAAGCCGATCCGGGTCTGCTCTGGCCCCGGACGCAGCCGGCATGCGCCCGCCCAAACTATCCCCACGCCAGTGTGGGATGCTATACTCCCCTCCCTGACCTGACTCTCTCCTTCCTCCCTCCGCCGCCATGAACGACTCTCCTTCTGCCCCTCTCGAACCCCGTGATTTCATCCGCGCCATCGTGGCTGCGGATCAGGCTGCCGGCGTCTATGGCGGCCAGGTCATCACCCGCTTCCCGCCGGAGCCGAATGGGTTTCTGCACATCGGCCACGCCAAATCGATCGCGCTGAACTTCGGCCTGGCCGCCGAATTTGGCGGGCGCTGTCACCTGCGCTTCGATGACACCAACCCGGAAACGGAGGATATGCGTTATGTCGAGTCCATTCAGGCGGACATCCGCTGGTTGGGCTACGACTGGGGCCAGCATCTCTATTTCGCCTCCGATTATTTCGAGCAGCTCTACCAGTTCGCCGAGACCCTGATCCAGGCCGGGCAGGCCTATGTGGACAGCCTGAACGAGCAGGAAATCCGGGAGTATCGCGGGGCAGTGACGGAGCCGGGCCGGGAAAGCCCTTATCGCAACCGCAGTGTGGCCGAAAACCTGGATCTCTTCCGGCGCATGCGCGCTGGCGAATTCGCCGATGGCGCCCATGTGCTGCGGGCCAAAGGGGACATGGCCTCGGCCAACATGAAGATGCGCGACCCCCTGCTCTACCGCATCCGCCACGCCAGCCATTACCGCACCGGCGACGCCTGGTGCATCTACCCGATGTACGATTTCGCCCATCCCCTGTCCGACGCCATTGAGGGGATCACGCATTCGATCTGCACGCTGGAATTCGAGAACAACCGCGCCATCTACGACTGGCTGATGGACAACCTTTTGGCGGAGCCGCGGCCCCATCAGCACGAATTCGCCCGTCTGGCCCTCGATTACACGGTGATGAGCAAGCGCAAGCTGTTGCAACTGGTGGAGGAGGGTTATGTCAGCGGCTGGGATGACCCCCGCATGCCCACCCTCTCCGGCCTGCGCCGCCGCGGGGTCACGCCGGAGGCGATCCGCGCCTTTGCCGAACGGGTGGGCGTGGCCAAGGTCAACAGCCGCATCGAAATGGAACTGCTGGAACACACGATCCGCGACGATCTCAACTTCCGCGCCCCGCGGGTGATGTGCGTGCTGCGCCCGCTGAAGGTCGTGATCGAGAATTATCCCCCCGCGCAGGCAGTGTGGCTGGACGCCGGCTACTGGCCGCGCGAGATCGCCCGATCCGAAAGCCGGCCCCTGCCCTTTGCCCGCGAGCTGTTCATCGAGCAGGAGGATTTTGCCGAAACGCCCCCGCCCGGCTGGAAACGGCTCTCGCCCGGCGGCGAGGTGCGTCTGCGCCATGCCTACGTCATCCGCTGCGACCGCGTGATCAAGAACGCGGGCGGGGAGATCGTGGAATTGCGCTGCTCGTATGACCCGGCCACCCTCAACGCCCAGCCGCAGGGCCGCAAAATACAGGGCGCCATTCATTGGGTGGCGGCGGCGCAGTCGCTGCCCGCGCAGGTGCGGCTGTACGACCGCCTGTTCCTCAAGGCCGATCCTGACGATCTGGCGCCGGGCCAGCGTTTCACCGATGCTCTCAACCCCACTTCCCTGATCACCCTTGACGGCGCCCGCGTCGAGCCGAGCATCTTGCACGATCCGGCGGACACGCGCTATCAGTTCGAACGCCAGGGCTATTTCATGCAGGATGCGCTGGATTCGCGGCCCGATGCCCTGGTCTTCAACCGCATCATCGGCCTGCGCGACTCCTGGGGCAAGCAGCAGGGCGATGGGGAGCGGCAGGCAACGCCGGCCCCGGTCAAGACAATGCCGCAGCTGGCTGCGGCCGCAGATACGGGCAGCCTTTCC
>JABWBG010000246.1 GCA_013360575.1 Caldilineales bacterium
GCCACGTAGGCGTTGTCCAGCATCACCACCAGCGCCCCGGGTTCTTCTTTGCACGACTTGCCGCGCGCCACGACAGACCTGCTGGGGCTCAACGGCATCAAGCGTGAGTTGATGTACTGCCCCGGCGGCGTGGCCGCGTCTGCCTGCGCTCGCAGATCGATGCCCACGAGCAGCGGCGCCGCCTTGATCGTGTCCACCGTAGCCTGGATGAAGCTGCCGGCTAAGTCGCGCGCCTCCGCCGCCGGATCGATCCCCTCCACGGGGCCGGGCCGCGCGGCGGAGGCGTCTGGCGCGCCGTAAACCTGGATCATGGTGCTGATCACCACTTCCTTGGCCACGAAACCGCTGAGCAAGGCGCTGGCGTTCTCCCAACTGCCGAAGCCGAGGGGCCGCAGCAGGGGCGTGACTACCCCCGCCACGCGCGCAAACGCGCTCTCCGCCACCGGCGTCTGGGCAAAACGCTGTTCTGCCGAGGTGGGCAGGGCCAGCAACAGCCAGACCGCCATGCTCGCGGCCAGGATCACGGTGCCGGCGCCGCTGAGGAACGCGCTCAGCCGCACCCACACGTACCGCCGCAGAGTGGCCAGGGTGGGCAGGCGGTAGGGCGGCAACTCTAACAGCAGGGGCGAGGCCGCTTGCCCGCGAAAGGCTGTGCGGGCCAGGATGAATCCCACCCCCAGCGCGGCCAGAATCCCAAACAAATAAAGAGCAAAGACCACCAGGCTGCTGGCCGCGGGGAAAAAGATGGCGGCCATGAGCAGATAGACCGGCAGCCGGGCGCTGCAACTCATAAAAGGTACCAGCAGGCCGGTGAGCAAGCGGTCGCGGCGGCTGTCGAGGGTGCGCGTGGCATAGATGGCCGGCACATTGCAGCCAAAACCGAGCAACAGCGGCAGAAAACTGCGTCCTTGCAGCCCCAATCGCCGCATCACCCGATCCATGACAAAGGCGGCGCGGGCCATGTATCCCGAATCTTCCAGCACGCCCAACGCCAGATAGAGAAAGGCGAGCACCGGCACGAAAGTGAGCACACCCCCCACGCCGGCGATGACGCCATCCACCAGCATGCGCTCGAACCAGCCGCCGCCCCACCCGATCCGCGCCAGGCCATAGGCGGTCAGCCGCGCCACAGGGCCATTCATGGCCGCGTCGATCCAGTCGAGATAGGGGGTGGAGACATCGATGGTGAGTTTGAACACGACCCACATCGCCGCCAGAAACAGGGGGCCGCCCAGCCAGCGATGGGTGACGATCTGATCGATGCGGTCGGACAGGGACGCGCGGGGCTGGGCGGGCCGCATCACCGTGGCCCGCACCAGGGCGTTGATCCAGGCATAGCGACGGTCGGCGATCAGCGTGTCCACATCCTCGCCCAGGGCCGAGCGTAGCGCTGCCGCCAACTCGCTCGCCTGCGGCCACAGGCCCGCGGCCTGGGGCAGATGCGCCAGTTTGCGCCAGCACGATTCATCCTCCTCCAACAGCTTGATTGCCAGCCAGCGGGGGGGATAGCGCCGCGCCAGTTCGGGGATGGCCGTGATCTGCGCGGTCAGTACGTCCAGCGCCTGCTCGATCTGCGGATCGAAGGTCACCGGCGCCCGTTGCCGCCCAGGGATCGGCCCGGTTTCGGTCAGACGCGCGGCCTGCGTCTTGATCTGCTCCAGGCCTTCGCCGCGGCGGGCCGCGGCGAACAGCACGGGCACGGTCAGGGCTGCGGCCAGCCCCGCGCCATCGATCTGCAAGCCCTGGGCCAGCGCCTGATCCTGCATGTTGAGGACGACGATGGCGTTGGCCTCCATCTCCAGGATCTGCACCACCAGATAAAGGTTGCGCTCCAGATTGGCGGCGTCGACGACGATCACGACCACCTGCGGGCGCTCGTCGCTGATGAAATCGCGGGCGATCCTTTCCTCGACGGAATAGGCGGAGAGGCTGTACGCACCGGGCAGGTCGACCAACCGGTATTCCTGGCCCTGATACCGCCATGTCCCCTCTTTTTTCTCCACGGTCTTGCCGGGCCAGTTGCCCACGTGCTGTTGGGCGCCGGTGAGGGCATTGAAGATGGTGCTTTTGCCGGTGTTGGGGTTGCCGGCCAGGGCCACGACGCGCGCGCTCATCCTTCAACTCCGGACGGCTGCACGAAGATCTGCTCGGCCATGCCCCGGCCCACGGCCAGCCGGTAATCGCGCACCGCCAGCAACAGGGGGCCGCCGTGCGCGTGCAGCACGCTGAATTCGAGGCCGGGCGTCAGGCCCATCTCGGCCAGGCGATGGCGCAGGCGCCGGCCGCCGCCGATCTTGATCAGGCGCAAAGGTTGGCCGGGGCGGGCCTGGGTGAGGGGAAGGGCATCGTCAGGGATCATCAAAGGGACTCGCTGGGGAGGATGTGAATGGCAGCGGCGAGGCTTGCGGTCAGGGCCAGGGTGCGGTCGCCGGCCGCGATCAGGCGGGCGCCATCCTCGCCGCTGGCGAGGATGACGAAGTCGGCGCCGATGTGCAGGCCCTGCGCGGCCAGAAAATCAGCCGCGGCCCGGTCCGCGGTGAGGCTGCGCACCTGGCCGCTGGCGCCGGGGGGCAGGTCGGCCAGGCGGATCAAGAAAAGCGGCGCCGCAGGGACGAGGGCAGGGGGGATGGGCTGGCGTTGTGGGCTGAATTGGGGATGATCCAGGAAGGCAGCCAGCGCCTCGGCCAGATCGTCCGGGGTGACATGCTCGAAGCGGCAGGCAAAAGTCTCCGCCTCTTGCGGGGCCAGGCCCAGCTTTTCTGCCAGAAACACCTCCCACAGCCGGCGTTTGCGCAGCACGGTCAGGGCCATGCGCTCACCCGCGGCGGTGAGGGTGACGCCTTTGTAGGGCTGATAGGTGACGAGATCTCGCTCCTCCAGCCTGCGGCACATCTGATTGGCCGAGATGGGGGAGATGGCCAGTTCTTCGGCCAGTTGCGCCAGGGGCACAGGCTGCCCTTCCTGCTGGAGCAGGGCAATGCGCAACAGGTACATCTCGACGCTTTCGCTCATCGCTGGATCGTGAATGGTTTTAGGCAGGCCATAAGAAAATGTTTTGTAATTTTATGGCGCACCCTAATTTTATGCCGATCTCGATCTGGCCGTCAAGTTTGGAGCGTGCGCGCGTGTGCGCGGTCGGAGCAGTCGTAGCGGTCGGAGCGCATGCGCAACTTCGTTGCGCCCAGCGCTCCGACCGCTGTGCGACCGCCCTTTCGCGCGGCAAGTAGTCGCAGCGCGCGCCGCGCTGCGACCGCTGATCTCGCTTCTTACCCCTTCACCACCGCGATCGGGCGCAGCCGCGCCACTTTGTTGGCGATGCCGGCGTTGTGCACCACCTCCACCACCTGGCTCACATCTTTGTAGGCGATGGGCGCCTCTTCCGCCAGCCCGGCCAGGCTGCCGGCGCGGATCTCGATCCCGCGCGCCTGCAACTGATTGCGTAACTGCGCGCCGTGCACCTGGCGCTTGGCTTCTTTCCGGCTCATTTGCCGGCCGGCTCCATGACAGGTGGAGCCAAAGGTCTGCGCCATGGCGCCGGCGGTGCCGGCCAGCACAAAGCTGGCCGTGCCCATGCTGCCCGGCACCAGCACCGGCTGGCCCGCGTCCCGATAATCGGGAGGCAGCACCGGGTTGCCAGGGCCGAACGCGCGGGTAGCGCCCTTGCGATGCACGCACACCCGTTCATCATGGCCGCCCACATCATGCCTCTCCAGCTTGGCCATGTTGTGGGCGATGTCGTAAACCAGGCGCAGGTCGTAGTCGCGGACTTTGCCGGCCAGCGCCTCGGCAAAGGCTTGCCGGGCCTGATGCGTCAGCACCTGGCGATTGGCCCAGGCATAGTTGGCCGCGGCCGCCATCGCCGCCAGATAATCCTGCCCCTCTGGCGATTGCACCGGCGCGCAGACAAGCTGGCGATCGGGCAGCACAATGTCATATTTCTTGATCGCAGTCTGAAACTGCTGTACATAATCGGTGCAGACCTGGTGGCCCAGCCCGCGCGAGCCGCAGTGGATCTGCAAGACGACCTGGCCGGGGAAAAGGCCAAAGGCGCGGGCCAGGGCCGGATCGAATATCTCATCCACCACATCGATCTCGGCGAAATGGTTGCCCGCGCCCAGGGTGCCCAGTTGATCGCGGCCGCGCTTCTGCGCCTGGGGGCTGACTTTGTCGGCCCGCGCGGCGGGCATCGTTCCCTCTTCCTCGGTGTGCGCCAGGTCTTCGCGGCGGGCCATGCCTTGGTGTAGCGGCCATTTCGCGCCTGTTTCCAGCACCTCTTTCATCTGCGCGTCGCTGAGCTTGAGGAAGCCGGCGGTGCCCACGCCGCTGGGGATCTGCTGGTACAGGGCTGTGGCCAACTCTGGCAGATGCGGCTGCACCTCCCCCTCCTCCATCTCCGAGGCCAGAAGCCGCACGCCGCAGTTGATGTCATAGCCCACCCCACCCGGCGAGATCACGCCATCGGCGACGCGGGTGGCCACCACGCCGCCGATGGAAAAGCCGTAGCCCTGATGGATGTCGGGCATGGCCAGGGCGTATTGGACGATGCCGGGCAGGGTGGACGTATTGACCAGTTGCTCCAGCGAGCGGTCGATCAGCGCCGCCTGGATGATCTCCTCATCCGCGTAGATGCGCGCAGGCACGCGCATGTCCGCGCGATGCGTCTGGGCGATCTCGAAGAGAAAGGGGGTCAGCTGGCGCAGGTCTCGGCGGGCAACCATCGGTCACTCTTGCTGCATGGGGATGGGGTTGATCTGGGCGTGTTCGGGCGCGGTGGCGCTGACGCGTAGCGCGCTTTCGATGACCATATCGCGGTAGCCGCGGGCTACGACCACCATACTATAGGCCGCGCCTTTGGGCAACTGTTTGGGGAAAGTGAAGTTGCCGGACGCGTCGGTGCGGACCGAGGTGAAGGCCATGTCCTGGCGTTGCAGACGCACGAAATCCTGCGCCCGCACCTCCGGTTTGAGGGCGATGACCAGAGCGCCGGCGATGCCGCGGTTGGTTTCCGCGTCGATCACCTGGCCGGAGATCTCGGAATCGGTGTCATCCACACGGTGTCCCACCTGCACCCGGCCCTGGGCCACGATGCTGTTGCGCACGGTGAGGATGAGATGGTATTCGCCGTCGGGCAGGCCGCGCTGATTGGCGATGACCAGGGCCTTGCGCCCGCTGGCCGCGTCCTCCCATTTGCCTTCCTGATCGACGATCGGCTGGCCGTTGACGGCCCAGGTCTGGCGCCAGGCTGTGCCCTTGCGCATGCCGGAGAAATCGAAGGAGGCAAAGAGTTGCTGGCCGCCGCTGGGCAGCACATCCGCCGGGCTGATCGGACGGCCATCTGCGGTCACGCGCTTGCTGAACACGAGGTTGATGAACTTGGGCCCGCTGCTCTGGCTGGGGGCGGGCGCGGGTTGAGCGGGCGCCGGTTGCGCGGGCGCGGGTTGGGCC
>JABWBG010000247.1 GCA_013360575.1 Caldilineales bacterium
CCTGAAACTGGCCGGCGTGGTGCTGGCCGGCGGCTTCCCCGAAGAGGTGTTGCGGCCCGTGCGCCAGGCCTTGGGCTGGGCCTATTCCGCCCATCTGGCCCTGGTCAAGCAGGACTACACGCCCGCCGAGACCCTGCCCTCCCCCCGCCTGCTCCAGGCCGAACTGGTGGAAAGCCACCGCCTGCCCTCGGATTTGGCCGCCCGTCTCTCGCAAGTGCGCGAGCTGACCGCGCCGCCGCCTGAGGGCGAAGACGCCCCGCCCCCCTCCCTCGCCGCCGCCGAGGGCTTCATCCAGGCGGTGCAGGAATGCATCGACCTGGGCGAGCGCCTGGCCGCGGAGATGGCGTTGTAGGCTGCGAACCTGATCTGGGCCTGCGCCCTAAACGGCACACCTGGTGAAACTCCTCCTCGCCCCTGCCGGCCACGGCAAGACCGCCCACATCATCCAGCGCGTGCGCGTCGCCCGCGCCGTCGGCTTGCAGGACGCCATCTGGGTCATCCTGCCCAATCAGGAGCAGGTGCAGGTCTTCCGCCAGCGGCTGGCCCTGGCCGGCGGCGGCCTGGGCGTGGACATCGACACCTTCTACGCCTTTTTTGCCAGGGTGCTGGAGCTGGCGGGCCGGCCCATCCCTCGCCTGGCCGATCCGGTGCAGCATCGCTTGCTGCGCGGGGTGATCGACGCCCTCGCCGAGGAAGGCGCGCTCCGCCACTACGCGCCCCTGCGCCACAAACCGGGGTTTCTCCGCCGCCTGCGTGACCTGATCGTGGAATTGAAGCAGGCGCGCATCGATCCAGAAGCTTTCACCGCGGCGACGGCGGCCGCGCCCCCGCGGCTGGCCGAGCTGGCCGCCATCTACCGCCGCTATCAGGGCTGGCTGCAAGACGCGGACTGGGCCGACGCCGAAGGGCAGGGCTGGCTGGCCGCGCTGGCCCTGGAAAACAACTCCAAACTCTGCACCAACCTGCGCCTGCTGGCCGTGGATGGCTTCGACGAGTTCAACCCCACGCAACTGGCGGTGCTGCGGCTGCTGGCCCAGCGCGCCGACGAAGCCATCGTCACCCTCACTGGTGAGAGCGACGGCCCCGATCGCGACGCGCATCGCCGTTTCAGCCGCGCCCGCGCGGGCCTGTGCACGGCCTGCGCCCCGGTCACCCTGCATTCCCTGCCCGCATTTCCCCCCGAGCCGAGCGCCAACCATGCCTTCGAAGCCGCCCTCTTCACCCCCCACCCCTCGCCCCCTCCGCCGGGGGATTTCCTCACCCTGATCGAGGCCCGCAACCGCAGCGAAGAGGCCCGCGCGGCCCTGCGCTGGCTGAAGGCCCTGATCGTGCGCGAGGGCGTGGCCCCGCACGAGTGCGCCATCCTCGCCCGCACCCTGGATCCCTATCGCCCGCACCTGGCCGAGATCGCGGGCGAATTCGGCCTGCCCCTCTACCTCAGCGGGGGCGAAGACCTGCACGCCAACCCCGCCATGGCCGCGCTGCTGAGTGTGCTGGCCCTGCCCCTGCGCGATTGGCCCTCTGCCGGCGTGCTCGCGGCCTGGCGCAGCCCCTATTTCGACTGGGCCGGCCTGCTGGCCGCGGGCGGCGCTGCCTTCCCCGACATGACCACCGCCGCCTCCCGTCTGGCTCTGGTCGTGGCCGCGGCCCGCATCAGCGGCGGCGCTGCCCAGTGGCGAGAGGCCCTGACCCTGCGCAGCCACATCGCAGCCGCAGCCGAATCGGAAGAGGAGAACCAACCTGCGGTCGCAGGCCCCATCGCCGCCGAAGCCGCGGCCCTGCTGCGCATGTTCGACGCTTTCACCGCCGCCCTGCGCCCGCCCGCGTCTGCCACGCTCGCCGCGCACATTGCCTTTGTCGAGGATCTGATCGGCCTCGACCCGCACCTGCAGAAGGGGGGCAGCGGCCCGGCCCATGATTCCGCCGAGCTGCAAACGCCCGATCTGCACGTCGTGGCCCGCGCCCGCGCCAACCCCGCGGCCGGCGAACGGGATATCGCCGCCCTCCAAGCCTTCAAAGATGTGCTGCGCGGCCTGCTCCTGGCCGAGACGATCACCGCCTCCCTCTCCCCCCCGCCCGCCCCGCCGCCACCGCCCCTCCCCTACGCCCGCTTTTTCAGCGAATTGGCCGCCGCGGTCGCGGCCGCGTCCTACCGCCTGCCGCGGCCGCGAGATGGCGCTATCCTGGCCGCGCCGGTGTTGCAAGCGCGCGGCATCTCCTTCCGGGCCGTGGCCCTGCTGGGCCTGTCCGAAGGGGAATTCCCACAGCAGGAGCGGGAGGATCCCCTGCTGTGGGATGAGGAGCGGGTCAGCCTGGCCGCACGCGGCGCCTCCCTGCCCCTCCGCCTGCGCGGGGATGAGATCAGCCTGTTCTACCAGGCCGCGACCCGCGTCCGCCAGCGCCTGCTGCTCACCCGGCCCTACCTCAGCGAGCAGGGCCAGGCCTGGGAGCCGTCGCCCTACTGGCAGGAGGTGCAGCGCCTGACTGCCGCGTCTCCGCAGCGCCAGAATGCCGACGCCCAGCCCGCGTCCCTGCCTGAATACCTGGCTGCGGTCGGGGGTGGGGTCGAAGTGCAACGCAGCGCCGCCATCCTGGAAACGCGGCAGGCCCGCCGCGCCGCCGGCCCGCATGAGGGCGATCTGGCGCACCTGACCGCCCGCGTGCACAGCTTTTTCCCACCCGATCATGTGTGGAGCAGCAGCGGCCTGGAATCCTACGCGGTCTGCCCCTTTCAATTCTTTGTGCGCACGGTTCTGGGCCTGGAGCCGCGACCGGCCCCCACCGAGGGCTTCGATGTGCTCATCCTCGGCTCCATCTACCACGCGGTGTTGGAGGAGGTCTACCGGCGGGCGCGGGATCAGGGGGAGTGGAGCGAGGCGGCGCTGCTGGCCCTGTTGCCCCAGGTCGCCGGCCCCCTGCTCGAGGACGCGCCCCGGCGCTATGGCTTCCGCCCCGGCCCCCTCTGGGCCTACCAACGCCAGGAGATGCTGGCCCTGCTCGCCCGCAACCTCGCGGCGCTGAGCCAGGCCGCGGGGGCCTATGCGCCCCTGGCCCTGGAGGCCGCGTTCGGGCTGGCCGCCCGCCCGCCCCTCGATCTCTCCACCGCCGAGCAGCCACTGTGGCTGCGCGGCTACATCGATCGCATCGATCAGGCGCCTGATGGCCGGCTGCGCATCATCGACTACAAATCGGGCAGCACGCCCATTCGCCCCAACGATCTCACCGAGGGCAAGCGCATCCAACTCCCCCTCTATGCCTTGGCCGCGGCGCGGGCGCTGGGCCTGGGCGAGGTGCACCAGGGCCATTACTGGCATCTGGGCGCGGCCAAACCCAGCAGCCTGACCCTGGAAACCTATGGCCCAGAGGCCATGACCACGGCCGTGGCCCATGCCCGCAGCCATGTACGCGGCATTCGCGCCGCGCGTTTCCAGCCCCACCCCCCCGCGGAGGGCTGCCCTGCCAGTTGCCCGGCCACAGCCTTTTGTTGGCGCTACCGCCCGCAGCGCACATGAACATCCTCACCTCTCTCGCGCTCAGCCAGGATCAGGAAACCGCGGTGTGCAGCGCCGCCCGCGCCGTGGCCGTGACCGCGGGGGCCGGCTCCGGCAAGACGCTGACCCTGGCGGGCCGCTATCTCTGGCACCTGCAGCAGGGTCAGCCCCTGCGCGGCCTGGTGGCCGTCACCTTCACCGAAAAGGCCGCGCACGAGATGCGCAACCGCATCCGCACATTCATCGCCGATTGGCGGAATCAGTTGCCCGCGGGAGAGGCGCGCGCGCCCTGGGACGCGGCCTTCACCGCTCTGGACGCGGCCCGCATCGGCACCATCCACAGCCTGTGCGCAGACATCCTCCGCGCGCATCCCGCCGAGGCGGGCATCGATCCCCTGTTCGAGGTGCTGGAGGAGAACACCGCCGCCCTGTGGCAGGCCCGGGCCGTGGAGCAGGCGCTGGCCTGGGCCATTGCCGATCCCCTCTGCACCGGCCTCTTCGGCCCCCTGCGCGAGCACGACCTGCGCCGCGCCCTCGCCGACCTGCTGGGGCAGCGGCTGGATGCCGATCGCGCCTTCCAGGCCGTGGCCGCGGACGCGCAAGTCTGCTGGTCCCAGGCCGCGGGCGCGTGGTTTGCCCAGCAAGTGGCGGACCCGGCCTGGCAGCAAGCGCTTGGTGATCTGGCCGCCATCCGCAGCCCCAATCCCGAGGACAAGATGGAACAGGCCCGCCTGCTCCTGTTGGCGCACTGGCAGGACGCGCGCGCAGGGCTGGCCGCCCAGGCCTGGCCGCAGGTGATCCAGGGCCTGATAGCCATGCGCCGGGCCAACAGCCCGCACGGAGCCAAGGCCAACTGGCGCGGGGACGATCTGGCCGTGGCCCACCAGGCCATGCAAACGCTGCGCCAGCATTACGACGCCTGCCTGAAACCACTGCTGGGCGCCAATCTGCCCGGCGACGTGGATTGGGCGCTGGATGTGCAGGTCGCGGCCCTGCAACCGGCCCTGCATCGCCTCTTCCAGCGCGGCCTCGCCCTTTACGAGGGCATGAAGGAGGAGCGCCACGCCCTCGATTTCGATGATCTGGAAGGCAAGACCGTGGCCCTGCTTGATGCCCATCCCCCTGTGCGCCAGCGCTGGCAGGCTGCCATCGCCGCCCTGCTGGTGGACGAGTTCCAGGACACCAACGCCCGCCAACGGCAGATCATCGATCACCTGGCCGCGTTCTCGGAACCGCAGCAGCCTGGAGCCGGCGCCGCTCTCTTCATCGTCGGCGACGCCAAACAAAGCATCTATCGCTTTCGCGGCGCGGATGTGCAGGTCTTTCGCCAGGCCCAGGCCGACATCGCCGCCGCCGGCGGCCAGGAGGTGCGCCTGGATGTCACCTATCGCAGCCATCACGCCCTGGTGGAGGCGCTGAACCAGTTACTGGCCCCGGTCATGGCCGCGGCTGACCTGCCGGGCCGCGGCTATCACACCCCCTTTGCCCCCCTGCGCGCGCGCCGCAGCGCGCCGGCCTTGCCCCTTTGCCCGCCCTGGATCGAGTTTCATCTGGGGCTGGGGAACGCGCTCGAGGGGCGGGCGGCTGCCGCGGCCGGTTTGGCCGCGCGGCTGCACCATCTGCACAGCCAGGGCTGTCTGTGGGAACAGATGGCTCTGCTTTTCCGCGCCTCCACCTATTTCGGCGTCTACGAGGACGCGCTGGAAGAGGCTGGCATCCCCTTTGTCACCGTCGCCGGGCGCGGATTCTACGAACGCCCCGAGGTGCGCGACTTGCTCAACGCCCTGGCCGCCATCGCCGTGGCCACCGAGGTGCAGGTAGCCGACGAAGCCATCGTCAAGGCCCTGGCCGAGTTCAAGGGGGTCGGTCGCCGCTTCCAGCGTTATGGCGAGGTGGCCCTGCCGAGCGGTGGCAGCTTCACGCTGGTCGATGACTACGGCCACCACCCGGT
>JABWBG010000248.1 GCA_013360575.1 Caldilineales bacterium
CCTGATTTGAATTAGTCTTCTTTCAGAAGGGTACTCGTGACTGACCTTATTTCATAATCGTTGCTGGACCTCGTTCAAAAAAGTGTCCGGTAGAGAAAGGGTCTTTAAGCTCTTTAGGATTTGGCGCTTACGCTCCTCAAAAAGTACACCAAAAATATCTAATAATCAATAATCAATAACCAATGATTAAAAAAAGAAACCGAAATAACAACTGAATACTGAATACTGAATACTGAATACTGAATACTGAATACTGAATACTGAATACTGAATACTGATTACTGATTACTGATTACTGATTACTGAACCGAAATCCCGCCTCGAGCGCGGCGAGATTGAGATCGCTATGGCGGCCGGAGCCGGCTTCCAGAGCATGGCTGAGCGCTTCGTAGGCGAGGGGCATCTCCGGGTGGGCGGCGGCGAATCCGGCCAGGATGACGTTGGCAATGGTCGGCGCGCCCAGGGCGATGGCCATCTTGCTGGCGGGTAGGCAGTGTACGCGCAGGCCCAGGCGGGCGATGTCCGCGTCCAATTCGGGCCGCAGCCCGCGCTCGGCATCGACAAACGCCGTCCCTCCCGCCCGCAGATAGCCAAGATGCCGCGCCGCCTCATCCACCTCCAGGGCCAGCAACAAGTCGGCGGCGCCATGCTGGATCAGGGGCGCCTGGTTGCCGTTGATCTTGAGATGCGAAAGCACCGAACCGCCGCGCTGGCTCATCCCGTGCGTCTCCGAGACCATGACCTCGTGCCCGGCGGCGATGGCGGTGTTGGCCAGCAGACGGGTCAAGAACACCACACCCTGGCCGCCCAACCCACAAATGATGATCTTGGTTTCCATGCGATAGTGATGCGTGTAATAACTAATAATTAATTAACTAATAACTTTCTGATAATCTGGCACGATGAAGCCTTTGAAGCAGGCGTCGATGCATTGACCGCAATTGACGCAGATCTTGTAATCGATGTTCACACGGCTGCGGTCGGGCGCCAGCGACAGGGCCGGGCATTCGAACGCCTCCACACAATAGCGGCAGCCATCGCACTCTTCGGTGATCAGGACGGGGACGGGGTGTTCGAGGATGGGGCTGTTGTCATAGAGCACGCAGGGGTGGTCGGCGACGATGACCGCCACGCCGCCCTGCTCAGATTGCGAGAAATCGTAGGCCTGCTGCAACAGGGCGCCGAAGCTCTCCTGTTGGTAGGGGTCGGCCTCCACCACGAATTTGACGCCACAGGCGCGGGCCATTCCCGCCAGCGAGACGCTATGAGCGGCGTCGCTGCCATCGGCCAGCCGGTCGTTGGCCATGGTGGGCTGGAAGCCGGTCATAGCCGTGGTGTGGTTGTCGAGGATGACCAGCACGAAGCGGGCGCCGGTGTGCACGGCGTTCAGCAGGGGCACGATGCCGGAGTGGAGAAAGGTGGAGTCGCCGATGGTGGCGATCACCGGACGCGAGTCGCCGGTGATGCGGTTGGCGTGGTAGAAGCCGTGCGCCATCGAGACCGACGCGCCCATGTCCACCAACGTGTCCACCGCCCGCAGGTTGGATCCCAGGGTATAACAGCCGATGTCGCCGGGATAGATCGCCTTCGGCCCGAACGTCCGCTTCATGGCGAAGAAGGCGGAGCGATGCCCGCAGCCGGGGCAGAGTCGCGGCCGGCGCATGGGCAGGGGCAGCGCCTGCACCGTCTCGGCCAGCAGCGCATCTTCGGGCGGGGCCTGCGTGGGCACGCCCAGGCGGTTCAGAGTCTCTTTCAGGGCGGCGAAGAGCACATCGGGCGTCAACTCTCCGGCCCCGGGGATGGCGCCATCGCGGCGGCCATGCACCGTCGTCTGGCTGGCCGGCATCTGCAACTCGATGCAGACATCGGTCTCCTCCACCACGATCACCGCGTCCAGTCCGGCCATGAACGCGCTCACCCGCGTCCGCGGCAGGGGATAAGGTGTGCCGATCTTCAGCACGGGCAGGCGCACGCCCAGTTGCTCCAGCACCTGGCGGGTGGTGTGGAAGGCGGCCCCGGAAGTGATGACGCCCACCCGCGCCGCGGCGTCTGCATCCACCACATAATTGAGCGGGGAAAGATCGAATTCCTTTTCGATCTCGAGCAGCTTCTGGTTGAGTTCACGTTTCTGATAGAAACGGAATTTGGGCGTCGCGGCCCAGCGCTCCGGCTCCTTGCGGAAGCGCTCTTTCGAGATGGAGCGCTGCGGCTCCAGGCCGTTCAACGCCATGCTTTGCAGGGCGTGGCAGATGCGGGTCGTGGGGCGCAGCATCACCGGCAGGGCATAGCGCTCGGAGAGGGAGAGGGCATGGCCGACCATTGCCCGCGCCTCCTCTGGACTGGAGGGATCGAACACCGGCACCTTGGCCGTCAGGGCCAGCAACCGCGAGTCCTGCTCGGTTTGCGAAGAGTGCAGGCCGGGGTCGTCGGCGGCGATGACCAGGAAGCCCCCCTTGACGCCCTGGTAGGCGGCGCTGAACAGGGGGTCCGAGGCGACATTCAACCCCACCTGTTTCATGGTCACGGCCGCGCGCAGCCCCACCCAGGTGGCGGCCAGGGCCACTTCCAGCGCCACCTTTTCGTTGGTCGACCACTCGGTGTAGATCTGGCGGTCGTGCTGCTGCTTGTATTTGATTACACCGGCCAGGATTTCGGAGCTGGGCGTGCCAGGATAGCCGGTCACCACCCGGCAATCCTGCTCTACCAGCGCCAGACCGATGGCGTCGTTTCCCAGGAGCAATTGTTTTGACATGTCAGTTATGGGTTATTAATCATTAATTATTAATCATTAATTATTAAATTGTACGCTAATCATCGAAAACAAACACCGGCTCCTGGTACAGCCGGATCTTGTTGGCATGCAGGCGCATGCGGATCTGCTGCTCTAGCCAGGCGTTTTTCTCTTGCAGCGAATCGGGCCGGGTGAGCACTTCCAGAGGGGCGCCCATCCCCAACACCCTGCCCGCGATCAGGTGGCGGGTGATGCCCATCGGCACCTTTTTGCCGTTGGCCGCGATCTGCATGATCTCCGCCGGCGTGAAGGGGGGAAAGGAGACGACTGCTGTCAGGTCAGGATAATCATCCAGCAAATCAGGCAGTTCTACCGAGGCGATGCGATGCACTTCCGCCTTGCCCCGGTAGAGGGCCACCAATTCGCACAGCCGCTCGGCTTGCACGTGGATGTTGCCCTCGGAGGTGATGGCGAACATCTGGCCGTTGCGCAGCATCAGCCGGGCCAACAGTTCGCGGCGGCTGAGCTTGCCCTGGCTGTGTGCTTCATCCAGCCGCATCACATGCAGGTGTGCGATCTCGCCCAGGTTGCCCAGCAGGCGCAGCTCTGGCAGGCCAACGATGATGTGGTGCCAGACTTCCAGCTTCACCCGACTGGAGGCGTAGTCCACGATCTGCACCAGGGCGTAGGGCACGCCCATCTCTTGCAGGGCTGTGGTGCGGGTGGCGCCATCCAGAACGACGTAGGCTTCCTCCGTCTGGGCTTGCCGGGCGACGATGATGGGGTTTTTCAGCTTGCCATCGCGCTGCACGGCTTGCATCAACCGCTTCACCCGGTAAGGATCGTCCTCCTCGTGCAATTGCAGGCAGGAAACGGGCACAATCCGCAGGCAGATATCGGATGGGGCAAGACTGCTCATCTTCAGCGCCCGATGAGACAAACCGGGCCTGCCTGCACGCGGGCAGGCCCGGTCGGCTGCGGTATTACAGCGTGACTTGGGGGAGGTGCGCCATGGACTCGGCGATCTGCGCCTCTGGATACTCGAAGCGCTGCAAGTTGCCCTTGTTGTATTCGTCGTACGCGGTCAGATCGAAGAAGCCATGCCCCGACAGATTGAAGGCGATGACCCGTTTCACGCCCTCTTCCTTGGCTTTGAGGGCTTCGTTGATCGCCTGTCGCACCGCGTGCGCGGATTCGGGCGCGGGGAAGAGGCCCTCGGCGCGGGCGAACATCATGGCCCCCTCGAAGGTGTCCAACTGGTCGAGGGCTACGGCTTCGATGTGGCCGCTATCGACCAGGGCCGAGACGTGCGGGGCCATGCCGTGGTAGCGCAGGCCGCCGGCGTGGATGCCCGCGGGCACGAAATCGTGGCCCAGGGTGTGCATCTTGACGATCGGCGCCATGCGGGCCGTGTCGCCGTAGTCGAAGGTGTACTTGCCCTTGGTCAGGGTGGGGCAGGCGGTCGGCTCCACCGCCACGATGCGGGCGTTTTTGCCGTTGGTCAGATTCTGGTGAACGAAGGGGAAGGCAAAGCCGGCAAAGTTGCTGCCGCCGCCAGCGCAGCCGATCACCACATCCGGGTATTCCCCCGCCATCTCCATCTGCTTCAGCGATTCCAGCCCGATCACCGTCTGGTGCAGCAGCACCGGGCCGAGCACCGAGCCGAGCGAGTACTTGTACTTGCCATTCGACATCACCGCGGCTTCCACTGCTTCGGAAATGGCGATGCCCAGCGAGCCGGGGCTGTCCGGATTGTTTTCCAGCACGCTGCGCCCGTAGTGGGTCTTGTTCGAGGGGCTGGCGGTGACGGTGGCGCCGAAGTTTTCCATGATGATGCGGCGGTAGGGTTTCTGATGATAGGAAACCTTGACCATGTACACATGGCATTCCAGCCCGAAGAAATTGGCGGCCATAGACAAAGCCGAGCCCCACTGCCCGGCCCCGGTCTCGGTGGTAAACCCGGCTATGCCCTCTTGCTTGGCATAGAATGCCTGCGGCACCGCGGTGTTGGGCTTGTGCGAGCCGACCGGCGAAACGCCTTCATATTTATAGTAGATATGGGCAGGCGTATCCAGCGCCTTCTCCAGCCGTCGCGCCCGGATCATAGGCGTGGGCCGCCACAGCTTGTAGATCTCCCGCACTTCTTCTGGGATCTCGATCCAGCGGTCCAAGCTGACCGCCTCGCCGATGAAACGCATGGGGAAGAGCACGGCGAGGAAATCGGGCGTGACCGGCTCCTGCGTCTGCGGATGCAGCACCGCGTTCCAGGCGGTGACCGCCGGGTTGACGGGCATGTCTGGATTGATGTTGTACCAGTCGCGCGGGATGTCGTTTTCGGTGAGGAGGAATTTGTACTGATCGCTCATCGTGTGGTGTCTCCTGGTGAAAAAAAAGAATATGGAGGGGCTGGACGTTGCCGCCTGAGGTGTGGAGATCGGGCGGCGCTGCACGTCAATACGCTCCATTAATTTTAGCAGCGTCAAAAGAATGGAGCATATTAACTATACAGCAAGTTGGCGGTTTGTCAAGCGCGATCCAAAGTGAGTTGCACGACCGCCTGCAGCGACTCGTTATTGAGCTGGATCGCTGGGCGATCGTGCAACTCACTTTGGATCGCGCGGCAAGTGAGTTGCACGACCGTCGCAACGATTCGCTATTGAGCTGGATCGCTGGGCGGTCGTGCAACTCACTTT